>NZ_CP139482.1:4077500-4376545 GCF_041222825.1 Candidatus Thalassolituus haligoni
GTCTCAAGGTTGCCGTTGAGCCGGTCGATCTCGGTGACACGAGTATTATTCAGTACGGCGATGCCCAGCGTATCTGCCATCTCGGCGGCACTGGCCTGCAGCAGTTGCCCGCCGTCAGGGCAAATCAGCAGTACTGTGGCGTCTGCGTTACGCTGGCGGTATTCGCGAGCCAAACGGTAGCCTGCCATTCCGGCACCCAGAATGATCAATGACCAAGGGGCTTCAGGGAGAGTGACCGGGGATGAAGGAGAGACAGGAGCCAATGATCAAATCTCGATCATTTCAAAGTCGTCTTTGCCAACACCACAATCCGGGCAGGTAAAGTCATCCGGTACATCCTCCCAGCAAGTCCCTGGTGGAATACCTTCTTCCGGTGCGCCTTCGGCTTCATCATAAATCCAGCCACACACCACGCACTGCCACTTTTTCATGCAAATACCTGTCAATCGCTTGTTTACCCGCCGTTTATCACTCGTGTCAGCGGTAAAGGCGCCTAAGCTACTGGCCAACCCGGATAAAATCAATGGACAGGGCAATCCTCTTGCCAGTAAATGCGATTTGCCGCATGCTGCGCCGCCATGAAAAGCACTACACCCCGATACCACGCCCGGCTGTTGGCAACCGCGCCTCGCTGGAGTGGACGTTTTCAAACTGCGCTGGCGGGCATTCCCCGACCCTGGCGCTACTGGCTTGATGACGCCGGATCGCTGACCAAACGTTTGCAGGCGCTGAATCCCGCTGAGTTTTCGGTCGATGTCGTCAGACAATATCACGGCCCAGCCTTGCCCTCTGAATGTGCCGACCTGAAATTGCGCTGGCGGCAACCGGTATGGGTACGCGAAGTATCACTGCGCCAGGGGCAATACGAGCTGGTAAGAGCCCGTACCGTCATTCCCTTGACCAGCCTGGCAAGGGTTGGTCAGCCAATTCGTCATCTTGGCAATCGTTCTCTTGGCAGCTACTTATTCAGCCAGGCCAGCTTGCGCCGACAACCATTGAAGTTCAGTCAAGCCTGTCAACCGGTAACCGACAGTGCGCATTGTTTTTGCTGGACAAGGCGCTCCGTGTTTACAATCAACGGTGCGCCTCTACTGGTAACGGAGGCGTTCTCTTCGCTACTGCTATCACCACGCTTCCATTCGCCAGACGACACAAGGCATTGATTATGCAATCACCTCTGTCTGCCACACTCGATAAACTCTGGCCACGCTGGCATCAGTGGATTCAGCTGACCCGGCTGAACAAACCGGTCGGTTCCTACCTGCTGTTATGGCCGATGCTATGGGCGCTATGGGTGGCCGCCGAAGGTTTGCCATCGATTGCCAACCTGGTGATTTTTACCCTCGGAGTATTTGTGATGCGCTCCGCCGGTTGTGTCATCAACGACTACGCCGATCGTCATATCGACCGCCACGTCAAACGCACGCAGGATCGGCCCCTGACGCAGGGCCGCATAGCCGACCGCGAGGCGCTGATCGGTTTTGTTATGCTCTGTCTGATCGGCTTGCTGCTGGTGTTAATGACCAATACCCTGACCCTCTGGCTGTCACTCGGCGGGGTTGCTCTGGCAGCACTTTATCCTTACATGAAACGCCACACGCACCTGCCACAGGTGTTTCTCGGAGCTGCGTTCTCCTGGGCAATTCCCATGGCGTTCGCTGCGCAAGCCAATGAACTGACATCCCTCTGCTGGCTGTTATTTATTGCTAACGTCTGCTGGACCGTCGGCTATGACACCATTTATGCCATGGTCGACCGCGACGATGATCTGTTGATCGGTGTCAAAAGCACCGCAATCCTGTTTGGTGATCTGGACGTCACCATGATTGCCATTCTTTATGGCATGGCGCATTTTTGTCTGCTACTGACAGGCAGCCAATTAGACGCAGGGTGGCCATTCTACCTCGCCTGGTTAATTGCAGGTGGTTATTTGTGGTGGCAATTACGTGCCATCCGCAGCCGTGAGCGTATGGCCTGTTTAAAGGAGTTTCTGGCAGCTCACTGGTATGGCGCGATTATTTGGGTTGGCCTGGTGCTGAACTACGCCCTGGCGACGCCATCTTTGCCCTGATCAGGCAATATGCTTGACGCCAATCTCAGCAGTGTCACATGCTTGTAACACTGGATCAGTGTAATACCCCCGCATTATTCCTATTGTGACATTTGCGTGACGAGCCGTTATGACCAAAGCAGGCAAGACCGTTCTTATTGTGGACGATGAAGCCCCGATCCGGGAAATGATAGCCGTGGCCCTGGAAATGGCCGGGTATGAATGCCTTGAAGCAGCGAATGTACAGGAAGCACATGCGCAGATTATCGACAGAAAGCCAGATATGATTTTGCTTGACTGGATGCTGCCAGGCACCAGCGGTGTCGAGTTTGCTCGCCGCCTCAAGCGCGAAGATCGAACTGCCGAGCTGCCGATCATCATGCTGACTGCCAAGGGCGAAGAAGATAACAAGGTTCAAGGACTGGAAGCGGGGGCGGACGATTACATCACCAAACCGTTTTCACCGCGTGAGCTGGTGGCGCGCCTGAAGGCCGTTTTACGGCGCTCAACGCCGCAAGGCATTGAAGAACCAATCGAGGTCAGTGGCCTGATGCTCGACCCGGTCTGTCACCGGGTGACCGCCCATGGTAACCCGATTGATATTGGCCCTACCGAGTACCGCCTGTTGCAATTTTTCATGACCCATCAGGAGCGCGCCTACTCCCGCGCCCAGCTACTGGATCAGGTATGGGGTGGTAATGTCTACGTTGAAGAACGTACCGTCGATGTCCATATTCGCCGTCTGCGCAAGGCGCTTGGCGAATCCCACGAACAGCTGATTCAGACCGTTCGTGGCACGGGCTATCGCTTTTCGATCAAAGCCTCCTGATTTTGATGACCCCTGTCTGGCGCAGAGAGCTGCGCCGAATCCTTTATCTGCTGATACTTGCCGTTGGCTGTGGCTACTATTATTTTGGCAAGCCACTGGAAGCCCTGTGCCTGATGATGGGCATCTATATCTCCTGGCAGTGGCTGCAGCTCTATCGCCTGCATCGCTGGCTGGATCAGGGACAAACCACCGTCTTGCCACGCACACTCGGTATCTGGGGTTCCATTTTTACGGAAAACCAGCGCTTGCAACAAAGCAGCATCAAACATCAACAGCGCTTGCAGGCCATTATCAACCGCATACAGGATTCAACCGCCGCGCTGCAGGATTCGGTATTGATGGTCGACGCCACCGGGGCACTGGAGTTCTGGAATCAGGCCGCTCAAAACTACCTTGGCTTACGCAGCCCGGTTGATATTGGCCAGCCCATTACCAACCTGATTCGAACGCCGGAGTTCAAGGCCTACTTCGACAAGGCGGACTACCACGAACCGCTGACCATTCGCTCTCCAATCAACCCGCGTATTTACCTGCAATTCAATATCACCTTGTTTGGCCGTAAAGACCGCTTGATCCTGGTGCATGACGTCACCCGCCTGAAGCAACTGGAAGAAATGCGCAAAGACTTCGTCGCCAACGTCAGCCACGAGTTACGCACCCCCCTCACGGTGATTTCCGGCTACGTCGAAACCATGCAAGCTGCTTCTGAAATGTTGCCACCCCGCTGGGGACGCATGCTGCAACAGATGAGCGAGCAGAGTCATCGCATGGAAAATCTGCTCAAGGATCTGCTGATGCTGTCGCGGCTGGAAACAGGTGAGAATGAGCAGGCTCAGCCAGTGGCGTTGCAACCGCTGCTGGAAGCGATTCGCCGTGACGCAGCCTCTCTCAGCAGCAACAAACACACTCTCTCGCTGAGTATTGACCACGACCAAAAGCTGATGGGGTTTTATAACGAACTCCGCAGTGCCTTTTCCAACCTGGTATTTAATGCGGTGAAATACACCCCCGAAGGCGGCCATGTGAAGCTGCACTGGTACTCAGAGGGCGGCAAAGGTTATTTCAGTGTTACTGACAACGGCATCGGTATTGCTCATCATCATATTCCTCGCCTGACCGAGCGTTTCTATCGCGCCGACCCGAGCCGCAGCATCGCCACCGGCGGCACCGGTCTAGGACTGGCCATCGTCAAACACGTATTGCTGCATCATGATGGTGAACTGCAAATCAGCAGCGAAGAAGGCAAGGGCAGCACGTTTACCTGCGTTTTCCCCGGCAGTCGTCTTTCTGACACTAGCGCGCCTGGCCAATAAACCGCGACAAGGCATCCAGCTTGTCCGGATCGTCATCGACAATGCGCAGTCGAATCTGGACAGTCTCGGCGTCCGGATGCGGCTCTTGCGCCTGCAACATGCGAACAAACGCATTAATCCGGGCAATATCACCATTGTCAGGATGAATCACATCAACAACGGCCTGCTCCAGTAACACCGGCAGTGCATCCTGACGCCGAAAAACACCAATCATTTCCTGCAAGCTGATGTCCCGGATAACCAGCCGGGCTTCAACGCCAGAGGCAAAACGGACATTGGCCTGGCCTTTTGCGCCGGTTTTTGACACCGGTTCAGGATGCGGGGATCTGGCCAGCAAGGGAGAAACAACGGCGGCTCTGGCCGCCCCTGGTGCAGTCTTGCCTACCAGCGCCTGATTGCCCACATTCCCCATCAACACCGAAGCGCCACTACGGTCTGCTGAAGGTACTGCTTGTTCCGATACGGTAGCTGGTCTTACTTTCAAATGCCGAAACACCATACGGCTCAGCTTGTCGACAAAGGCATCCCGCGTAAACGGTTTGCCAATATAGCTGGAAACACCGGCTTCAACAGCCTTGAGTACGTGATCACGATCACCACGACTGGTGATCATCATAAAAGGCGTGGCTTTGTAATTCGGTTGCTCGCGCATCCATTTCAATACCTCGATACCCGACATCTCAGGCATTTCCCAATCACACAGAACCAGATCAAAACGATGGCTATCCAATAGCGCCACCGCCTTGCGGCCATTGGTCGCCTCAATCAGCTCACAACCGGGATAGGTTTGACGCACGGCTTTTTTCACCAGATCACGAATAAACGCCGCGTCGTCGACTAGCAGAATTGTCAGCTCAGCCATCTGCTGCACCTCGGTCAGCAACTTATATCCTGGCACCCTGACGGCGCCCCGAATCTTCAGCTTAGCCGAGACTGATCAGATTGCCGTTGCAGCTGCCACAAGGTTGCACCGATCACCGCTGCCGGTGGCACCAGGCAGTTCAGCAGCGGAATCGTCATCAATACCGACACCGAGGCACCAAAGCCCCAGGCCGTCCAGCGTTGCGTCGCCACTTGTTCGCGACTGGCACGAAAATCCTGCTGCTGGTTGTCCAGGGTATAGTCGCTGTACTGCAACGCCATCACCCAGCTACCAAACCAGAACCAGGCCAGCGGCATCAACAAATTGAGGCCAGGCACAAACGACAGCAACAACAGCAGCAAATAACGCGGCAGGTAATAACCCATTTTGACCAGTTCACGCATCAGCGTACGGGGAATCAGTGCAGCAATGGATTCATCCTCGACCACATGGCCCTGGCGCCGTTCGATCTTGCCTGCCAGCAAGCCATAAAACGGGCTTGCCAACAGCAACAGCACTGCACTGAACAGATAACCTGAAATCAGTGTCGAGAGTAATAACATCAAGGGCACAACCAGCCAGGCAAGCCATCCGAACCAACCGGAGTCCAGCCACTCCCAGCTGGTAACAGACTCAACCAGCCAATAAATACCCAGCGCCAGCAACACCAGATTAATCAGAATGGGCAGCCAGACGTAACGGCGTATTCCCGGTTCATTCAACAGTGCAAAGCCGCGCCACAAATAGCCGGCTCCTATCAATAAATTGTCTTTCATACCTGTTCCGTGCATAAAACTGGAAGGTTTTATACAATGCCGCCCCGTTTTGAGCCAGAGAGACATTGCCGACCATGACGCCAGAACGCCTGAGTTGTGTCATCAACACCCTCAACCGACGCCAGCCAGACCTGTCGGTGATTACCGATGAAGTCTACAAATCGCACAACCTCGCTGCGATTGCCCGCTCCTGTGATGCCTTTGGCGTTCAGGATGTGCACTGCGTATGGCCGACCACCACTTACCGGCTCAACAGCGTCACCAGTGCAGCCGCTGCAGGCTCAGAGAGCTGGGTCACGGTCAATACGCATCCGGATATCGAAGCCGCCATCCGTAGCCACCAGCAGCGCGGCATCAAAGTCTGTGCAGCCCATCTGACAGACCGGGCTATCGACTTCCGTGCCTATGACTTTACCCAACCAACCGCGATACTGATGGGCACGGAGAAAGAAGGGGTCAGTGATGCGGCCTCCGAACTGGCTGACGAACACCTGATCATTCCCATGCTGGGTATGGTACATTCTTTTAATGTCTCCGTTGCAGCCGCCATCATTCTTTGTGAAGCCGCCCGCCAGCGCCAACTGGCCGGCATGTTTGAACAACGCCACCTGAACGATATACGATTCAGTACCCTGTTATTTGAATGGTGCCAACCATCGGCAGCCAGACTCTGCCAAAAGCACAACCTTCCCTATCCGGCACTACGGGAAGACGGTGAAATTGCTGATCCGCAAGCTTTTTCACAACAAGTGAACGCACAGAGCGCACACACCTCCCGGTAATCAGCCAGCGTTATTTTCCTTCCCACGACAGAAAAAGAGAGATACACCCACATACCTGTGCGAGATATCGCACAAACGTGTGGGAAATCCGTAATCTGGCCTGCAATACTCCCCTCATTCGTCCCAACCAAAAAATATAACCCTTTGTTTTTCATGGAATTTATTTTTCATTTCAATTTTATGGCAAGCAATTGGCAGCTTTGTGGAACTTCTGCTCACGGCCAACTTTGGTAAAGTGACAATCACAGGGACAGGAAATCAACGGAAGATTGCCAGGATGGCACCCGCTTCAGGAAGAAGCGGAGCAGGATATCGCACAGGCAAGTGCAGCCAGGACGGCAAAGGAAATGGACATAGCACATGATGTGCCGGACAAACCAGGGATTGGCGATAAGGGATCAGGACGGCTCGGTTGAGCAACACAAGGGAATGTCAGGACACACCTCTGGAAGAGGTTCAGGGATATTCGTCATTGGATGATCAGCCAGGAAGGCAAGGCAAATGGATTGGATTGCCCACGGAAGACCGGCCAGGAGGCCTACCAGGAAGGTAAAAGGACAATGAGAGCAATGGATTTGCTCAGGGATGACCAACACGATGGACTGTGACAAGGACGATGCCAGAGGAACCAGGACTGTTCCAGGGTGCTGTGGCGGCCTGTACAGGATGTACTAGTCGCCCAATTTTTTAGCCCCTATTGCTTCTTCAGCTGTACTCCGCACTATCTGCATCTTGCCAGATTCTCACCGCGCTATTCGATTACCCACCCGGTGTACCAACCAATCACCGTTACCCCTTGTGGTATCTCTCCGCCAGAATCCCCAGCACCAAAAAACTCCCAACAACAGAGGCCACATAGACAGGCGCTGACAGACCGATTAATACTCGGGCCAGCAAAGGTACCAACCAGACCGTTAACGTGCCGTAGCCAAAGGTACAGAGCGCGACAAAGATCAAGACCCGAAAGCCTACCCAGTACTGCCTCACCAGCTTCCGTACCGTTCGATTAATACTGTCTCCAAAGACCACCAGCAGAGTCGCAATAATCGCCAACGCTATTTCATCATTGTAGGGGCGTAACCACCCGGACAAAGAAATCAACAATGCCATTTACGACGGCTCCTTCTATCCAGCGCCAATAGTTTGGTCAAATATACTGCGGGTTTACCGTGAACAGTCAGAATAGCAGACATAAAAAAACCCGCGATATACGCGGGTTTAAAGTACTGGTGCCGGCACCAAGAGTCGAACTCGGGACCTACTGATTACAAGTCAGTTGCTCTACCAACTGAGCTATACCGGCTAAGTGGGCGGGAATACTATAGATGCTTTCGATACCCGTCAATGTTTTTTTCACCTAACATACTGAAAAACCCACGCTTTCTGGAAAATTCCTGCACGAACGCCGTTTACTCTCCGGTATGAGGCAAATCATCCTTGTGAGCGCGCTCTTCCATTTCCGTAATGGAGCTATGACGCACATCGGCACCACTGACAACGTAGATCACTTGCTCAGATATGTTCCGGGCATGGTCGCCAATACGTTCGATCGCGCGCAAAATCCAGAGTATGTTAATCGCCTGACCGATGGAGCGAGGATCTTCCATCATATAGGTAATCAGCTCTCGCAACGCGGCAGAATATTGCTGATCCACGAGCTTGTCGTTACGAACCACATCGAGTGCGCCATCGACGTCATTACGGGCAAAGGCATTCAGCGCTCCTGAAATCATTTTACCAATTTCTGCGCCCATATAACGAATCGACTGCTGGCAATAGCCACTATTGGTCGAGCCACTGATTTCCAGTGCATGAACGGCAATTTTGGTTGCTTCATCGCCGATACGTTCAAGATCGCGAACCACGCGAGAGACGGCCAGAACCATACGCAGGTCGGAAGCCGCCGGTTGTCGACGCACAAGAATCTGGGTGCATTCCCGGTCGATAGCGACTTCCATACGATCCACGTCATCTTCCCGGCGAATGATGTCATCTGCGGGGGTCGTGTCACCGGTGGTAATCGCTTCAATGGCGTTGGCGACCTGGCGCTCGACCAGTCCGCCCATTTCCATCATCTGACTACGAATGGCTTCGAGATCCGAATTGAATTGACCGGATATATGCTGGCTGAAATTCATTTCAACCGGTGCGCCCTTGTTTGGCAATTGTGCTCTCCTTTTAGCCGAAACGGCCAGTAATATACGCCTCAGTCAGTGCATGTTGCGGCGTGGTAAACACGAGATCAGTCGGGTTTACCTCAATCAACTGACCCAGGTGAAAATACGCGGTGCGTTGGGATACCCGAGCCGCTTGCTGCATTGAGTGAGTAACAATCGCGATAGTGTAGTTCTCTCGCAATTCGTCAATCAATTCTTCAATTTTAGCAGTTGCAATCGGATCCAGCGCAGAACATGGCTCATCCATAAGAATCACTTCAGGGTCAACCGCAATTGTTCGCGCAATACACAAACGCTGCTGCTGACCACCCGATAGACCAGTACCCGGTGAATGTAACCGGTCTTTCACTTCCGACCACAAACCTGCCCGCTGCAAGCTGCGCTCGACCACTTCATCCAGTTCATCACGATGATTCACCAGCCCGTGAATACGCGGGCCATAGGAAACATTGTCGAAGATGGATTTTGGAAACGGGTTCGGTTTCTGAAAAACCATTCCGACCCGCGCCCGCAGAGGTACCACGTCGACTTTTGGGCCGTAAATATCCTCGTCATCAAGCAGAATATCCCCCGTAACCCGGCAGATATCAATGGTATCGTTCATCCGGTTAAGACAACGCAAGAAAGTTGACTTGCCACAACCCGATGGCCCGATCAATGCAATCACTTCGTTGGCACCAATGTCCAGACTTACGTCAAAGATGGCCTGTTTGTCGGCATAGAAGACGCCAACACTGCGGGCTTTCAGCTTGGGAGAGTCGCAGAACGGTTCGCCGTCGGTTTTGTGGTTTTCGATAATACTCATAACAAAAAATCCGGATAGTTAGCGTTTACCAGCGTCGTTCAAGACGACGACGCAGCCAGACTGCAGCAGTGTTCATCATGATCAGGAAGGCCAGCAATACGATGATGGCTCCCGAAGTCCGTTCAGTGAATGCTTGTTCGGGGCTGTCGGACCAAAGAAAGATCTGCACAGGCAACACCGTCGACGGATCCGTAATAAACCCTGGCACATCGACCACAAAAGCAATCATGCCGATCATTAATAATGGTGCCGTTTCACCCAGCGCCTGAGCCATACCGATAATGGTTCCCGTCAGCATACCCGGCAGCGCCAGTGGCAATACATGATGAAAGACCACCTGCATCTTTGAGGCACCCAACCCGAAGGCGGCCTCACGAATGGAGGGCGGTACGGATTTGATCGCCGCTCGACCGGAAATAATAATGGTCGGCAATGTCATCAATGTCAGCACCAGACCACCAATCAATGGCGTTGAACGGGCGACACCAAAGATGTTGATAAAAATCGCCAGCCCCAGTAAGCCAAACGTAATGCTGGGCACCGCCGCCAGGTTATTGATGTTGATTTCAACAATTTCGGTGACACGGTTTTTAGGAGCAAACTCTTCCAGATAAATCGCTGCCGCCACCCCGATAGGGAACGATAACAGGAAGGTTACCATCAGCGTCAGGAAGGTTCCCATCATGGCACCATGAACACCGGCCAACTCTGGTTCCCGCGAATCACCATTGGTAAAGAAGGTTGTACTGAAGCGGCTTTTCAATCGCCCCTCAGACGCCCACTGTTCGAGCCAGCCCAGCTGTAACTCGCTCAGCCGTCCGGCACGGCCCTCATCACGATCATGCTTGAACCACTGGTCTACATCATCATCCATGATCAGTTCGATATTCAGGGTGGTATCAATCAGATCCGGGTTGTCCAGTACTGCTTTTTGTAACTGCCAATGTGCACCCACACTGACCAGGCTATACAGCGCACGGCGCTCATTGCGACCAGAAACCGGTATCGACTCTTTCAGGTACTGTTTGATCAGCCCTTCATAGTCCGCGTTGCGACGCGCCTCTACCGACGATTGCGGAGTCAGCCCCAGATAGTCTCCGTCGAGGTACACTTCCGATTGCAACACCGTTTGCTCAAACGCAGAACCGCCCTTGAGGATAATATTCCCAAACAGCACAACCAGGCACAGCAAGCCAAACCCTATCGACAACATGCCATACAGACGAAAACGCACTTCTGCACGACGGCGACGCGTCATGCTTTGCTCTACCCTGGCACGGGTAGTCACTTGATCAGTCATATTGCTCCCGGTACTTCTGTACCACTTTCAGCGCCACAAAATTGAGAATCAGAGTCACCAGGAACAACACCAGCCCCAGCGCAAATGCCGCCAAAGTCTTGGAAGAATCAAACTCCTGATCACCGACCAGCAAGGTCACAATCTGCACCGTCACTGTCGTCACACTTTCCAGCGGATTTGCCGTCAGATTCGCTGCCAGACCCGCCGCCATGGCAACAATCATGGTTTCACCAATGGCTCTGGAAACTGCCAGCATGACGGCACCGACGATACCGGGCAATGCCGCCGGAATAACAACATGACGTATCGTCTCGCTCTGGGTCGCCCCCAAGCCGTAACTGCCGTCACGCAGAGACTGTGGCACGGCATTAATAACGTCATCAGACAAGGACGATACAAATGGGATAATCATCACTCCCATCACCAGTCCAGCCGCCAATGCACTCTCGGACGAAACTTCCAGGCCCACATCCGCCCCCAGACTTTTCAGGATAGGCGCCACCGTCAGAGCAGCAAAAAAGCCATAAACAACGGTCGGAATACCGGCCAGCACTTCCAGTGCCGGCTTGGCGTAGTTACGAATACGGGGAGTGGCATACTCAGACAGATAAATGGCAGACATCAGCCCAATCGGGACAGCAATCAGCATGGCAATCATGGAAATCAGCAAGGTACCGGTAAACAGCGGAATGGCACCAAAACTGCCGGAAGAACCGGACTGATCTGCCCGCAATGCCACCTGGGGTGACCAGGTCGTGCCAAACAGGAAATCAAAGACATTCACTTTGCCAAAAAACATCCAGGCTTCAAACAGCACACTGCTAAGAATCCCGACGGTCGTCAGCACTGCCACACCGGAGCTGCAGAACAGCAGTGACCGGACAATACCTTCCACTTCGTTTCTGGCTCGTAGCGCGGGTGCCAGGCGACGCAGGCTGAAGCCAAATCCGGCCAACGCCAATGCCAGCACCAACGCGGTACTCAACATGCGGTTGCGCGACTGCAGATCAACCAGGTGCAAGACCACAGGGGCCAATTCCGGATCGGCCTCCACATTCGCACCACCCGCCAGATTATGAACCTTGCTCAGCGCCAGGCTCACGCGGTTGCCTCCTTCGGCTTGGATCCCGGCTGGCAACTGCGCTTCCAGCAAACGGTCGATAACAGGGCTTTCGAGCATGCCCCAACACAACATTAACAATAAGGGTGGCAAACAGGTCCAAAGGGCGACCAGTGAGCCATAGTGGCCCGGCAATGAATTCAAAGTGACGCCGGGGCTGACCAGAGAACGAGCTCGGCGAGCGCCGCCAATGTATGCGATTACAAACAGAATCGCGATGACAAGTAGCAAAATGCTGAAGGTCATAATGACTAGCCTGAACAGAACAAGGAACAGCCGTCGATCTTACCGGCCTGAATAACACATCCGTATGACAGAAACGGAGCCGATGGTATGGCTCCGCACCCTGACGGTTACTGGCCGATCGGGGTCAGTGACTTGACGCTGGCCGCGACTCCCCGACGACGGGATTCTTCCATCGGAATCATCCCCTTGTCAGCAAGATAACCATCTTCACCGATAGCCCGTGCTGAAGTAAATTCGGCGAGGTATTCTGCAATACCCGGAATCACCCCGACGTGGGCCTTTTTGACGTAGAAATAAAGTGAACGACTGATTGGGTATTTATCGGCAGCAATGTTGTCGAACGTAGGCTCAACACCATCAACCAGAGAGCCTTGCACCTTGTCTTCATTCTGTTCCAGAAAGCTGTAGCCAAAAATGCCGTAGGAATCCGGGCTGGCAGCCAGTTTCTGTACAATCAGGTTGTCGTTTTCACCGGCTTCGACATAGCCACCGTCTTCACGCAAACCATGGCAAATCGCCTTGTATTTGTCTGGATCGGATTTTTTCAGCGCCTTGATAAACGGAAACTGGGTACAGCCCCCTTCCATCGCCAATTCCACAAACGCATCACGGGTTCCGGAGGTTGGCGGAGGCCCCAAGACCTTGATCGGTGTATTAGCCAAGGCAGGGTTTACTTGTTTCCAGGTTTTATAAGGGTTGGCGATCAGCTTGTCTGAACCGTCCGCCGCTGGCACCATTTTCGCCAACGCCAGAAAGATATCTTTGCGCGACAAAGAGGTACGAGGATTGGATGCTGCGTTTGCGAACACGATGCCATCAAAGCCAATCATGACTTCGACAATATCCTTGACGCCATTTTTGGTACACAAGGCAATTTCAGACGCCTTGATACGACGAGACGCATTAGTAATGTCAGGTGTGGTATCACCAACACCAGTACAGAACAACTTCAGGCCACCACCGGAACCCGTAGACTCGACTTTAGGAGTACGGAACTTGGTCGATTTGCCAAAACGTTCAGCAACGACCGTAGAAAACGGATAGACCGTTGAGGAGCCAACAATGCTGATGTAGTTACGCTCAGCAAAAGCGCTTTGACTAAACACTGAAGCCAGCAAAACCACACCGGCAACGAGAGAATGTTTCATGCTATTTCCTTCAATGTGACCTGATGATACCCAGCAGGCAGATCGTTTTCAAAAGAGAGGTATTGTCCAGTAACTGTATTACACCTACATGACGCGCACCTGTTTATTACAAAAATGTTTCATTTTGGTTACAGGTACTTATTTTCGGGCATGACAGCACACAGCTAGGCACGATGTCACCTTTGTCGTGTTGCATGACCGTTTTTTGTTCGTACCAATCTCCGACCAGTCTGTATTGTCAACGATCAAAAAGAAGTAAACTTCCGAAAAATAATTTGAATCAGGAATCCCTATGAAAGCCAGATCGAAGGACGATTGCGAACCCAAACCCGATGGCGAGTTGACACTCCGCCTGATTCCATCCCGAGGAGATACCAACACCCACGGCGACATCAGCGGTGGCTGGGTGGTGGCACAAATGGATCATGCTGCCGAAACCGTGGCAAGTCGGCTGGCACACGGACGCATCGCCAATGTGGCGCTGGAGTCCGTCGTCTTTATGTCGCCAATACGCATAGGTGCAGCGGTGTGTTTTTATACCCGTATGCTGGAGATAGGTTCATCGTCAATTCGTATCGCTATTGAAGTCTGGACCCAGAACCCGAACGAAAGCGAACGCCGCAAAGTGGTGGATGCCGTTTTCGTCTACGTTGCGATTGATGACACCGGACGAATTCGCCGAGTGCCGCGCTGATTCATACGCGGCACCACGGGCGCAGGAAGTGTTCCGCGACAGGCACAGGCAAGAACGGATAAGCAGGTGAAGCCACCCAAACAGTAGCCCGACCGTCACCCCTATATACTTACACCGGTTTCAGTTTGGCGAAGCTGAGTACCAGCCACTTGCTACCTGCTTCATCAAAATTCACTTGCACTCGCAAACCCGGCCCCTGGCCTTCGAACTGCAATACCGTCCCCTCACCAAACATTTCATGGAATACCCGGCTGCCCAACCCAAACGGCCAATCGGCCGATATCGCCGCCACCAGTTTATGGTTGCCAGAGCGAGGCCGACGCGAACTCAACGGACGGGATACGGTATTTTTCAGGCGAACTTCATCCACCAGCTCGGCGGGGATTTCACGAATAAAACGCGACGGTGTGCTGAGATTCTCCTGACCATGCAAGCGGCGGCTTTCAGCATAAGTGATCACCAGATGATCCATGGCACGCGTTATACCGACATAGGCCAAACGCCGCTCTTCTTCCAGGCCATCAGCATCATCCATCGACATTTTGTGCGGGAATAAGCCATCTTCCAGCCCGGTAAGCACCACTTGGGGGAACTCCAGCCCCTTGGCAGAATGCAGCGTCATCATTTGCACCGCATCTTCATGCTCATCGGCCTGACCTTCACCCGCATCCAGGGCAGCGCTATCGAGAAATTGCACCAGCAGGCTGGCTTCTTCGTCATCACCACTGCCTTCAAAAACTCGGGCAGCATTCACCAGCTCCTCCAGGTTTTCCACTCGAGCCTGGCCCTTTTCGCCCTTTTCCTTGCGGTGATGTTCTATCAGCCCCGTCTGGGCAATCACTTGATCCACCAGCTCGTGCAATTCTATGTCATCAATCCCGACACACATCTCGTCAATCAGCGTCATAAAACCCGTGACGGCAGCACCAGCCCGTTTCGGCAAGCCCCCCGTTGCAGTCACCTCGGTACAAGCATCCCATAACGAGCAGCCCTGATCTCGGGCGATTGAACGCAAGGTATCCAGAGTTTTTTCACCAATCGCACGGGTCGGTACGTTAATCACCCGCTCCATCGCAGCATCGTCCTGCCGATTTAACAACAGTCGCAGATACGCCATGGCATTCTTGATTTCCAGTCGGTCATAAAAACGCTGGCCACCATAGATGCGGTAGGGAATACCCGCCCGCAGCATGGCCTCTTCCAAGGTGCGCGACTGGGCATTGGAGCGATAGAGAATCGCCATGTCGGCCCTGGCATGGCCTTTTTTGGCCCAGCTGTCTACCAGGTCGGCGATGTAACGGGCTTCATCCTGCTCATTAAAGGCGCGGTACAAACGGATAGGGTCACCCTTTTCACCCGTTGTATGCAGTTGTTTCCCCAGCCGTCCGCTGTTGTTACTGATGACGGCGTTGGCGGCATCCAGAATCGTCGCCGTTGAGCGGTAATTTTGTTCCAGCTTGATCATTTCCGCTCCAGCAAAATCCTGCTGGAAATTGCGAATATTACCGATGTTAGCGCCTCGCCAGCCATAAATGGACTGATCATCATCCCCTACCGCCATCACAGACACCGCATTGCCTGCCAGCAAACGAATCCAGGCGTACTGAATGTTGTTGGTATCCTGAAACTCATCAACCAGAATATGGCTGAAACGTTGCTGATAATGCTGCAGCAGCTCCGGGTTATGTAACCAGAGCTCATGAGCTCGCAGCAGGATTTCACCAAAATCGACCATACCGTTTTGCTGGCAGTTTTCTTCATAGACCTGGTAAAACTGCTGCAAGGTACGGGTAAAAGGGTCGGCGGAGGGAATGACGTGGGCGGCACGCCGCCCTTCATCCTTTTGTTCGTTAATAAACCACTGCATCTGTCGCGGTGGATAGCGGCTATCATCGATATTGTTCGCTTTCATCAACCGCTTGATCAGCCGCAGCTGGTCATCGCTGTCCAGGATCTGGAAGTATTGGGGCAAACGGGCTTCACGCCAATGCTGCTTCAGCAAGCGATGAGCCAGGCCATGAAACGTACCCACCCACATGCCGCTGACCGGCACATCCAGCAACTGCTCCAGACGGCCTTTCATTTCTTTTGCCGCTTTATTGGTGAAGGTCACCGCCATCAAGGCAAAAGGCGATACATTTTCAACCTTGAGCAACCAGGCAATGCGATGCACCAGCACGCGGGTTTTGCCCGAGCCTGCGCCTGCCAGTACCAGCTGATGGGGGGATTGCGCAGCCACCGCATTACGCTGGCCATCGTTTAATTGATCTATTATCAGTGAAGTATCCATGCCGCGAGTCTATCAGATTGCACCCGTTGCGGAAGATGCTGATCAACAAATCCCCTGTTTATCCGTACAGCAGGATATTTAACAGGACGATGAGAGAGAGGCACTCTATAATCTGTGACCAAATTTCAATTATTCGGACTCATTATTGTGAGAAACAGCCCGATTCTGGCCGAAATATCTGCTGCCATACCCAACTTGCGCAAATCCGAGATCAAAGTGGCGGAATACGTGTTGCGGTCGCCACAGCAAGTGATGCACATGCGCATCGTCGACCTCGCCCAGGAAGCCCAGGTAAGTGAACCAACCATCGTCCGGTTTTGCCGTGGCATCGGCTGCAACAGTTTTCAGGAATTCAAGGTTCGCGTCGCCCAGGAAATGGCCATTACCAACAACATTGGTCAATTTGCCATCGCCACAGACGACAGCATCAGTAATATTTGCAGCAAGATTGCCGACACCACCATCCAGCGACTGCATCAAGTCAAATCGCAGCTGAAATCAGAACAGGTAGGGGTCGCTGCCAATGCCATCAGCATGGCCACCCGTGTCGAATTTTATGGCTATGGTGCCTCTGGGGCCGTCGCTATTGATGCACAACACAAGTTTTTTCGGCTGCAAGTTGCGACAGCGGCTTACAGTGACCCTCATATGCAAGCCATGTCCGCAGTGACTCTGGGGCCTGAAGACGTCGCTGTCGCCATCTCTCAAAGTGGCCGCACCAAGGATCTGCTCAATTCCATTGCCCTGGCCCAGCATCATGGTGCCAAAGTCGTTAGCCTGGCGCCCGCCAATACTGCGGTCAGCTTGCAAGCCGACTACCCGATTCATATCAATATTGAAGAAGACACCGAACAATTTACCCCGATGACCTCCCGTATTGCCCATCTGATGGTGATCGACATGCTGGCAGTCGCCGTCACACAGCGTCGAGGTCCCGAGTTTGCTCGCCATCTCATCAATATCAAACGCAGCATCAAATCATTGCGGCTGGAGCAGGGTAACGAACCCTTCAATCCGAAAAATATTATCGGTTAAATAGCTAACCGGTTGGCAGATACATCAATCCAGGTCATTACTGTCATTCGAATGCAACTTGGAAAATCAAAAATCGTCATAGCCCTGCCAAACCAACCCAAGGAGCGTGACAATGGAAGCTGCAATCAAGTTTGAAACTCATGAACAGGTTGTGACGTTTGACCCCCAAGGTAATGTAGTGGTCAACAAAGCCAGCAAGATGCCCGCCAAAGTAGTTGCGCGCCGAGCGATTGAAGCGCATCGCGAACGCAAGCATCTGGAGCAAGACCTTGATCGCTATTACGATTTTATCGACCTCTGATTTTTTTGTCCGGCTGCCCTGCAGCCGGACTGCCGCTCCCCACTAGCAATAATATCCAAGAGCCTCGCAGCACTGGCCCGAGCGCTTCGCTCACAGACACTCACAGACAAAGTCGCTATTGATATTGACCCCACCGCGCCGCTTTAAGTATTTGTACCGCACTAAAGGCGACATCTATTTAATCCGGTGCTCACTCTGGGCTAGCGGATGGTGTCGAATCACGAAGCCGACTTGCAGGCCTGACGGGTCCTGTCAAACGTCGGCGACACAGAGTCGAGATCATCCGGCAGCCCCCGGGTTGCCGCCGTGCAGGATTAAATAGATTGTCCCCTAAACAGTAGACATAAAAAAACCCGACCAACAATGGCCGGGTTTTTTGCGGGAGTCCGTTACCGCATCAGACGAACTTACTTGCCAGTAAATTCTGGGTAAGCTTCCATACCACATTCTGAAATATCAACACCTTCGTACTCGGCCTCTTCGCTCACACGCAGACCCATCACCGCCTTGATGATCATCCAAGTGATGAAAGAAGCAACAAAGACCCATACAAAGATAGTGATTGCACCCATCAGCTGGCCACCAAAAGAAGCACCGTCATTAGTAACCGGTACAACCATCAGACCAAACAGACCCACAACACCATGAACAGAGATCGCACCAACGGGATCATCAATCTTCATTTTGTCCAGAGTCAGGATAGCGACAACAACAATCAAGCCACCCACAAAGCCAATCAAGGTCGCGACAAAAGGAGTCGGCGTTGAAGGCTCAGCAGTAATCGCCACCAGACCAGCCAGTGCACCATTCAGACACATGGTCAGATCCGCCTTGCGGAACAGTACGAAGGCCAGCAACAGAGCACCGATCAAACCACCAGCAGCCGCTGCGTTAGTGTTAGTGAACACAACTGCAACTGCGTTGGCATTGGCAATATCGCCCAGTTTCAGTACAGAACCACCGTTGAAACCGAACCAGCCCATCCACAGGATGAAACAGCCCAGCGTTGCCAGCGGCAGGTTGGCACCAGGGATTGCACGGATTTCACCATTTGGACCGTACTTGCCTTTACGTGCACCCAGCAGAATAACACCCGCCAGAGCAGCAGCAGCACCCGCCATGTGAACAATACCGGAACCAGCAAAGTCAGAGAAACCGAAGTCATCACCCAGGCTGAACATTCCGAACACGGAGTTGCCACCCCAAGTCCAGCTGCCTTCCATTGGATAGATAAAACCAGTCATAACAACGGCAAAGACCATGAAAGCACCCAGCTTCATACGCTCAGCAACCGCACCAGACACAATAGACATGGCAGTTGCTACGAAGACAACCTGGAAGAAGAAGTCAGACGCACCGGCGTAGATTGAACCACCCTGGAAACCGTCTTCACGTGCCGCAAAGTCACCCAACACAGCAGCAGGATCCACATCTGCAATACCGTCCAGAAAGAAACCACCGCCGTACATCAACTCGTAGCCACACACCAAGTACATGGTGCAAGCGATCGCATACAGCGCGATGTTTTTAGTCAGAATTTCGGTCGTGTTTTTGGCGCGAACCAGGCCCGCTTCCAGCATGGCAAAACCAGCAGCCATCCACATAACCAACGCGCCACATACCAGGAAATAAAAGGTGTCCATGGCGTATTGCAATTCGTAAATATTGTTTTCCATTCTAAGCCCCCCGCATCAGGCTAGATTTTATCTGTTAGTTAGAACTGAAAAGGATCAGAGCGCGTCAGCGCCGGTTTCACCGGTACGGATACGTACAACCTGCTCCAGAGTTGTAACAAAAATCTTGCCGTCGCCAATTTTGCCGGTATTGGCAGCTTTGGTGATAGCTTCAATAACCTTGTCTGTCAGATCTTCGGCAACAGCCACTTCGATTTTGACTTTAGGCAAGAAATCGACCACGTACTCGGCACCACGGTACAACTCGGTATGACCTTTCTGACGACCAAAGCCTTTGACCTCAGTCACAGTGATACCCTGAACACCGATTTCAGACAGTGCTTCACGCACGTCGTCCAGCTTGAACGGCTTCACAACAGCAGTAATGAGTTTCATAGAAAACTCCTATTTTAAGCTAAAGGATGGGAATGGCCTGTGCGAGGGCACAGGCCATTGTATGCTTTTTACATCTCGATAGGCAGGCTGTAAGACACAACGTAACGCATGGACTTGTCGTAGCTGTCTTCGTTGGCTTCATCAACAATCTTGGATACAGTGAATCCAACACTGTCGTTGTAAGCGTAAGACACGTCAAGGTGAGTGTACTCATCATCGATATCGCTGTAGTTACCCAGAGCAACAGAGAAGCTGGTATCAGGAATATCAACACCCAGTACGGTGTACAGGCCATCTGCATCAGAATCGCTTGGTACGTAGAAAGTAATACCAACCATGCTGTAAGACAGACCCAGGTAAAATTCTGCAGCGTCGTCGAATTCGTCAGCAGCAGTTTCTGAATAAATGTATGTGACATAACCCAGGTCATAGCCAAAGTCACCGACTGCGCCAGCAAAACCGGCATAGAAGTCAGTTTCATTACCCAGAGAGGAATCACCGGAAGAGGTCCATACGCCAGCGTACAGGCCAGATTCATGGCTGTAGTCCAAAGCGCCGGATACAACTGCCGTGCCCTTATCCAGACCCAGATCCTGACCACGCCACAGGTACATACTGGCAATGTCGACAGAAGCAGAAATTTCTGCCTGGGCAGTTTGAACAGCGGTCAGACCTGCAGTCATGGCACCAGCAAGAACGATAGCTTGAGACAATTTTTTCATCGTTTTTTCCTTCATCGGTTAGCGAAGCTAGTCATTGATCAGACTCGATGCTTTGGGATCCGGAATTGCGACCTTGAGCACCGTTTTAATTCTGTGAGTGAGAGTTAGCAGTGACCGTGCCAACTTTGAAAACCCCGTTATTAGTGGGTTTCCTGATATAATTTTCTGGGTTCTGAGAATCCATTTGCTCATTTATCGAGCACTGTATTTCTTTTAGCACCATACTGGTGCGCATATTCGTAACCATTGGCGCCACAACAGTGCCATGCTAGCCAAGCAGCTCTCTGAGCGTGCAACAGCCGTCAAAACAGCGGGAGATAAAAAATGAACGCCAACGAAATACGCTTTAAAATCGAGCAGTTACTGGCACAGTCACCCTTTGCATCCTTGTCAGAAGAAATGCACAAGAATATGGCATCCCGACTGCAGTTGCTGTTCAGTAGTGCCAATCTGGTGACACGGGAAGAATTCGAGTCACAGCAGCGCGTATTGGAAAAAACCCACACACTGCTGCTCGAGCTGGAAAGCCGACTGGCTCAGCTGGAAAATCAGCCGTCTACCGACGACACCCCCACCTGACGCGCTTTCCAGACATCGTAGCCATTCACGGCCAGATGCAGCGCCAATGCCAACCCTGCTGCGGTAGCAATAGCGCTCAAACCGCGGAATTCGAGCAAAAAGAAGCCGCTCGAGAGCATCAGAAAACTGGGATAAAAAAGCGTGCGTTTAAGGACGAGTTGCAATTTGTTCATGGCGGTTCTCCGGCTGGTATCAGTAAATGTAGTGATTATTAATAGTTAGAGTGTATTCAGCAGCAAGTTTCCGGGCTTGTTCTTCAGCTGCTGCTGACCGTTATCGGATTCATCTTTTAATGCCACCCCGGACAGCTGACGGCGACCGGCTTCCAGCAGCAGGTACATCAGTTTATGAGTTGCTTCTTCATAACGCAGACCTTCGTGACGCACATTGGAGATGCAATTACGGTTGGCGTCGTGCTTGCCACTGGCAGGCTGCCAGGTGAAGTAGATGCCCAGCGAGTCCGGCGAACTTAATCCAGGGCGCTCACCAATCAGCATCACCAGCATACGAGCCTTGAGGATCTCGCCGATAGGATCGCCAATTGCCACCCGCCCCTGCTCAACCATCACCACAGGCCCCACCCGCAGCGGCGTATCGGCCAGCGAAGCCAGCAAACTGCCCAGCAGCGGTGCGGCATGTCGTTGTACCGCCAGCGAAGACAATCCATCTGCAACAACAATCGCAATATCAAACGCCGCCGGTTGGCTGTCAGTCAGCCATTGCGCCAGCCACTCCCGACTAGCAACAGACAGTTGGCGACCATAGTCCGGTCGTTGCAAATACTGAGGTCGATCATTGGCCTGACTGGCCAGTTTCAGCACAGGCCCCTTGAGTCCGGCTTGTAATAGCGTCTGTTCGAGATCCTGCTGCAGCTGCACAAAATCCAGCGGCAAATGCACGGCATCCCTGGCTCGGGCATGAGCCAGCTGGAATTCCAGATGCGCCCGCGTCGGCAGGCTGACACCGGCACGGCCAAGACCAATACGGGCATCGGTATATTCGCGCAGGACTTGCCAGGGGTTTT
The DNA here is from genome assembly GCF_041222825.1 of Candidatus Thalassolituus haligoni. Classification (NCBI taxonomy): domain Bacteria; kingdom Pseudomonadati; phylum Pseudomonadota; class Gammaproteobacteria; order Oceanospirillales; family Oceanospirillaceae; genus Thalassolituus; species Candidatus Thalassolituus haligoni. The sequence goes on from NZ_CP139482.1 coordinate 4,099,623, forward strand.
CCACCAGGAGGGTGTCGGTCATATCATCGGCCTCCCCGCATCACATGCTCAAAGGGAGCGGGTAAACTCTGATTGCCATAAGCCAGATGATTCTGTTGATCAAAAATGCCAATGCGCTGTAACCAGGCTTCAAATTCCGGGGCTGGTTTGAGACCCAGTAATTCACGTGCGTACAAGGCATCGTGGAATGACGTCGTCTGATAGTTAAGCATGATGTCGTCAGAGCCTGGAATTCCCATAATAAAACTCCCCCCCGCCGCCGCGAACAGAGTTAATAGTACATCCATATCATCCTGATCAGCCTCGGCATGATTGGTGTAACAAATATCACAGCCCATAGGCACACCCATCAATTTGCCGCAAAAATGGTCTTCCAGACCGGCGCGGATGATTTGCTTGCCGTTGTACAAATATTCAGGACCAATAAAGCCCACCACGGTGTTCACCAGCAACGGTTTAAACTCCCGTGCAACGGCATAGGCGCGGGTTTCGCAGGTTTGCTGATCCATCCCGAAATTCGCATTGGCCGACAAGGCACTGCCCTGCCCGGTTTCAAAATACATACAATTCTGACCGACACTGCCACGTGCCAGCGTTTGGCCGGCATCATAGGCTTCCCGAAGCAAAGCCAGATTGATGCCAAAACTGTCGTTGGCTTTCTGAGTGCCAGCAATCGACTGGAAAATCAGATCGACCGGCGCACCTCGATTCATCGCCTCGATGTGCGTGGTCACATGGGTCAAGACACAGCTCTGGGTTGGTATATCGTAATGCTGGATCACATCGTCCAGCATTTTCATTAGGGTAATCACCGCTTCGGTATTATCGCTGGCCGGATTAATGCCAATCACGGCATCGCCGCTGCCGTACAACAAGCCATCCAGCACCGAAGCGGCGACGCCAGCCGGATCATCCGTCGGGTGATTAGGCTGCAATCGCGTCGACATGCGCCCCGGCAAACCGATGGTATTCCGAAATTGTGTGGTGACTTTGCATTTGGAGGCGACCAGCACCAGATCCTGCAACCGCATAATCTTGCTGACTGCGGCTGCCATTTCCGGGGTCACTCCAGGGGCGATTTGTGCCAGGGTAACGGTAGACGCCTGCTCACTCAGCAACCAGTTGCGAAAGTCGCCAACGGTCAGATGGGATATCGGCGCAAATGCCAGCGCATCGTGGCGGTCAATAATCAGCCGGGAAACCTCATCGTCTTCATAAGGCACCAGCAATTCATTCAGAAAGGTTTTTAGCGGCACATCGGCCAGCGCCATCTGGGCAGCAACCCGTTCCTGCTCGTCGAGTGCAGCTACACCCGCCAGGCAATCCCCCGAGCGCAGCGGTGATGCCTTTGCCAACAAGGTTTTCAGGTCATTAAATTGCCAGTGCTGCTGGCCAAGCGATATCTGATAACTCATAGCAACGGGTCTTTGCTGAAGGTGTGTTTAACCAGCGGTCGCGGCCACTTACTTGTCATTCGTTCTTGTCATTCGTTCAAACCACTACGCTTTCATATTCATACATACTCACGCATGCGCACTCGCATAACAGTGATCATGTGCATAATGTCTGCCAGATAAAACAGGAAGCGCCCGGAACAAGCCGGGCGTGCGGGGTCAGACTGCTGCGGACGCTTCTGCCATCAAGACTGACCGGATCAGCCTTCGTGCTTGTTGAACGCGTCGTTCTCATGCTTGATCAGTGCGTACATAAACCCGAGAAAGGTCACGACCGCCAGACCACAAAAAAACGCCACCATTCCAGGTTGGTCAGCAAAGGTAAAATAAGCGCCTACGCCTTCCCAGCTATCAATCGGTGAAGTATCCATATGCATTCCTCTCTTTATTTACAGGGTTAAGACAGGCGGGGCAGATGCCCCGCGAGTTAAACAATCAAGACGTCGATCAGCTACCCAATACACCATTGGCAGGCAGACCGGCGGCATCCGCTGGAATCGTGCCTTCAACAATGTCACGAGAAGGAACACGCTCTGGGTAAGGAATGGCGGGAATTTCCACCAGATCCAGACCTGCAGCTTCCACTTTCGGTGGTACTCGCAGCATGCCCATCTTCTTCAGTAACAGTGAGATGGCATAGCCAGGTATAAAGCCGGTAACACACATGATCACAGCACCCAGCAGCTGGCCGAAGAAAGTAATATCTGGCGCACCTTCTGGAACACTTGGGTAACCAGCGGCAAAGATGCCGACCAGAACCACACCCAGGAAACCGCACCAGCCGTGTACGGCAACTGCGCCTACTGCGTCATCAATGCCGCATTTTTCAACAAACTTGCCAACCATTGGCATGGTGATACCACCAACAACGGCCAGGAAGAACGTCAGACCCGGGTAATAAACATCCAGACCAGCAGCAACAGTAATAATGCCCGCCAGACCACCAGACATGGTCATGAATGGCTCACGAGAAGCCAGATAAGCGCCAATCACACCACCGGAGAAACCCATCAAGGTGTTAAACGCAAACGCAGACAAGTTGGTCGGGTTACCATAAATAGTTGTCCAACCGGTATCACCGCCATTAAAGATGATGCAACCACCAAGGAAACCGAAGAAACCGACAATAATCATCATCAGGCCAATCAGTGCCATCGGCAGATTATGCGGCACAATAGCCATTGCCTTGCCGTTGACGAACTTGCCAATACGCGGCCCCAGATTGATCAGCACCCCGAGCGCAAAGAAACCCGCGACGGCGTGAACCACACCGGAAGCACCGACATCGTGATAACCGAGATCCAACAGCAACCAGCCATCTGGATGCCATCCCCAGGCACCTGCCAGAATCCAGACACCCGAACCAACCACAATGGTCAGGATCAGGTAAGCACTCATGCGGATACGCTCAATCACTGCACCCGACAGAATCGAGCCAGTCGTTGCGCCAAACATGGCAAAAGCAGCCCAGAAAATACCGGTGCCCATATCAGTGACATCAGGCCCCATACTGGTTGACCATGGCAGCGCACCCGAAGCATCAATAGGAATCAGACCACCAGGGAAAGCGTTATAGATCCACCAGCCGAAGAAATAGAAAGTCGGTACCACTACCGCCAGTGTCAGAATGTTTTTCATGCCGGATGCCAACGCGTTTTTTACTCGCGAAGCACCGATTTCATACGCCAGGAAGCCTGCGTGGATCATGAACATGATGGCGGTACACCACCAATAAAACACCTCGACATTCATTGCCTGGTGCATTTCGAAAGCCGCTTTAAAGGCTTCCAATTCTTCTGGAGTCATGGGAGTTCCCCCTCTCTGATTGAGTAAGTTTTTTAGCCAAACCAATTCAGACTGGTCAGAGTCGCACCGGGTGCGGGAATACTGACCAGACAAAAATATTCTCAGAGGGAATATTGCATGGCCGGTGCCAAGCCAGCATCCGGTTCCAATATTCGAAAAATGACAAATTTGTCCATTTCAGAAGGGGTAGATAGAGGTATAAGGTTGCGTTTAGTGTCCACATTGTCGTTAGTAATGCGATTCTACACCCGTATCAAGAACCTCCGTGCGTTCAAACCACAACAGCTGCGCGCTAGAAAGGTGCGAAAAACACCGACATTCGCCCCAGAAAAGAGCAACGATTCATTCTTAATGCACCGGCCACAGGTAATCGAACAAACCCTGGGCAAAATCAGTATAAACACGCTGAAATCACTGCAGTTGTTACATACATGTAAAGATTCCGCACCACTCTTGATAGATAATACTTTGGTATCACACCATGCACCCCACCGTTCGCCCAGGAGATTCTTCATGCTAAGACGCACCAAAATTGTGGCCACCCTTGGCCCCGCCACCAATACAGATGAAAAAATCGAACAGCTGATCGCAGCGGGCGCCGATGTATTCCGTCTCAACTTTTCTCATGGTGATGCCGATGACCACCGCGACCGTGCCGCCATGGTGCGCCGTGCGGCGAAAAAACTGGATCGTCACGTGGCGATTCTGGGGGATTTACAAGGCCCGAAAATCCGCATTTCCCGCTTTGCTGAACAAAAAGTCCACCTTGATATCGGCCAGCCATTCGTACTGGATGCGACCCTCGACCGCGATGCCGGCAACAAAGAACAGGTCGGTATCGACTACAAGGCACTGATCGAAGACGCCAAGGTCGGTGACATCCTGCTGCTGGATGACGGTCGGGTCGAACTGGAAGTGACTGAAACCTTTCCAACCAAACTGAATACCCGCGTTCGTATTGGCGGCTGGTTGTCGAACAACAAGGGCATCAACCGACTGGGTGGTGGCCTGTCCGCCAAAGCCCTGACCGACAAGGACAAGATTGACATCCAGCTGGCGTCCGAGCTACTGGTCGATTACCTCGCCGTCTCCTTCCCGCGTGACGAAAATGACATGATCGAAGCCCGCGAACTGCTGACTGCCGCTGGCGGCCATGCGGGTCTGGTATCCAAAATCGAACGCGCCGAATGCGTTGCCGACGATGCCGTACTGGATGGCATTATCCGCGCTTCCGATGCCGTAATGGTCGCTCGTGGAGACCTCGCCGTAGAAATCGGCGATGCCGAACTGGTTGGCGTACAGAAAAAAATCATTGCCCGTTCGCGCCAGCTGAACAAGCCGGTCATCACTGCGACCCAGATGATGGAATCCATGATCGACAGCCCGATGCCAACTCGTGCCGAAGTCTCCGACGTCGCCAACGCGGTATTGGACTATACCGATGCCGTTATGCTGTCAGCCGAAACCGCCGCTGGTGATTACCCGGTTGAAGCGGTTGCCGCCATGACCCGCATCATCATGGGCGCCGAGCGTCATCCACTGGCCAAGCGCTCCAAGCACCGGCTCTACGAAGACTTTCACGACATCGATGAAACCATCGCCCTGTCTGCCATGTATGCCGCCAATCATCTGGTCGGCGTCAAGGCGATTATTTCCCTGACCGAAACCGGTGCAACACCACGGCTGATGTCACGTTTGCGTTCAGCCTTGCCGATCTTTGCCTTCTGCCGTCGGGAAGACACCCAATCGCGCGTCGCTCTCTATCGCGGCGTGCAAACCGTGCCTTTTTATGCCGATCAACTGGAACCGGATGCCATTAACCCGGCCGCCATCGCCATCCTCAAGGAAACTGGCGAAGTCAGCAGCGGCGACTACGTTGTGATCACCCGTGGCGACTACCTCAACGCCCAGGGTGGCACCAATACCATGAAGATTGTCCGCGTCGACTGACGTTTGTTTGGCCCGGCGCTGCACTCTTGCTGCTCAGCCGGGCAACCTCCCCCTCCTGCAAGACACCCAGCTCCCCATTTCTGGTCGCTACATATTTGCGGTCAAAGCGCATACACTGACAACTTACAAACGCCGAGCTGCTGTCTCTAACAGGCTGTGAATAACACCTCATGACGCTTCAGCCGTGGCACTGATCCCACAGGATCAGCGGGCATAACGCCCCTGCCACCAGGGTTCTGTGGGAAACCACCGGGCCTCCCGTATTTGGAAAGGTGTATATGACCCACTATGAACCCGGATTGAGCGACCGCTTTGGTCGCCGTTTCAGCTATCTGCGCCTGTCGGTTACCGATGTGTGCAATTTTCGTTGTCACTACTGTTTACCCGATGGCTATCAGAAAACTGATCAGCCAGAACCGCTGACGCTGGCAGAAATCGCCCCACTGCTGCAAACATTTGCCCAACTGGGAACACGCAAAGTGCGTATTACCGGTGGCGAACCCAGTGTGCGCAAGGATCTCACCGAGATCATTGACCTCACTGCCCGCACTCCTGGCATCGAGCAGGTCGCACTCACCACCAATGGCTACCGGCTGGCAGATCAGATTGATGACTGGCACCGTGCCGGACTGCAACGGCTGAACCTCAGCATCGACAGCCTCGACCCGGAGCAGTTTGGTGCCATTACCGGCTACCACCATCTCGATCGAATTCTGGCGGGTCTTGAGCGCGCTCTGACCCTGGGGCTGGACGTCAAGATCAATGCCGTGCTGTTGCGTGGATTCAATACCGAACGCTTGCAACAGTTCCTCGACTGGATCAAAGACACGCCAGTAACCCTGCGGTTTATCGAATTAATGGAAACCGGTAACAATCCGGTATTTTTCGCCGAGCACCATGTCAGCGGCGAAGCCATTCGACAACAGCTGCAGGCTTCAGGCTGGCAGGCCAAAACACGCGCCCAGCATGACGGCCCGGCACTGGAATTCACCCACTCCGCTTATCGTGGCAAACTGGGGCTGATCATGCCCTACAGCAAAGACTTCTGTGCCAGCTGTAATCGCCTGCGCATATCGTCACTGGGGAAATTGCATCTCTGCCTGTTTGGCGAACAAGGTTATGACGTACGACCGTTACTGCAGCCCGGCATCGCACCAGCGCAACTGGTGGCCGAACTGGAACAGTTGTTAGGGCTGAAACACGAAACCCATTACCTGCAAAGTGGCAATACCGGCGCGACCCGCCATTTTGCCATGCTGGGTGGCTAACACCGGGGTAAACCCCCGACTGCGGAGGCGATATGACAGCGAGAGTAACAACCGGGGTGATTCTGGCAGGAGGCGCCTCCCGTCGAATGGGACAAGACAAGGCGATGCTACCCGCCAGGGGCCACACCAGTTTGCTACACCACCAGGTTGCCCTGATGCAGCAACTCGGGCTGGAGCAGCTGTTTATCAGCCGCCATATCACCCTGCAAACACCCGCTGACCTGCAGCATTTGGTCATTAGCGACATCAATGACGAGTATCACGATGGCCCGCTGGCGGGCATTTTCAGCATTGCCAAAGCCTGCCCGCAAGCAGAGGCCTTACTGGTCATGCCGGTCGACTTGCCACTGATGGATCTGGCCACCCTGCGCTACCTGCTGAATATTGGCGACGCCGACGATCGCGCCGTCTACTTCCTGCAGGAATATCTGCCGCTCTACCTGCCGTTATCAACCCGAATCCGGCAGTATCTGGAAGATCAACTGACACTGGCAACCGCCGATAAATCCATTCGAGGACTACTGAGCTATTGCCAGGCCTTATCGCTCCAGCCCGCCAATTCCACAGCACTGACCAATACCAATACCCATGAAGAATGGCTCGCCAGCCAACAGGTCAGCGCCACCCCTACAGTTATTGAACGTGAGTAATTCCAATGTCCAAAACCTTTACTGATCAATTTATAGCACTGAATATTGCCGTACTGACGGTTTCCGACAGCCGCACAGAAGAGAACGACACCAGCGGCCAACTGCTGGTCAGCCAACTGACCGAAGCTGGCCACCAGCTGGCGGACAAGCGTATTGTTATCGACGACAAGTACCAGCTACGAGCCACCGTCTCAGGCTGGATTGCGGATACCACGACCCAGGTGGTGCTGATAACTGGCGGCACCGGCTTCACCGAGCGCGACACCACACCAGACGCCATGATCCCGTTGTTTGACCAGACCATCGACGGCTTTGGGGAATTGTTCCGGCATATTTCCTACCAGCAAATCGGCACCTCCACGATCCAGAGCCGTGCCGTTGCCGGACTGGCCAACGGTACACTGATTTTCTGTATGCCCGGTTCCACCAACGCCTGCCGTACTGCCTGGGACGAGATCATTGCCAGCCAGTTGGACAGCCGCTTCAAGCCCTGCAATTTTGTACTGCGGCTGAAAAATACCGCCAATCAGCTGTGCGATAGTCGCGGCTGATACGTTTGAGGCCATCACTCCATGTCTAACGCTACGCCTGGGACTATGTCTGGAACTACCTCTGGAACTACGTCTGAAACAATATCTGACCCGTCGGAACACTCGGAAGAGTTTTCCCACGTTAACGCGCGCGGCGAAGCCAATATGGTCGATGTCAGCAACAAACTGCCGACCACCCGTGAAGCCCGCGCCGAGGGTTTCGTCAACATGTTGCCGGCCACCCTGGCCAAGATCCTGGCAGGAGACCACCACAAGGGCGACGTGTTTGCCGTTGCCCGTATCGCCGGGATCCAGGCAGCCAAACAAACCAGCCAGCTGATTCCCCTTTGCCACCCCTTAATGCTGAGCAAGGTCGCCGTTGAATTTGAACCACAGCCCGATCATACCCGGATTCGTATCACCAGCTACTGCAAACTCAGCGGCCAAACCGGTGTGGAAATGGAAGCCCTGACCGCCGTGACGGTAGCAGCCCTGACGCTGTTTGATATGTGTAAGGCCGTCGACCCAGGCATGACACTTGGCGGTATCCGGGTGCTGGAAAAACTTGGCGGTAAAACCGGCCACTGGCAAGCCGACACTACCGCAGCGCCGGAGGCATCATGATTCAAGTGTTGTTATTCGCCCGCTTGCGCGATCAGCTCGGCGCACCGGTCGTCAACCTGACGCTGTCAACGCCTGCCACCGTGCATGACCTGCGACAGGCGTTGCAACAACAGTTTGCCGAGCACGCAGACTCTCTGGCAGCCGGACAGGCCCTGGTCGCCATCAATCAGTCCTTAATCAATGATGAAACCGCCGTTATTCACAACGGTGACGAAGTGGCGCTGTTTCCACCCATGACGGGAGGTTGAGCATGGACGTGATCAAGGTACAAACTGACGACTTTACTGTTGCCGAAGAATACCAGCAGCTCTGCCAGACTAATCGCAACGACGGTGCCGTGGTCTTTTTTGTTGGTCGGGTACGTGAGCTGAATCAGCACGATTCCATATCCCGTCTGTTTCTGGAGCACTATCCCAGCATGACTGAACGCGCCTTGTCCGACATCGTCAGCGCTGCCCGAGCGCGCTGGTCATTGGGGCGTGTGCGGCTGATTCACCGGATTGGCGCGCTGGATATCGAAGACCAGATTGTTTTTGTCGGCGTCTCCAGTCCGCATCGTCAAAACGCCTTTGATGCTGCCGCTTTTATTATGGATTTTCTCAAAAGCCAGGCTCCCTTCTGGAAAAAGGAAACCCTCACCGCCGCAAGCGGAGCAGACGTATCGGAACGCTGGGTCGAAGCCCGCCACAGCGACACGCAAGCCCTACAGAAGTGGAATGACCTTGAGATGCCGGATTCGTTACCATAACCCGTCACGTTAATTCGTCACAATACATTGCGGTCAGCCTGACGCACCCTTGCCCTGACCAAAAGGACGACAACGCTTGAAACGACTGGAATTACTGATTCCCCCGCCACTGGTGGCCATGCTCATCGGACTGCTTATGTGGCTGATTTCCCCGAACCTGCCCACTCTGGCCCAGCTTGGCCTGATGGACAAAATTCTGGTGGGATGCTGTGTGACTGCCGGGCTGGGGTTGGATCTGATGGCACTGACCAGTTTTATCCGCCGCCGCACCACTATCAACCCGATGACGCCGGAAAAAACTTCCCGTCTGGTCAAAACCGGCATTTACCGCCATACCCGTAACCCCATGTACGTTGGTCTGCTGCTCAACCTCGCAGGCTGGGCGATTTACCTCACCCACGTACTGCCGCTGCTGCTGCTGCCGATATTTGTTTATTACCTCAATCGCTTCCAGATCGAACCGGAAGAACAGCGACTGGCAGAGCGTTTTGGAACAGAGTTCACCAGCTATCGGGATTCTGTCCCACGCTGGCTATGAGTAAACTGACAGGACTTTCGGGCCACTGCTTTCGCACTACCCGCTTTTCCTCAGAATTATTCGCTGGAGCTCAGTATGTCGCCGGTCAAAATGCCCACGGTTTTTATTCCCCATGGCGGAGGCCCATGGCCATTTGTGGATCTGCACGGGCGATTCGGCGACGATGAAATGCGCGCCCTGAGCCAGTTTCTGCGGCGCTACCCCGATACCCTGCCCCAACGGCCCAAAGCCTTGCTGGTCATTTCTGCACACTGGGAAGCACCGGTTATCACCTTGGGAACGTCACCTCATCCCCCCATGCTGTATGACTATTACAATTTTCCACCCGAATCCTACGACATCCAGTGGCCAGCCCCCGGTTATCCACAGCTCGCCCCACGGGTTGCCGAATTGCTCCATAAAGCGGGCTTTGCCACCGATGCCGACGACCAGCGCGGTTATGATCACGGTACTTTTGTACCACTGAAAGTGATGTTTCCAGATGCGGACATTCCAGTGCTGCAAATGTCGATGCTGCGTAGCATGAACCCGGCCCAGCACATTCAAATTGGCCAGGCGTTGCAGCCCTTACGAGAGGAAGGGATTCTGATCATTGGCAGCGGCATGTCGTTCCACAATCTGCGTCAGCTGCGCACACCGGCCTGCAAACAACTGTCCAAACCGTTTGACGAATGGCTGCAAGAGATCGCGCTGAAAACCCCTGAGGAACGAGAGCGCAAACTGTCAGACTGGGTCTCGGCACCCAACGCACGTCTGGTTCATCCGCGTGAAGAACACCTGATACCAATGATGGTGATTGCCGGAGCGGCGGGACAGGATCCTGGCCGTATTGTATTTAACGGCCTGTTTGGCGGTGCCTGGGTATCCGGTATCGAATACAGCCAATAATCAATACCCCCTGTCCAGAACGCCACGATCTATCGTGGTGACAGCGAATACCTTGCCTGACGGGATATATCCTCCTGACAGGCCGTGTCAAATAATTGAGAACGCCCCTAGTTTTCGAGTTTGAAACTCTTGCTCATGCCAACCAGATGCTCCGCATCGGTTTCCGATGCCAGCTTGATCATCAGTCGCAGATCGTTGGGTGAATCCGCATGCGCCAGCGCATCTTCATAGGTGATTTCGCCTTGCTCATACAATTGATACAAGGCCTGATCAAAGGTCTGCATCCCCATCTCGTTGGATTTTTTCATCAATGGCTTGAGCGCGTGTACATCACCCTTACGAATCAGATCCGATGCCAGTGGTGAGTTGATCAGTACTTCAATCACCGCCCGACGCGAACGGCCATCCGGCGTCGGTATCAGTTGCTGGGCAACAATCGCCTTCAGATTAAGCGATAAATCCATCCAGACCTGGCCATGCCGTTCCGGCGGAAAAAAGTGAATCACCCGTTCCAGCGCCTGGTTGGCGTTGTTGGCGTGTAACGTTGCCAGACACAAGTGACCCGTCTCGGCAAAGGTCACTGCACTCTCCATAATATCCGGTGAACGTACCTCGCCAATCATGATGACATCCGGTGCCTGACGCAGACAGTTCTTCAGCGCCACCTCAAAACTGGCGGTATCAAGGCCGACCTCACGCTGGGTGATGATGCAGCCGTCATGCTGATGGATATATTCAATCGGGTCTTCAATGCTGAGAATATGGCCCTTGCTGTTACGATTACGATGACCAATCATCGCCGCCAGCGACGTCGATTTGCCCGTTCCTGTCGCGCCGACAAACAGGATCAGGCCACGCTTGGTCATCGCCAGTTCCTTGATGATATCGGGCAAGCCAAGCTGGTCAACACCCGGAATCCGGGTCTCGATTCGCCGCAGCACCATGCCCGCGACGTTACGCTGATAAAACGCACTGGCGCGAAAACGCCCGATGCCTCGGGCATTAATGGCAAAATTCAGTTCCTTGGTGCTTTCAAACTCATCCTGCTGCTTGCTGTTCATCAACCCGAGCACGATATCCCGCGTTTGCTCCGCCGCCAGCGGCGATTTACCCAGCGGTAAAATCTGGCCATTCACCTTCATTGATGGCGCTACACCGGCTGTAATAAACAGATCCGATGCGCCTTTATCGACCATCAATCGTAGAAACTTGTCCATCGACATGACTGCTTACTCCATTGCGTCGAAATACACCGGCCTAGAAAGAATCCGGATTTTTGGCTTTTTCCCGCGCCGCTTCGCGAGAAATAAGACCACGGGCCAGCAACGTCTTGAGCGACTGATCCATGGTAATCATGCCGTAGGCTGCACCGGTCTGGATCGACGAATACATTTGCGCCACCTTGTCTTCACGAATCAGGTTACGAATCGCCGGTGTACCAATCATGATTTCGTGGGCCGCTACCCGGCCACCACCAACCCGCTTCAGCAAGGTCTGGGAAATGACCCCCTGCAGGGACTCCGACAGCATCGAACGTACCATCGATTTTTCTTCGGCCGGAAAAACGTCGACGATCCGGTCGATGGTCTTGGCCGCCGAGGTGGTGTGCAATGTGCCAAACACCACGTGACCGGTTTCTGCCGCCGTCAGCGCCAGCCGAATAGTTTCCAGGTCTCGCATCTCGCCCACCAGAATCACATCCGGGTCTTCCCGCAAGGCAGAGCGCAGGGATTCGTTAAAACCCAGAGTGTCACGGTGTACTTCGCGCTGGTTAATCAGGCTCTTTTTTGACTCGTGCACAAATTCGATCGGATCTTCAATGGTCAGGATGTGGTCGTGTTTGGTGTCGTTGATATAGTCGATGATGGCCGCCAGCGTCGTCGACTTGCCAGAACCGGTTGGCCCGGTCACCAGCACAATACCACGCGGTATATTAGCCAGATCCTTGAACACCTCGCCCATACCCAGCTGATCCATGTTCAGCACCTTGGATGGAATCGTCCGGAATACCGCACCGGCACCGCGATTCTGGTTAAAGGCGTTGACACGAAAACGGGCGACGCCGGGCACTTCGAAGGAAAAATCGGTTTCGAGATATTCTTCGAAATCCTTGCGCTGTTTATCGTTCATAATGTCGTACACCAGCGAGTGCACCTCTTTATGAGCCAGCGCCGGAACGTTTATCCGGCGGACATCGCCATCAACACGAATCATTGGGGGCAAGCCCGCCGACAAATGCAAATCCGAAGCGCCTTGTTTGGCACTGAATGCCAGCAATTCGGTAATATCCATCGCCTGTTCTCCTCTGTCGGCGCAACACAATATTCGTACAGCTGATATATGAGCCAGGTGACGGCATGGATCAACCTTTTATATGATTGTCATATGCCAGAGTATTCAACACTCTGAAAGACCACTCATCCTAACCAAAGTGTCACTAATGTCTACACTTGCTGAACACTACCAGAACGTCTGTCAACGTATCCGGCAAGCCTGCCAGAACAGTGGCCGGGCAAGCGAAGAAGTTACCCTGCTGGCGGTTAGCAAAACCAAGCCTGCCAGTATGGTGCAGGAATGTTACCAGCAGGGGCAGCGCCGCTTCGGAGAAAACTACTTGCAGGATGCCGTCGAAAAAATCACCGCCCTGGCCGGGCTGGCCGATATCGAATGGCATTTTATCGGGCCACTGCAGTCCAATAAAACTCGCGCCGTCGCCGAACATTTCCAGTGGATGGAGACACTGGATCGCGACAAGATCGCCCAGCGCCTGAACGAACAACGGCCAGATCATTTAGCGCCATTGAATGTCCTGATTCAGGTAAACATCAGTGCCGAGCCACAAAAGGCTGGCCTGGCACCCGCAGCGGTCGCCCAACTGGCCGCTATGGTAGACTCGCTGCCCCGCTTGCAGCTGCGCGGGCTGATGTGCATCCCGGAAGCCAGCGAACACGAGTCGATATTGGTCGGCCAGTTTCAACAGATGCGGCTATTATTTGAAGACTTGCAACAGCAGTACCCGACGATCGACACACTGTCGATGGGTATGTCGAATGACCTGGAACTGGCAGTCCGCCATGGCGCAACCCAGGTACGGATCGGCACTGATATTTTTGGTGCACGTAACGAACAGCCGGGTGTGGCCTGACGTTGACGCTCACGATAACAACAAGGATTCCCTATGACTCAAATTGCATTTATTGGTGGTGGCAACATGGCAACCGCCATTATTGGTGGTCTGCTGCGCCAGGGGGACCTGTCTGCCCAGCTGATCCAGGTCAGTGATCCTGGCGAAGACAAGCGTCAGACACTGGCCAACACTTTTGGCATCCAGACCTTTGCCGACAACCTGGAAGCAATTCGTAACGCTGATACCGTGATTCTGGCAGTCAAGCCACAAATGATGAAAGGCGTTCTGCAACCACTGCGGGAAACCCTCAAGACGCGACAGCCGTTGCTGGTGTCGATCGCCGCCGGTATTACCCTCAGTAACCTGTCACAGTGGAGTGGCTGCAACGCCATCGTCCGTTGTATGCCCAACACTCCAGCGTTGCTCGGAGCCGGTGCCACCGGACTGATCGCCAGTGACGGGGTCAGCATCAACCAGCGTAACGGTGCCGATCGCCTGCTGCAGGCAACGGGATCCACCGTGTGGTTAAAAGACGAGCAGGAACTCGACATCGTCACCGCACTCTCAGGCAGCGGCCCGGCCTATTACTTCCTGATGATGGAAGCGATGATCGCCGCCGCAACCCGCTTGGGTCTGAGTGAAGACACCGCCCGTGCCCTGACCGTACAAACGGCCCTGGGTGCCGGTATGATGGCATCGCAGTCAGATGTTGGCCCCGCCGAATTACGCCGCCGGGTCACCTCGCCTGGAGGCACCACGGAGCGGGCAATATTCACCTTTGAAGGCGCTCATATTCGTGACATCGTGCAGGCGGCCATGTCGGCAGCCCAAGAGCGGGCGGCAGAAATGAACCGGGAACTGAGCGAATAACAGCGCTTTTCCTGACAAGACTATAATTGCAGTTTTCAAGCAACAAATGGAGTAAGCATGTCTCCCCTGTCACAAGTTGGTATGCTGCTGGTGAACACCATCGGCAGTATGGTATTGCTGGTTTTTTTGCTGCGTTTTTTACTGCAGCTGGTACGAGCGGATTTTTATAATCCGATTTCACAATTTATTCTGCGCTTTTCCAATCCGTTACTGATTCCGCTGCGGCGGGTTATTCCCGGTTTTGGTGGGCTGGATATCGCATCACTGGTACTGGCCTATCTCGCCCAGCTGCTGTTGATGATCGCTATCTTGCTGGTCGCTGGCCAATTTTCGTTGCCTTGGGGTTACCTGCTGGTATGGGCAGTGATTGGTTTGATGTCGCTGTGGCTTAATATTTATTTCTGGGGCTTGGTGATCATCGTCATCGCCTCCTGGATTGCCCCCAACAGCTACAACCCGGCATTGATTCTGATTAACCAGATTATCGAGCCTGCTATCCGGCCGATACGTAATGCCATGCCCAATCTTGGTGGTCTGGATCTGTCACCGATTATTGCTTTCCTGCTGATCCAGGTACTGCAAATCATGGTCATTGGCCAGCTCGCGGCCCTCACCGGCATGCCGCACGGCTTGGCAATGGGCATGTGAGCCGACGGCCCGGTATGCACTCGTTGGGCATACCGGGCCGGAACCTCACGGGCAGCAGATCAACGATTCCCTGAATACTTGACTTTCGTTCACCCAAACCGGCAGCACCGGCGTTATACTGCGTACCCCATTGCTGCCGGAGAGTCGCCGTGCCACATCGTGCATTTCTGTTTTCGCTGCGATTGGGCGATGCCCTGCGTCAGACCTGTTTTGAACGCCCTTATCGTCTGCCGCAACTGACAGGGGATCTGACTGCGGGCTTGACCGTAGGTATTATCGCCATCCCGCTGTCCATGGCCCTTGCTATTGCCAGCGGTGTCGCGCCGCAACACGGCTTGTACACCGCCATGATCGCCGGTCTGGTGATTGCCCTGGCTGGCGGTTCCCGTTTCAGTGTTTCCGGCCCGACAGCGGCTTTCGTGGTAATTCTGCTGCCGATTGCCCAGCAATTTGGCCTTGGTGGCTTGCTGATGGCAACGCTGATGTCCGGGGTGATTCTTATCGCCATGGCGCTGGCGCGTCTTGGCCGCCTGATTGAATACATTCCCGAAGCCGTCACCCTCGGCTTTACTGCCGGTATCGCCGTTGTAATTGCCACCCTGCAAATAGACGATCTGCTCGGCCTCGGCCTGGGGCCGTTGTCTGGCCACTATTGGCAAAAGGCCACCATGTTGGTGACCAGCCTTGGCCAAACGCACTGGCCCAGCCTGGTGACCGGCGCGGTAACGCTGACGGTATTGCTCGGCTGGCATCGCCTCGGCCGCCGATTTCCCGCACATCTTCCGGCACTGCTGGCCGGTACTGGCGTTGCCCTGTTACTGCAAGCGGCCGGGTATGACATTGCCAGCATCGGCTCCCGCTTCAGTTTTACCTGGCCAGATGGCTCCGCCGGTCAGGGAATTCCTCCCTTCTGGCCCGAGTTCGCCTGGCCATGGCAGGTCGCGGATGCCAACGGCCAAGTGCCACAATGGAACTGGGCCATGGTGCAAGCCTTACTGCCAGCGGCGTTTTCCATCGCCATGCTGGGTGCTATCGAATCCTTGCTCTGTGCCGTGGTGCTGGATGGTATGACCCAGACCCGCCACAGCGCCAACAGTGAACTGCTGGGTCAGGGATTAGGTAACATGCTGGTGCCTTTTTTTGGAGGCATTACCGCCACCGCAGCGATTGCCCGTTCGGCGGCCAATTTCCGCGCGGGAGCCAGTTCACCACTGGCCGCAGTGACCCACGCCATTGTGGTGATGATCGGCCTGCTCCTGCTGGCACCCGTTCTGGCTCACTTGCCGATGGCGGCCATGGCAGCGTTACTCTTGATGGTGGCCTGGAATATTTCCGAAGCCCCTAAACTGGTTCACTTTATTCGCACCGCTCCGCGCTCCGATATTCTGGTTCTGATTACCTGTTTTTCCCTCACGGTGCTGTTCGATATGGTCATCGCCATTGCTGTCGGTATTGTGTTGGCAGCGCTGCTGTTTGTACAGAATGTGGCCGCCATGACACGCTGTGTCGATATCAGCGACCATAGCCGGCTGATTCCTGCGCCACTGCCGCCGGGCTGGCGCGTTTATAAAATCAACGGGCCACTGTTTTTTGCCGCTGCCGACCGTTTGTTTGGTGAACTACTGACCGCGCTGGAACACAGCAACAACCCGCTGCCGACCAAGACGGATAAAATCTGCGGCCTGGTACTGTATATGGATGCCGTCACCCTGCTGGATGCCGGGGGCCTGGCCGCACTCGACCGCTTTATTGAGCAATGTCAGCAGCATGCGGTGCAGCTGGTACTGGCCGACCTGCAGTTTCAACCGTTAAAAACCCTGGCGCGGGCCGGAACGATCCGCAACTCGGAGCAATTGCACTTTGCACCAACCCTGACCGATGCCCTCGACTGGATCAGTCGCTCCGATAACTACTCACCGGTTTAACTGAACCACTTACCGATTTAATAGCGCTGTGCCACAAACGGGCACAGCGCAAGACTTTCGCCGCGCGCATGGCTAAAATGGCCGACCACGTTTGGAGGTGCCCAATGTCGCAACAACGGCCGGATCAAAAAACCACCCATTTTGGCTATAAAACCGTCGCTACCGACGAAAAACAGGCGATGGTGGCCGATGTCTTTCACTCGGTGGCCGCCAAGTACGATCTGATGAACGACCTGATGTCGTTCGGGGTGCATCGCCTGTGGAAACGCATCACCATTGAGATGAGCGGTGTTCGTCCTGGCAACCAGGTGCTTGACCTGGCCGGAGGCACCGGTGACCTGACCAAAAAATTCGCCCGGATTGTCGGCCCCCAGGGCAAGGTAGTACTGGCAGACATCAATTCGTCCATGCTCAATGTCGGCCGCGACCGTCTGACCGATCAGGGTTATGTTGGCAATATTGAATACGTACAGGCCAATGCCGAATGCCTGCCGTTTGAAGACAACAGCTTCGATGTCGTCACCATCGCCTTTGGTTTACGTAACGTCACCGACAAGGATGCCGCACTGGCTTCGATGGCACGGGTATTAAAACCCGGCGGACGCCTGCTGGTACTGGAATTCTCCAAACCGACCAACCCGCTGATGAGCAAAGCGTACGACCTTTACTCTTTCTCGGCCTTGCCGTTTATGGGCAAGCTGGTTACCAATGATGCAGAAAGCTATCGGTATCTGGCGGAATCCATTCGTATGCACCCGGATCAGGAAACCCTTAAAGGCATGATGGAGACCGCCGGTCTGGTACGCTGTTCCTACCATAATCTGACCAGTGGCGTCGTCGCGCTGCACCGGGGAATCAAGCCCTGATGTTTTTTCTGCCAGCAGAACTCACTCACGCCCTGTGCCTACCATGGGAAGCGGCGATCAATCATGCTCTCAAATATGATCCCGCGACCCTGCAACAGCTGGAGCGCCATAACGGCCGTTTGATACATATCCGCTGCACCGGAACCGGAACGCTCTCTGTACGCATACTCGACCGTGGTGTGCAGCTGGGCATGACCCGCCTCGACCCCGCTAAAGACGACATGGCAACAGCCGATGTGACGCTGGCCGATGTCACCCTGACTGGCACCTTGCCTGACTTTGTCGCCTTAGCCCGCGCCAGCAACAAGGCCAGCGCGCTGATGTCGGGTTCGCTGGCGCTTGAGGGCGACACCGAACTGGCCATGGCAGTCAGTGGCCTGCTTGATCAACTCGATATCGACTGGGAAGCCATGCTCAGCCCGGTCACCGGCGGCCTGATCGCCCACCAGCTCGGCGAAGGCATTCGTAGCCTGATGAACTGGGGTAAATCAACCGGCAAGACCTTTGCCACTGCCGCCCATGATTACGCCGTCGATGAAGCCGGGCTGGTTGTATCCCAGGCAGAAATGAATGACAGCGCCGACCAGATCGACCAGTTAACACTGGCCGCCGACCGGGTGGCGGCACGCATCCAGCAGTTGGAAGCGGCGGCGGCAGCGAATGGCACCAACGGCAGCGCTCAGCCACACGTGGGAGAGGTATAAACCGTGTCGCGACTCTGGCGTTTATGGAAAATCCTGTTTGTCTTCACCAAATACCGCCTCGACAGCCTGATCCCGCTGCAGCACCTGCCGCCAGGTTTACGCGTCTTGTTATGGATTGCGCCATGGCGACTAAGCCCGGTGCCATCCAATCTCAGTCGCGGGGCTCGTCTGCGCCTGGCGCTTGAAGCCCTCGGCCCCATTTTTATCAAGTTTGGTCAGATCCTCTCAACCCGACCGGATCTGGTGCCAGAAGATATCGTGCAGGAACTCAAACGCCTGCAAGACAAGGTGCCGCCGTTTCCGGAAGATCAGGCGATTGCCCTGATCGAGGCTCAACTGGGCCAATCGGTGGAGCAGCTGTTTGCCGAATTTTCATCCACGCCACTGGCATCGGCGTCCATCGCCCAGGTACATACCGCCAAGTTGCACAATGGCAAGGACGTGGTGGTCAAAGTCGTGCGACCCAAAATCGAACACACGATAGAGCGGGACTTGCAGTTGCTGGAAACCATGGCCCGTCTGGCGGTGGCCTACTCCGCTGACGCCCGCCGCCTGAAACCGATGGAAATAGTGGATGATTATCGCCACACCATTTATGGCGAACTGAACCTGAAAATCGAAGCCTCCAACGCCACCCAGCTGCGACGTAATTTTGCCGGTTCCGATTACCTCTATATTCCTGAGGTTTACTGGGATTACACCCGCCCCAAGGTTATGGTCAGCGAACGCATCTACGGTATTCCCGTCGCCAATATCGAAGAACTGCGCGCCCAGGGCACCAATATGAAATTGCTCGCCGAGCGTGGTGTCGAGATCTTTTTTACCCAGGTCTTCCGCGACAGCTTTTTCCATGCCGATATGCACCCTGGCAATATCTTTGTCTCTCGCGAGCACCCGGAATCACCCCAATATATCGGCATCGACTGCGGCATCGTCGGCAGCCTGACGGATGAAGACCAGCATTACCTCGCCATGAACCTGCTGGCCTTTTTTAATCAGGATTATTATCAGGTCGCCCAGCTACACGTTGATTCCGGCTGGGTGCCTGCCACCACCAAGGTACACGATCTGGCCGCAGCGATTCGCAGTGTCTGCGAACCCATTTTCGAAAAGCCGCTGGCAGAGATTTCCTTTGGTCAGGTACTGATCCAGCTATTCAGTACCGCCCGGCGCTTTAACATGGAAGTGCAGCCACAACTGGTTTTATTGCAAAAAACCCTGCTCAATATCGAAGGTCTGGGCCGTCAGCTTTATCCACAACTGGACTTGTGGAGTACTGCCAAACCTTACCTGGAGCGTTGGGTGCGTGACCGCTTTGGCCCAAAAGCGGCGCTACAGGAACTCAAGCGCCAGCTGCCAACCTGGATCGAAAAAGCCCCAAAAATGCCGGGATTGATTCATGGCGCCCTGACCCGAATCAACCATATGGACGAAAACCAGCAACAACTGCAACGGGAAATCGTCGCGCTGCGGCAAGCGTTGGAGTATCAGAACCAGCAAAAACGCCATCATATTCTCGCCAGTCTGATGGGCGTCGGTGGTCTGTTTGTCTGGTGGCAAGCGGTTGCTTTGGGAATCCCGGATATTATCGGCATCAGCATCAGCGCGCTGGGGCTGCTCTGGATACTGCTCAAGGCCTGACGTCGCTTATTTAGCACGCCAATAGCGTTCCTCATGCCTTGTTCTGAGAGCCACCGGCACTCAGCAGGCCCGATCCAATAATTGCGCACGCCCCCTGGCTTGCGGTATGCTCGCGACGGTCAATAACACTTGAAACGCATGTGTCGCACACAGCGGCAAGGTGTGCGACACATGTTTGAATCATCGGCAGCTGATCGCCCGGCGTGTCGATCAGCAGGTAATACGCAGAATGAACAGCAACTGGCTAGATGCCGTAAAATGGGACGACAGCGGGCTGGTACCAGCCATCGCCCAGGACTACCAAACCGGTCGCATCCTGATGATGGCCTGGATGAACCGCGAAGCCCTCGCCCTCACGGTTGAGGAAAACCGCGCCATTTATTATTCACGCTCCCGCCAAAAACTGTGGCGCAAGGGTGAAGAATCCGGCCACGTCCAGCAATTACACGAAGTGCGTCTCGACTGCGATGCCGATGTGATTGTCTTGCAGGTCAAACAGATCGGCGGTATCGCCTGCCATACCGGCCGCGAAAGCTGCTTTTATCAGGTCTGGCAAAACGGCGAGTGGGTCGCCGTCGACCCGGTATTAAAAGACCCGAAAGAAATCTACTAAGTCATTTTCGGTATTACATAATTCACAGAGTTGTTATCAAAATGAGTGATATTCTCTCCGCCCTGGGTGACATCCTTGACGAACGCAAAGGCGCATCGGCAGATTCCTCCTATGTCGCCAGTTTGTACGCCAAGGGCCTGAACAAGATTCTGGAAAAAGTAGGCGAAGAAGCCACCGAAACCATTCTCGCAGCCAAAGATGCCGAGCACAGTGGCGACAACCAGGACGTTATATACGAAACCGCCGATCTCTGGTTTCACAGCCTGGTAGCACTGGCCCATCTGGGCGAACGCCCGGAAGCCGTGATTAACGAGCTGGCCCGTCGCTTCAATATGTCCGGGCTGGAAGAAAAAGCCTCGCGCAGCGACAAATAACCGTGCCGCAGGTCGTGCATCAGCAAGGACATCCACATGACTGACTGTATTTTTTGCAAGATAGTGGCAGGTGACATCCCCGCCAACAAGGTATATGAAGACGAAGAGTTCCTGGCATTCCATGATATCGCCCCCAAGGCAGATACCCATGTGCTGGTGATTCCAAGGCGGCACATCGTCAACCTCAACGACCTGGGTGAAGACGACGGTGTCCTGATGGGCAAGCTGATGCTGACCATTCCGCATATTGCCGCCACACAGAACCTGACCGGCTATCGCACCATCACCAATACCGGTGCTGAAGGTGGTCAGGAAGTATTTCATCTGCATTTTCATATTCTGGGCGGCCGTGCGCTGCCCGGATTCTGAGTACTCAACGAGGACACTCTTATGCTTGGCGGTATCAGCATCTGGCAACTGGCCATTATTCTGGTCATTGTGATCGTGGTTTTTGGCACCAAGAAACTGCGTAATATGGGCGGCGATCTGGGCGGCGCAATCAAGAACTTCAAAAGCGCCATGAACGAGGGTGCTGACAAGGACGACGACGGTGCTGCCACGACGGCCAAACCCAAGCCCCTGACTTCAGACCAATCCGACAGCATCAACAAGGATGCCGATTTCAGTGAGCAGAAAGACAAGGATCAGAGTCGCCCCTGATGTTTGATATCGGCTTTCTTGAGCTCGTCGTGGTGGGTGTTTTAGGCTTGCTGGTACTCGGCCCGGAGCGTTTGCCCAAGGCGGCACGCACCGTTGGCCTGATGATTGGCCGTGTGCGCCGCACCATGAATAACTTCCAGGATGAACTGGAACGTCAGGTGCGTGCCGATGAATTGCGCGAAAAACTCAAGGATCCCTACGCTACCTTTCTCGATGATGATGTTCGTCGGCCTGCTGCCGTGCGTGACTACAACCAGCAGCAAAATACCGCAGCAGCTGACGGCCAGACCGTCGACAATCTGGCAATTGAAAACACGGCCGTCGAAAACCCGCCAGCCAGTGCCGATAGCCAACCACGCATTTTGCCCACCACACCCACCGGGCCAATCACGCCCGCCAAGGACACCAAACCCGAACCATGAGCCAGGATCAGGAACAACCCCTTATTGCCCATCTGGTCGAACTGCGTAACCGATTGCTGAAATCGGTACTGGTGGTACTGGCGCTGTTCCTTGGCATGTTCTATTTCGCCAACGACCTCTATCTGATTCTGGTGCAACCGCTGTCAGTATTGCTACCCGACACTCAAGGACAAATGATCGCCACCGGTGTGGCATCGCCGTTTCTGGTGCCGTTCAAACTGACGCTGGTGCTGGCAGTGCTGATCGCCATGCCTTTTATGCTGCATCAGGTCTGGGGGTTTATTTCGCCGGGCCTGTATCAGAATGAAAAACGCTTTGCCGTACCCTTGCTGATCTCAAGCACCGTGCTGTTTTACTCCGGCATTCTGTTTGCCTACTACGTGGTGCTGCCACTGGCATTTGGTTTCTTTACCATGGCCGGGCCGGATGGCATTTCGTTTATGCCGGACATTGCCAATATTCTCGATTTTATCCTGAAAATCTTTTTTGCCTTTGGCTTTGCCTTTGAAATCCCGGTGGCGACGTTTTTGATGGTACTGAGTGGTCTTACCACGGTTGCTGCGCTGGGCGAAAAACGCCCGTATATTTTTCTCGGCTGTTTTGTCGTTGGGATGCTGGTCACGCCACCGGATATCATTTCCCAAACCATTCTGGCGCTGCCCATGTACGCGCTGTTTGAAGGGGGCGTACTGGCTTCCCGCCTGATCCGCAAACCGGCCACCGAGGGCGAACAGCCGGACGCTACCGACAACCTGTGATTCCCCGCGTTTACTGATACACTCGCGCTTTACCCAGTTTATACACTCCAGGAATACGCCTACCATGCCGGAAGTTATCCCTGACGATTCCGTCGGTCTGGTTACTCCCCAGCAGTTTCATTCAGATGTACCACTGACACTTCGCAGTGGTCGCGTGCTGCCAGAATACGATCTCGTTTACGAAACCTACGGCGAACTCAACGCCGATCGTTCCAATGCCGTGTTGATTTGTCATGCTCTCAGCGGCGATCACCATGCCGCCGGTTATCACAGCATGGATGAGGCCAAACCCGGCTGGTGGGATAACGCCATCGGGCCGGGCAAGCCGTTTGACAGCCAACGGTTTTTTATCGTCTCGCTGAACAATCTTGGGGGCTGCTCGGGCTCTACCGGGCCGGTCAGCCACAACCCTGAAACCGGCAAGCTCTATGGCCCCGATTTTCCGATTGTTGCCGTGCGTGACTGGGTCGCCAGCCAGGCGCAACTGGCGGATCACCTGGGTATTCAGCAGTGGGCAGCGGTTGTCGGTGGCAGCCTCGGCGGCATGCAGGTCATACGCTGGGCGATCCAGCATCCCGAGCGCCTGCGACATGCCGTCGTGATCGCCTCGGCGTCCAAGCTGTCGGCGCAGAACATTGCTTTTAATGAAGTCGCCCGTCAGGCCATTGCCAAAGACCCGGATTTCCACGATGGCAACTACCTGGAACACAACACCATTCCCAAGGTTGGTCTCACCCAGGCACGCATGCTCGGTCACCTGACCTATCTATCCGATGACGCCATGCGGCAGAAATTTGGCCGTGAACTGCAGGAAGGCAAGTTGAACTACAGCTTCGCGCCTGAATTTCAGGTCGAAAGCTACCTCCACTATCAGGGTGAAAAATTCAGCACCCGGTTTGATGCCAATACCTACATGTTGATGACCAAGGCGCTCGACTACTTTGACCCGGCTGGCGATTACGATCACGACCTGGTCAAATGCCTGAGCCATGCATCCTGTGACTTCCTGGTGGTCTCCTTTACCACCGACTGGCGTTTTGCACCGGAACGCTCCGAAGAAATTGTCAGCGCCCTGATCGAAGCCGACAAGAACGTCAGCTACGCCTGTATTGATTCCGATGGTGGCCACGATGCCTTTCTGTTGCCCATTACCCGTTACCACCAGGTACTGGATGCCTATATGAATCGCATCGCCAACGAACTGGAGGGTCGTTCATGAACAGCATCTCCCTTGCCTCCCTGCGTACCGACCTGTCCATTATCCAGCAATGGATTCAGCCCAACAGCCAGGTACTTGACCTCGGTTGTGGTGAAGGCCAATTGTTACGCTACCTGCAGGAACACAAAAACGTGCGCGGTTATGGTCTGGAGATCAACCCCGACAAAATCACGGCCTGCATCGCCAATGGTGTCAACGTCGTTGAGCAAAACCTCAACGACGGCCTGCGCAATTACAAAGACAACAGCATCAATACCGTCATCATGACCCAGGCATTACAAGCGGTTGAGAGACCCGACGAATTGCTCGACGAAATGCTGCGTATCGGCGACGAGGCGATTGTCACTTTCCCAAATTTTGGCCACTGGCGTACCCGTTTGTATCTGGCTCTCAAGGGCCGGATGCCCATGTCCGAAACCCTGCCCCATGCCTGGTACAACACACCGAATATTCACCTGTGCACCGTGACCGACTTTGAAGAACTGTGCGTAGCAAAAAATATTCGGATCCTCAGCAAAACCGTGCTGGACGATCATCACCAGGAACACTGGGCAATTCACTTCTGGCCTTCGCTGCTGGGAGAAATTGCCATTTATCATCTGACCCGGAGAACCTGATGAAAACACGATGGATCACCTGTTTAACACTGCTGTTAAGCCTGAGCGCCCTGATAAGCCCGACTGTACTGGCTGACCGTGGTGAACAAAAAAAAGTGTTTGGCGACTATGAAGTTCACTACATTGGTCTGACCAGCAGCTTTCTCAGTCCAGATGTCGCCAGCGCCTATGGCATAGAACGCTCGCGCAAGCTCGGCTTCCTCAGTATTTCGGTATTAAACAACCCCAATGACGACGTCTTGCCGCTGCCGGTTACCGCCACCATCCATGGCACCATAAAAAACCTGATTGGCCAGGAAAGCGAACTGGAGTTCAAGGAAATCAAGGAAACCAACGCCGTGTATTACATCGCGACGTTCCGCTTTGATGAAGAAGAAACCTACCGTATCCGGCTCGACGTTGCCCCGGATGGCAGCGACAAACACTTCGATGTACGCTTCAGCCAGCGTTTTTACGAAGAAGACTGACCGACAAGGAGCTGTTATGAAAATTGTTCTCGCCAGCGGCAATGCTGGCAAGCTGCGGGAATTTTCCCAACTGTTCGACAGCCATTTTGCCGCACAACACATCACGCTGGTGGCACAGGGCGAGCTGGGTGTTAGCGATGCCGAAGAAACCGGACTCAGCTTTGTAGAAAACGCCATTATCAAGGCCCGCCATGCTGCCGCCATCACCGGCTTGCCAGCACTGGCTGACGACTCCGGTCTCGAAGTGGACGCCCTGCAAGGCCAGCCGGGTATCTACTCTGCCCGTTTTGCCAGCATGAACAACGCGGGAAACGGCGATAACGACAACAACAGCCTGTTATTACAACGTCTTGTCGACGTCCCGGCGGCACAACGCACCGCACGTTTTCAGTGCGTACTGGTCTACATGCGCCATGCCACAGACCCGACGCCCCAGGTTTTTCAGGGCAGCTGGGAAGGCTCCATCCTGACCCGGCCTTCCGGCAGCAACGGCTTTGGTTATGACCCGCTGTTTTACCTGCCAGCGGAGCAGTGTGCTGCCGCCGATCTCGACAAGGGGCGTAAAAACGCTCTTTCGCATCGGGGCCAGGCCATTCAGCAGCTGCTGCAACGCTGGCAGCCCTGACGCTTTTTTTACCCCTTCACACTCTGTCTTCAGCCTGGTGAGGGACTTCCAGCACCCTATGTGGTGCATTGTTTATCTGAGAAAAGAAGCACATCGTGGAAATACTCGAACAATTACAAAACAAGATTACCCAAACCATTCAAACCCTGGAAAATCTGCAACTGGAAAATCTTCAGCTGCAAGAAGACCTGGAACAGGCTCAACAGGCGCTGACGGCTGCTGAACAAAAAAATGACACGCTGACGCAACAGAACGACGAACTGAATAAGGAACAAACCCGCCTTTCCCACGAGCAACACCAGATGGAAGCTCAGGTTCAAGCCTTGTTACAAACACTCGACGTTGCCGTTGCTGACCTGCTGCCCGCTACCGATCCCGATACCCAGGCCGACGCAAACCCGGACAACAACGGCGAACATCACAACGAACACCACAACGAACACCACAACGAACACCACAACGAACACCACAACGAACACCACAACGAACACCACAACGAACACCACAACGAACACCACAACGAACACCACAACGAACACCACAACGATCATCACAACAGCAACCCAAACAACGGGAACTGAGTAATGCGCCAGTTGCCGCCACTCAGTCTGTACATCCACGTTCCCTGGTGTATTCGTAAATGCCCGTACTGCGACTTCAACTCGCACACGGCCAGCCGCGAATTGCCGGAAGCAGACTATGTGGCTGCATTGCTGAGTGACCTCGATAGCGAACGGGAGCAGGTTTACGGGCGTGTTATCCAGACCATTTTTATTGGCGGTGGTACCCCCAGCCTGTTATCGGCCCAGGCCTACGAACAACTGTTCGAGGGGTTGCAGCAACGACTGGCATTCGCCACCGACATAGAAATCACCCTGGAAGCCAATCCCGGTACGTTTGAAGCGGATCGCTTTGCCGCCTATCGCACATTAGGCATCAACCGGCTGTCGATGGGCATTCAGAGTTTTAACGACCTGCATTTGCAAAAACTCGGCCGCATTCACGATAGCGCCCAAGCCAAAGCCGCCATAACAGCAGCCCGCACGGCCGGATTCGACAACCTCAATCTCGACCTGATGCATGGTCTGCCCGGACAGTCGCTAGCCGATGCCCTGGAAGACATCAACACGGCCTTGAGCTTTAACCCGCCGCACCTCTCCTGGTACCAGCTCACCATCGAACCCAACACCGAATTCTACAAACGTCCACCAGCCCTGCCGGAAGACGAGACACTCTGGGACATCCAGGATGCCGGACAGCAGCGCCTGGCAGCAGCCGGTTTTGCCCACTACGAGATTTCCGCCTTTGCCCAGCCGGGCAAACAGGCCCGCCACAACCTCAACTACTGGCAGTTTGGCGACTACCTCGGTATTGGTGCCGGTGCGCATGGCAAAGTCAGCAAACGGGATAACAACGGCCAGATCCACGCGACCCGACGCTGGAAAACCCGCCAGCCAAGCGATTACCTGAACCCCGACAAGGCTTTCCTGGCTGGCAGTAACGACATTGCCAGCACAGAGATGGGGCTGGAATGCCTGATGAATGCGTTACGTTTGCGTGCAGGTATCACGGTCGAACGCTTTGAGCAACGTACCGGACAAACACTGGCGAGCGTGGCTGAACCAATCGCCAAGGCCAAAGCCATGGGCTTGCTGGAAGTTGGAGAGGATATTCGTGCTACCGAACGTGGCCAACAATACCTGAATGAACTGTTGGGCTTGTTTCTCTGAATACCAGCACAAGACACTCGCGCCGCCGTTGCGAACAACCACACATCATTACCCGGCTTGCACCATTACCCGGCAGTGATACCGCAAACCGGTATTTATACCCGGATATTCAGGTTATAACGACTCTTGGCTTCCTGAATCCGCTGCAAGGTGATCGCACGCACGGTATTTTTGCTGCTCTCAATATGCCCACTTAACTCAGCCACAACGGCGTCGCCGTGACGCTGTCCGATCAATGCCAAAATATGCCGATGCTCTTCATAAGTGGCTGCAATCCGCCCACGCTGGGTAAAGTCGAGTCGCCGGATAATGCGCAGTCGTTCACAGACACTGCGATGCAACAGCGCCATTTCCTTATTACCCGCCAGCGCCACCAGCTGAAAATGAAAATTCTCATCCAGTTCCGCCACCTGATCACTGTCGGACAAGCGCTTGTCTGGCGTTACACACCAATGATTCGTCAGCTCCTGCAGATGCGCAGCCGGATCTTCCAGCCCACAAAGCCGTCGAACCGCTGCGGTTTCCATCAGGGTACGAACATCGTACAGCTCTTCAAAATACTGAAAGTCGAACGGCCGCACTTGCCAGCCGCTGCGAAAATAGACCTGCACAAAACCATCCCGCTCGAGTCGGTAGAGCGCCTCCCGAACAGGCGTTCGGGAGGCATTCATACGCTTGGCAATTTCCGACTCGCTAAAGCGGTCGCCGGGTAGCAGCTGAAAATCAAAAATATCGGTTTTAAGCTGCTGGTAAATGCGCTCCGCAACGTTAACCGGCCGCGATTGCTGATGTCTGCTGCCACCTTGATCAGTGGCCATTTACCCGGCCTGCAAACTGGCAATATAAGCCCGCCAGCCGCCAAACTCGCTGATATCGGTGGCCGCAGGAAGCACCACTGCTTCGCACATAAAGCCGTTCACGATACGACCATCTGCCAGCTCCACATTGCCAATGCCCATCGGTTGCGGCACTTCATTCACAAAGCTGCCGAAGGCAGCCGCTGTCAGCCGCCACAACTCGACGATAATCGCCACACCCTGCTCGTCATCACCGACCCGTACCAGGCCCGGTTTGGGTGGCGTGGTGTTCGCCAGGGCGTACAAGCGGTATTGGTCGGCGGTAACGGTTTGCTCGACCAGCCGGGCAGAACGATGGCTGAGCTGGTGATTCAGTGGCATACCGCTTAAATGCGCGCCAACCACAGCAATCACTACCGACTCATCCGCCTTGCGTCCCAATAAGACAGGCGCTTCTGGCAGCTTGAGTGCTGCTTCCCAACGGTTGGCAAAGGCCAGCAAGGCACGATCCTGCCAGGCAGGGGCAATCAGGGTGATGCCAAAGGGAAGTCCATCGCGACGTAACGCCGCCGGCAGCGACAATGCCGAGAGATCGGCCAGATTAACAAAGTTGGTGTACACGCCGTTGCGGCTGTTCACCTCAATCGGTTGTTCTGCCAGTGCGGCATGGGTCGGGAAATGAGGGGAAGTTGGGACAAACAGCGCGTCGACATCGTCGAACAAGGCCGTCACGTAGCGCATCAGCTCCAGGCGACGATATTCTGCCCGAAACTGATCTACCGCACTGGGGAGCTTGCCACTCAGTACGATGCTTTTGACAATCGGGTCGAGTCCGGGCAAATCCTGCTCCATAAACTCGCCCACAGCCGCGTAGCGTTCAGCCACCCAGGGGCCCTGATACAACAACGCGGCCATTTCGAATAGGGGGCCGAAATCCTTTTCAACCAGCTCTAAACCGTGTTTTCTGGCCAACACACAAGCCTGTTCATAAGCCTGTTGCTGTTCGACATCGCCAAACCATTGCGGCGACAGCGGTATCGCCAGACGCTTGATACGACGCTGAGGCACCGCAACAGACTCACGAGAATAAGGGTCAGCTGCATCAAACTGCGCCGCCACATCCAGCAACTGTTCGGCATCCCGGCTGTTCAAAGCAAAGATGGAGACCACATCCAGGCTCTTACAAGCAGGAATCACGCCATTTGTACTGACCAATCCCTTGGTGGCCTTGACCCCCACCAGATGATTAAAACCGGCAGGTACCCGACCCGACCCGGCGGTATCCGTTCCCAACGAAAACGCCACCTGCCCACGCGCCACCGTGACGGCAGAGCCAGAACTGGAACCCCCACTGACGTATTCCGGCTTGAAGCTGTTAGCCACCGGCCCGTAAGGGGAGCGAGTGCCGACCAGACCGGTAGCAAACTGATCCAAATTGGTTTTACCTATTACCACCGCACCAGCAGCCCGAAGCAACGCCACCACGGTCGCGTCGCGTTGCGGGGTAAAGGCAAACTCAGGGCAACCACCCGTGGTTGCAAAACCAGCCACATCAATATTGTCCTTCACCGCAAACGGCACACCAAAAAGGGGCAACGACGCCGGAGCCTTGCCCTCCAGTGAAGCAAGCTGCTGCGCCAGCACCGCATCGGTCGCCAGTGTTATCCAGGGGCTGCCGTAAACCGGTTTACCGTTGTCGCACTCTTCCTCACGAATCTGTTGCAGCAGTTGTGGCAAGAGCTGCTGTGGGGTTTGGCCCGACTGATACGCCTTGGCCCAGTCACTCAGATTCCAGCCCGACAACGGGGATAATGTGCTAGCGGTCATTGGTTTCTCCATGGTGTTCAAACTTGTATACAAGATACTGAGCGAGAGCCGTGCCAGCTAGTACAAAGATCCAACCAGGAAAGTGATCTCGCTCACCCACCACGGTCATAACCGATCAAATACCTGTCCGTTGGGATCAAGCTGGCGGGCTGGGGCTGAGTCAAACTGCCAGACCAAACTGCAGCACTGTTTCTACAAAAACAAAAAAGGTGAACCCGGTATGTATTCTTTCAGCAACATGGTGGGAGGCAAGACCCTGTCGGCCAATGCCTCATTCGACGTTATCAACCCCTCCACACACGACTTGGCTGGCAAGGCACCGTTGGCGACCAGCGCAGACCTTGATCAGGCCGTCGCGGCAGCGGCAGCGGCATTTCCTGCCTGGTCAGGTCTGTCGGATGCAGAGCGTCAGGACTACTGCCACCGGGTGGCCGACAAGTTGGAACAGCACCATGAAGAACTGGCCCGGATTCTGACATCTGAACAGGGCAAACCCATGGCGGGCATGGGTTCGATGTTTGAAATTGGTGGTGCCATTGCCTGGGCCCGCTACAACGCCGCGCTGGAAATACCCGTCGAGGTACTACAAGACAACGACAACGGCCGGGTTGAGATGCATCGCAAGCCGATTGGTGTTGTCGGCTCTATTACGCCATGGAACTGGCCGGTCATGATTGCGGTTTGGCATATTATACCGGCCATTCGTACCGGTAACACCGTGGTGAACAAGCCGTCACCTTTCACACCGCTGTCAACGCTGCGAATGATCGAACTGATGAATGAGGTATTACCAGCCGGGGTAGTGAACAGCCTTACCGGTGACGACAGCCTTGGGGCGGCAATGTCATCCCACGCAAAAATTGGCAAGATTGTGTTTACCGGTTCAACACCGACTGGCCAGAAAATCATGACCTCTGCCGCCGATACCCTCAAACGCCTGACGCTGGAACTGGGCGGCAACGACGCTGGCATTGTGCTGCCGGATTGCGATCCGGCAGCAATCGCACCGGGTGTGTTCTGGGGCGCTTTTATCAACAACGGCCAGACCTGTGCAGCCCTGAAACGCCTGTACGTCCACGACAGCATTTACCAACAGGTGTGTGACGAGCTGGTGGCCTTTGCCCGGACGATCAAGGTCGGTGACGGATTTGACGACAACAGCGACCTTGGCCCCATCCAGAACCGGATGCAGTTTGACAAGGTGAACCGCCTGGTGCGCCAGTCACTGGAGCTGGGTAGCCAATTACTGCTCGGCGGCCCGGTGGATGATCCCGATACGCTGTTCTTTCCGATCACCTTGATCGCGACGGACGCTGTCAGTGACCCGCTGGTACAGCATGAGCAGTTTGGCCCGGCACTGCCGATTATTCCGTTCAGCGATATCGACGCTGTCATCGCTGCGGCCAATGATAATCAGAATGGACTGGGTGGCTCCATCTGGACCGACGACCAGCAACAGTTCCGCCAGCTGGCTTCCCGTATGGAATGTGGCTCGGTGTGGCATAACAAGCATGGAGCCATTCAACCCGATGTGCCATTCGGTGGGGTGAAGTGTTCCGGTGTGGGGGTTGAGTTTGGCAAGGAAGGGCTGCTGGCCAATACCAATATTCAAGTGCTGTTTCTGTAATTTTACCCGCTTTCACTGACTGACACTCAGTCGTTTTCGGCGCTCCCTGAGCGCCTTTTTTGGTTCGGGCCAGCAATAGGCCAGCAATACGAACGGCCATGCTCGTCAGCGCCATGCTCGTCAGCGCCATGGTGGTTTGCTCACTGCGGTTGGCGGGCTAACGATCGAGTTTGCGGGTTTCCGTCGGCGTTTCGCCAAAATACTTCTTGTAGCTGCGGCTGAAATGGGCGGAATGGTTAAACCCCCAGGTAAAGGCAATATCCGTCAGGCTGGTATTCGGCTGCGCCAGAATATCCACCCGGCAGCGTTCCAGTCGCTGGTTCCAGATATAACGATTCAGCGTCACCCCTGCCAGCTCGAACGCCCGTGACAACTGTCGGGGAGAGGCTTTCATCATGTCACTGATGTGTTCGGTGGTCAGATAATCCGCTTCCAGATGCCCATCAATGTAACTCAGGCTACGCTGCAGCAAGGCATGACGCGAACGGCTACAAGCAGGCACCTGTTGTGTCTTGATCAGACTCGCGAGGTTATCCAGTACCTGCTCAGAAATACTCATCCCCTGGTGATTGTAATGCCAGGGACGGGTCAGTAATTGATACAGATTCTCGCTGCTATAAACCCCCACACGCGCATGACGGTCGAGCCGTACCAGGTCAGTCGGTTGCCAATGCCCCAGTTGTTGCTCCAACACCTGACGCGGGATGTCGACCACCAGCATTTCCATATCATGCGGGAAACCCTGACCGTACGGACGAGTGGTGTCGTACAGGACAATATCGCCAGGCACATGGTTAGCGCAGCGAGTACCCTGCCAAGAGTATCCATGACCTGCCAGCATCAGACATAAAAATACCGACTGCCGGGGATCGGCTTGAATTTCGGTCCGGCTGCGTTGCACCGCATGGCTGTTGGCCTGAATCCGGTTGATGGTTATCAGGCCACACTCGGTCTGCTCCAGAGTGGCTTCGATGCCATTTTTGGACTCGGTGGGACAGTCCACCTTAATGACATGCTGGCGTACATGCTCTTCCCAGAACTGGCGTTTGATGGCGGCCGGAACCTGGCTGGTGGAGATGCACAGAGAGCGGGTCAGTGCCATACATCCTCCTGCTGTTATTTCTTTTTATTGGTATTTTTTTATCACCTTCCCGTCCCATGCTACGACGCCCACCAAACATAGTAAATATGTTAAGTAACTATAAAAAGACTCGTCCTGTTATGTCTCGCCACAGGCTTCTCACACCGCCCTTGCACGGCTAGTGCCCTGTCCTGAGTAATCAAATCAGGCGACTTTCCTGATTAAGCCAGCCCGTTTTTCCCTCGTCATAATTTTCCACTGAATTGACAGCTGCCTCTGGTTTCAGCCGTCGCTGACACCCCGTCAGTACCTTGCAGATAACAATAACGAGTTCAGAAATCTTATGAATAACCCTGACTACATTGTCGTAGGTGGTGGCTCCGCTGGCTGTGTCATAGCGCATCGTCTGGTCAATGCCGGTAAACAGGTTGTGCTGCTGGAAGATGGCCCCGCCGATGACTCCCTGTATATCCATATGCCTGCCACGTTTATCCGCGTGATTGGCTCCGAACGCTCAGTGATTTACCAAAGTGAACCCCAGCCGGAAGCGGGCGGACGCAAAACCTACGTACCGCAGGGACGCACGCTGGGCGGCGGCAGCTCAATCAACGCCATGGTCTATATTCGCGGCCAGCAGCAGGATTACGACGACTGGGAAGCCCAGGGTTGTCACGGCTGGAGCTGGAATAACGTGCTGGCAGCGTTCAAGCGCTCTGAAAACCATATGCGCCTGAGTGGCGCTTACCATGGCAACGACGGCCCGCTGAAAGTCAGTGATACCCGCTTCCGTCATCCGCTCAGCCTGGCGTTTGTCAAAGCGGCTCAACAACTGGGGTTGCCTTACAACGACGATTTTAACGGCGAGCAACAACAGGGAATTGGTTTTTACCACACCACTACCTTTGATGGTCAGCGTGGCAGTACCGCCGCGACCTACCTGGCCGCCGTGAAAAATGCCCCGAACCTGACCATCAAGACCGGCAGTTATGTCTCCCGCATTGTGTTTAATGCCCAACGCAAGGCCACCGGGGTCGAGCTGATCGACAAAAAGACCGGAGCCCTGAGCCAGATTGCCGTGAAAGAAGAAGTGATTCTGACTGCCGGAGCCCTGTCGACACCCAAGATTCTGATGCTGTCGGGCATTGGCCCGAAAGATCACCTGCACGAACACGGCATAAACCTGCTGCACGATGCTCCTCAAATGGGCCAGAACTACCAGGATCACCTGGAAGTATCGATCTACGGTCGCACCCGAGAACCCATCAGCCTGCTCGGTAACGACAGCGGCCTGAAAGCACTCAAACACGGCATTCAGTGGTCTTTGTTCAAAACCGGCCTGCTGACTTCCAACGTGGTTGAATCCGGCGGATTTGTTGATACCTCCAACTGTGGCCGCCCGGACATTCAGTTCCACGTATTGCCAACGCTGGTGGGGGATGTCGATCGAGAGCCGATTGAAGGCCACGGTATTTCCATCAACCCCTGTTTTTTACGGCCAAAATCACGCGGGTTCGCCAAATTGCGCAGCGCCAATCCCGTCGATTCAATGATCTTCGAAAGTGGTGCGCTCCAAGAACAGGACGATGTCGACACCCTGATACGCGGCGTCAAACTGGCCCGCAAGATTCTCCGCGCTCCGGCACTGGCCGAACTGGTGAGTCACGAACTGCGTCCATCCCGTGAAGAACACATCTCCGACGCCGAAGTGGAAGCCCACGTCCGCAGCCATGCCAAAACCGTCTATCACCCGGTAGGTACTTGCCGAATGGGCAGCGATGCGGACGCCGTGGTTGATCCAACCCTGAAAGTGAACGGCGTAGCAGGCGTACGGGTATGCGACGCCTCGGTGATGCCCGCGCTGGTCTCCGGCAATACCAATGCACCGACCATCATGATTGCCGAACGTTGTGCCGAATTCATCCTTGGTCTGGAGGCTTGTGCCAATCGCCCTCAGCAGCACAAGACAGGCTGATTGTTCTATCCCGTTGGCACTCGTCCGTTAACTAGCATGTTTGCTCGACCCGGCCTGCCGCACCCTGTACTGACTGGCAGGCCGGTTTTTTTGACCACTAAAACAACAACAATACGGTGTACTCATGAACGTTAATACCTATGAAAATCGGCTGCTGCTGATTCTGTTCGTTTGCTTTGGCTTCGTCTTTTTCGACCGCCTGGCACTGTCATTCCTGTTTCCGTTTGTGGCGGCGGACCTGAATCTGAACAACAGCCATCTGGGCATGTTGTCGTCAGTATTGGCACTGATGTGGGCACTGTCTGGCATGACGCTGGGCCATATTGCCGACAAGAAAGAGTCAAAAAAATACATTCTGGTGATTTCCGTCATCGCCTTCACTCTCTGCTCCGCACTGTCGGGTCTGGTCACCACCTTTGTCAGCCTGCTGATTTTCCGAGGCCTGATGGGCATCGCCGAAGGCCCGGTACTGCCTATTTCCCAGTCGCTGCTGGCAGCAGCCTCCAACCCCAAACGTCGTGGCCTCAACATGGGGCTGGTGAATGCCTCTGCACCGGGTTTGATTGGTGCCATCATTGCACCCCCCATCCTGATCTGGCTGGCGACGGACTACGGTTGGCGCACCGCCTTCTATGCCACCATGGTGCCGGGATTAATCATTGCCGCGCTGATCATGCTGTTTGTGCGCAACAAGCATGTGCATGAATCCATGGCAGCGACCCATCATCTGGGAGGCAAGGGCGACATCAAGGCCTTGCTGAAAAACCGCAATATCCTGCTCTGTGTACTGATCTCCTGCTTTTACATCTCCTGGTTTATTACCCTGATTTCTTTTACTCCCACCTTCCTGATGCAGGCACGTGGATTCGCGCCAGACGCCATGGGCGGCATCATGGGCTCCCTGGGCTTTGCCTGGATGATCTGGGGCTTTGTAATTTCGGCGCTGTCTGACCGTTTTGGTCGCAAACCCATGATGATTCTGTTCACCCTGATTGCCACCGCCTGCCCGATGGTACTGCTGTACGCCGATGCCGATTCCATGCTGCCGCTGGTGTTCCTGACCTACACCGGCCTCGGCTGTTTCACCCTGTTTATGGCGACCATTCCCGCTGAAACCGTCCCGGCCTCACAAGTGGCCACGGCTCTGGGTCTGATTATGGGGGTTGGTGAGCTGTTTGGAGGCTTTATTACACCAACCGTGGCGGGCTTTATGGCCGATGCCTATGGGCTGGACATCGTCATGTGGATTGCTTCCGCAGGCTCACTGATCGCCATGGTACTGGCGCTGTTCCTGAAAGAAACCGCACCGGCCAAGGTCGGTCATCTCACCGCAACCGAAGCCCTGGCCACAACCCATGGATAACCACCGCTAACGACGAGGGGCTGCCTGTTTGCCAGACGCTGGGGCTGGCAGTCCTGCTGATTATTAAATGTTGCCGTCATCGGGCAGACAAGCTGCCCAAAACAACAAAAACAAAAACAAAAACAAAAACAAAAACAAAAACAAAAACAAAAACAAGGAACCACCATGGCTAATCACACCTACAACGCAATCACTCTGACGGGCTTATTGAGCGCCGGATTGCTTTCTTCTGTCTCAACCCAGGCTCTGGAAATCAGTGTCGGTGACTACGAGCCACTGCCAGACCAACTCAACCTGGCCATTTTGTACCTCAACACCACCTCAGGCTCCGATTACTACAACAAGGGCAAAAAAGTATCCGACAACTTCAAGCTGGATACCCAGGTGGCCATTGTCCGCTTGCTACACAACATTGAACTGTCCAATGGCGTCATGATGGAGCCACAAATTGTGGTGCCCTACGGCTCGCTGACCACCTCTGGAGAGGCCAATGTATTGGGTGACGCCGATGGTCAGGGCGATGCCATACTGGGCCTGCCGTTCAAATGGACACTCAACACAGCCAACAAGGACGTCTTGGCACTGGCACCCTTTCTGTACACCCCGAGCGGCAACTACGACAAGAGCCAGGAGCTGAACATGGGGGAAAATCGCTGGCGCTTGCTGCTGCAATCGACCTACATTCGCCACTTCAATGCCCATTGGGCACTGGATTCTGCGGCAGATGCTTCCTGGTACAGTGCCAACAATGACTACCAAAATGGCACCAGCAAACTGGAACAGGGCATGCGTTACGAACTGCAGAGCTACCTGCGTTACAAAATGGACGACAACACCATGCTGGGTGCCGGTCTCGGCCATATTGGTGGAGCAGAACGTCGCATCAATGGCGTCAGCCAGAACGACTCACAGTCGACCACTTACCTGCGGGCAACCATCAGCCACTTTGTCGCGCCGCAATGGCAACTACAGGGATTATTTGGCAAAGATCTGGAAGTAAAACAAGGCATCAAGCAAGACACCCAGTTCCAGCTGCGAATTGTCAGAGTGTTCTGATTTTACCTACCTCCTGATCCGCCCCCTTCCAGGATGTGATCGACTAGTGGGACATGTCTGCTTGAACGTTGAGCAAGGCATGTCCCGCCAGGTCTGCGTTACGCCCGCAAGAAGAGTAAGAAACAACACCCCAATGTCTGACGGATTCCGCTAGCAAACAGCTTCTGCCGTAACGGCATTGCCGCTGTTTGCCATGGCGATTTTTAGCGCTTTTCGAGGGACACTGTCGTGCAAATGATGTCTGCAATTGATTCCGGTGTCGGGATGCAAACACAAACCACTGGAGGGAAATAAAAACATCCAGGCCGATTGGCGGAAGGCATTTGGGTATTTTTTGCCCAATATGCCAGGGAGGGAGGGGCCAATCCCGCGTTGATTATCCTCTCGCTGAATTTGTAGTGATTCTTCTATTTGCTGGTGTAGCGGATCATGTAACGACGAGGGGAGCAGCGTGACCCGATCCTTGCCATCGTGAACTGTCAAGGATCCGGCGTCGAAGTTGATATCCTTGACTCTAAGCCTCAAACATTCAGTGATTCGCAACCCGGAGCCATAGAGCAGTGCAAATAACAGACGGTTACGGCCGTCCAGTTGATTAAAAATGGCCTGAACTTCGGAGCGATTCAAAACGACAGGAAGACGCCTGGGTTTATTCGCTCGATTGAAATCCAGCTCGCCTAAAGGACGCTGGAGAAACTTGTCATACAAAAACACCAGAGCATTCAAGGCAACTCGCTGGCTATTCTATGACTCATGCTGGCGATGATACGTGCTGGTCTGATGCCAGGTGATCAAGAAAACCCATGACCTCAACAGGATCATTGCATTCGGATGTTGGCATTGATGAAAGCGTATGTAGGCCTTGATCCAGTAAAGGTAAGTTTTTTCTGTTCTAAGGCTGTATCCATTCAGCCGCATGAAGCGAGAGATCTGGTTCAAAAACGGACTTTTACCCATGGTTCTACTCCTCCTGAAATAACTGTATATATGAACAGCATAATCATGTTTGAGAAAAAATCCATGCCCGTATTTCCAGAGTGGTTGCGTGTTTTTCAGGATGCTGTTAACGTAAGTCCATGAAGTTCAATGGTTTTGCGTTTTGGGCGCAGAATTAATGCGCACGTTAAAACAGAAAAACGAGCATGCGTGTTTTTCCAGGGAGGATGGCTTTATGAAAATGGAAATTATCAATCAATCCAAATGCCTATCATCCTTTCGCAATAAATAACGCCACCAGAAAAACGCGCATGCGCATGAATAAACTGTTAGGCTCTATACGCACTCTGCACACGTCAGGTAATTTAATTTTGAGTATCGAATTCTTAGAGAGTGATTTTGACAAGGTGAGTTACCTAGTGAATCTCTTGACGTCAAGAGCGACAGGTCTAGCCGCTGATTCGCGCGAATTTGAAATTTTGCGTCACGAATTGCTGAGCAATTCAAAGCTTTCTCCGCTATTACCTCAATGGTTAAAGCAGCACCGTAACCTTGATACGTTTTGGGGTTTTATAAAACAGAAATATGGAACATACGCAGAGCGCCGTACATATATTTCGGAAGAGTTTACTCCTGTTCTTGATGCGTTAGAGTTTGGACAGCCTACGCCAACTCCACCGCAGGCCAGTAAGTTTCAAAATACACCCTCTGGCATACCTAAAGTTGTTGCAAGAAACAAACGAAAGGTATTTATCGTCCATGGTCGAGACAATGAGGCAAAGCAAGAGGTAAGCCGATTTATTGAAAAGCTCGGTTTAGAAGCGATTATCTTGCATGAACAAGCTAGCGCAGGAATGACCATAATAGAAAAAATTGAGCACTATTCAAATGATGCTGATTTCGCACTTGTCCTTTACACGGCCTGTGATCACGGGCGTGGTGCTCACGAGTCTAATATCTCCCCAAGAAATCGAGCACGGCAAAATGTGGTGTTCGAGCACGGTTATCTCATGGCAAAACTTGGAAGGGAAAATGTATGCTCACTGGTAAAAGGTGATATAGAAACTCCAAACGATATTAGCGGGGTTGTCTACGTAGCATTGGACCCACTTGGGGCGTGGAAAACCGAAATAGCTAAAGAATTAAAGGCGTGCGGTTATGCAATCAAAGACTTCTACTAACCCCATAAAAAAGCCTAACAAAGTGCTGCTAGGGACAAACTTACGCTACGCTCCAGTTTGCCCCAGAGCACGGCGTTATGAGTCATAGCATGTTGAGAGCCTTGTTCTTACTATTTACCTTAATTCCGTCGATCGGATTTACTGAAGGGGACATATATAGACGCTTCCCCAATATCAAGGATGACTTGGCCCTGACACCTGCCATATGCCCTTGATTTATTTCCTGTTAACCATCACTTGTTCGTTGCGATGACTGTCAATGGCCATCTATTTTGATCCACCTTTGGCCAATAAAATTGACCCACTTTTTGAGCATTAACTGCCCAGTTTCTGCTTCAGCCGGTAGCTTTCTCCGCCCATCATAAACACCTGCGAGGTAAACGCTCAAACAACCCCATCTACCGATTTAAATAACGGCCGCTTTCATATTCTCAGGCAGCAGTTTTTCGATGTCTTACGCGGTTTCGCATAACGGCAACTGGGCAAACACTCTCCGTAAATACGCGTAAGGCTCCAGGTCGTTCGCTTTGGCGGTTTCTATCAGGCTGTACATCATGGCGCTGGCTTTGGCGCCACGCTGACTGTCACTGAATAACCAATTTTTGCGCCCTATCGCAAACGGTCGGATAGCATTTTCGACGGGATTATTATCGATATGAAGTCGCCCATCGGTGAGGTAGACCGTTAGTTTGTCCCAGTTTTTATCGAGGTAGGCTAAGGCTTCGCCGGTTTTTCCTTTTGGCAGGGTTTGTTGCAACGCTTTGTCCAGCCATGCTCTGAGTTTATTGAGCTGGGGCAGACTTTTTTCTTGTCGAATTTGATATTTCTGTTCGGCTGGTTGGTCTTTAATCGCGGCTTCGATGACGTACAGTCCTTTGATCATTGTCACGGCCATGTCGGCTTTACTGACTTTTCCTTTCGGGCTTGGGCTGACTTTCTGAGCGTCGATAAACTTACGTCGAGCGTGGGCCATGCAGGCCAGTGCGACGATGCCTTTTTGCTGCCCAATACGGTGATAGCCAATATAATCGTCGGTTTGCAGGTAGCCTTGATAATCACCAAGCAGCGATCTGGCCACATCGGTGCGACGACGACTGGCGTAATCAAATAAGATAATGGGGTGTTCTCGATCACCGGTTTTTCGTACCCACATGTAGCTGAGGCTTTCGGCTGTTTTATCCGGTTCTTTTAAGACCTGAACTCGGGTTTCATCCATATGGATATAACCGCTTTCAAGTAATTGATCATTGAGCAGGTTGTAAAGTGGTTGCAGCAACTCACTGCTTTTCATCATCCAGTTGGCTAAGGTGTTGCGCGGTAAATGTATGCCCATGCGTTTGAAGATGGTTTCCATTCGATAGAGTGGCAATCCGTCTTGATATTTGGCCACAGCAATGTGCGCCAGTAAGCCTGGGCTGGCATTGCTTTTAGGGATTGGCTGCGCCGGTAAAGCGGCCATCTGCACGCCGCTTTCACAGGCTTCGCAAACGTATTTTTGTCGTGCATGCACCAAGACTTGAACCACCGCCGGAATAATATCCAATTGCTCGCTGGTGTCTTCGCCGATGTGTTTTTTGGTGCAACCACAGGCGCAGATTTTATCGGCCAAAGGAAGATCATGTTCAATGCGTACACGGGGTAATTCAGCCGGTAAAGGCTTACGGCCGGATGTTTTTTTAACGGGCTTGGGTGTTTCAGCCAGGGGCAATTCCGAGTGTAAGGACTCGGCGTCTATCGACTCGGCCGTATCCACTGCAGAGGCACCGGCCTCGCATTCAACCTCATCGAACAGTTCGACTTGTTGATCACTTTTTTCGCTGCTTTTACCAAACTGGCGCTGCTTAAACAGAATGATCTGTTCTTCCAAAAACTGGATGCGTGATTGTTTTTGGTTAATTAATTGTTCTTTATTTTTTAACTGATTATTTTTTTCTTCCAATAATTGATGCTGCGCTAAAAGCTGTTGTTTTAGAGCAGAAATGTCATCAGGTAAGTGATCCGTCGGTGGTATTTTCATGGGTTGGAGTATACCAACCCTGGTTAATTCATGGCAGTGTAAAATAAGGTTTCATGCGGTTTATTATTAAAAATATCCAGACCATCCAATAATAAATTCAGTTGATGGCCGTCAATACAGATGGCAGCGCTGTCGGTCGGCTTTAGCCATTTAAAGCGCTGCTTTTCCAGGCGTTTGTACCAGAGCACAAAGCCATTGCGCTCCCAGTACAGTAACTTGATTTTATCCCGGTCGCGATTACAAAAGACAAACAGGGCATTGGCCATAGGACTAAGCTCCAGCTCTTGCTCGACCAATGCCGACAAGCCATTAATCGACTTGCGCATGTCCACGGTGCCTGCGTATAAATATACCTGAACCGCTGCACTGGGCCTAAGCATATAAAAGCCCTCGATCTTTTAATGCCAGCAACAGATCCGGTAAGGCTTCAGTTGGTAGCTCAATGATGGCTTGTGCACCCAACCTTAACCGCGCCGGAGAGGATGAGGTCACGGTGATTGGAATCAAAGCCTTTGGCTTGTCCACCACCGACTCAGCACCGGGCGATAAACGTTTACGCCAATATTGAAGGTTATGCATAGCAAGGTTGTGTTGTTTGCAAAAGGCGACCTGGGATAAACCACTGGTACGCCAAAGGCTGATGTGCTGCTGCCATTGTTCGGATTTAGTCATGAACTGTCTCGTTGAAGAATTTGAAGACAGCTTAGGATGAATTAAGTAGTGATTTTAGATGGGGTTTATTGAGCGCTTACCATTTTCTGTTTGTATCCGCTCAGAAAATCTCAAATTTTTAGCTGGACCATTATTCGATTCTTCACTATCACGTACGTATAGTATTTCGAGCATTCCATTAGAAAACCCAAATCGACGATTTGAAGTCCCCTGCCCCTTGTGATCACGACTAAAACTTTCTTCAAGCCCCATCGAAACCAAAAGATCACCCGCCTCTTTTGGTTTATCGGTAAGTATAAAAATGTGATCCAGCTCTAAATTCACCACCCAGTTCCTCTGAAAATATAACGCCGCTCTCCGAGGAAAACCGGAGCGAAGAGTAGGTTTGCATCCGGAACGTGTCAACCTTGTTTGAGCCAACTCTCTAATGATTAAATTGCCTTTGCGATGACGCGCTGCAGCGTCGGGAAGTTCACTCCCTTATCAATCACCGCCTGATCGGCATTCTCTGGAACGGGATTGATACAGACTTTATTGGCCGGGGAGTTCACCACCGGACACCCTTTGCTGAAGCGTTCTGGATAACGAGCATACATCCTCTCCAGCGCCTTCTGCCTGACTCGTGCTACAGTGAAAATCTATAGCTGTCAAAGCGACGTGGGTAGTCCGGCTGGTATTTCAGGATTTTGAACCGGGCTTCACTCATCGCGTTATCGTT
Source organism: Candidatus Thalassolituus haligoni (assembly GCF_041222825.1). Lineage (NCBI taxonomy): Bacteria > Pseudomonadati > Pseudomonadota > Gammaproteobacteria > Oceanospirillales > Oceanospirillaceae > Thalassolituus > Candidatus Thalassolituus haligoni. The sequence continues at coordinate 4,142,592 of NZ_CP139482.1, forward strand.
ACTCACCCGAGGGCGGCTATGACTGGCCGTCATCACCAGCTCCCCAGGCAAGCCGTCCCGTGAACAGGGTCGGCTTGAACAACGTGTTAGCAGCTACGCGAACCAAGTTTTACAGTACACTCAAAATTGCCCCTGGACTCCGTCACCAGCTTGACCGTTTCTAAATCCTTGGCTTCGCATCGCGGGCTGGTTGGTGCCCAAAAAACGGGGTGTTCATCTCGAGAAATGAAAGGCAAAGGTTTTTCAGGCTCACTGGCGTCAAACAACTGAGCCGTACATGTAGCAAATCGGATATCATTAACATGCAAGGTATTCTTTACTATATATTTCTTGTTGGCTTCCGGCGTAAAGGTTATGCGATTCGGGCACCACACAAAGACCTTATCCGAATTTACAAAAGCCGAATATTCGAACGTCACATACTGATCAGCAGGTATATTAAAACTACTCTTCTTTTTCAAATCCAGAACCTGGTAATCAACGCAATTATTTGAATCACTGTAGATCTTGACAGCTTTATCCTTGAAAGTACCAGCAGTCCACTTGATTACAGAAAAATAATTTGTACTTGGCTTTCCATTTTCATATATAAAAGGTTCGGAGTTTTCAAATTCAATTGACGCAAATTCGCCATTTGCTGGCTCTTCATACATAGATACTTTTGGTTTCTCGGTCAAAGTACCACACGCAGACAATAAAATCGTCAAAGCTGCCAGTCCATTTTTTGCATATGCCATTTAATGCTCCCATTAAATTAAAAAATCTATCCATCAACAGTTTTATTTTCGAGCGTTTGCATTTTGTCGGCGGCTCATTTTATTGCAAAACAGAGATAACCACAGGATGTTTATTAAAAACACCCTTATCACTGAACGAGCCGTCAATCATCAAATACGCATGCCCGGATTGCCTGCTATTCAACCAGGCAAAGCAATCCAGTCAAACATCAATATCACGGATTTCAGGCACTTACGCTAACAACCGCCGTCAAAACGAGCAAGCCATTCAGCACAGAATTCTTCCTGGCATTGACATACACCGGTTAAAACAACTTTTTCGGCAGGAGCAGGGCCATGAGCAATAGTCCGTATTGAGGCAGATTTAGCGGTTTGCGGAACCCCAAGAAGATGAGACTGTTGAATTTATCTGCGTTATCGAGCACCTGGCAAAGACCGCGACATCCAACGCGCAGCTCAGATCGGAAATAAATTCCCTCCTGCAATGGATCTGATTATTACGTTCAGGATCGGGAATAAATTCCCTCCTGCAATGGATCTGATTATTACGGTCAGGGTCGGGAATAAATTCCCTCCTACAATGGATCTGATTATTACGATTCAGGATCGGGAATAAATTCTCTCATACATTACGCTCAGGTCAGGAATACCTCCTCCTGCAATATTTCGTTTCTCTTATGTGATACAAGAGCGCCCGCACAATAGTATTTGGTAAATAAGGACTGGAGAGGAATCCTCTTCAGCCCTGTCCTTCTGATGCTATTGCATCCTTTTTGCCCAACCGGCCCAACTTGCCCCGGCAATCAGAGTCTCACTTGGCAGGTGCAGGCCCGAATTCCCGGATTTCCAGCGACTTGTCAATACTGGCCCAGGTCGGCGCACTGGAACACCAGATATTCGATGACGGCCTGATTGCTGAAGGATTATCCAGCGTGCCCATTCTGACAACGGTAAGCCCCATACGGCCGGTGGAATCCGAAAACAGCTGGGTGCCACACTGGTTACAAAACCCCATTGTTACTTCGTTGCCGCTGTCCGCTACCCGTATAAAACGGCTCACGACTCCAGTTACTGCGATTTTATCGGTCGGGAAAACCACATTGGCCGTGCCGTTAGCGGCAATGCGCTGGCAATCCCGGCACCAGCAAATCCGCGACGGGCCTGGTTCTGCGCTGATCTGATATCGAACCTGTCCACACAGACAGCCGCCAGTTGTAACACTCATACTCACCCCCTGAACAACACACCAATATCTGACGATTCCGATAGCAAACAGCCGACTGTGTTCTGGCATACATTGGCTATGGGACCACAAAGCCCTTATACCTCAATGCCCGCTACGGGCATCAGGCTGAACGTCTCTCTGACATATTACCCGCTGAACATGAGTTAGTAACATCCTCCCCTGCCTCTCGCTAACGCTCGCCGGTCTTTGACCGCCGAAAGGACGCCTGCCCCGGCCAGAAGGCTGAGGTTTGCCGCGCACCGGGTCAATACTTTGCAATCAGGGTCAGGATGCAGACCCACGACCGGTTTTTTCCGGGACACTCTGAATAACGCTGCACCGCTCTGCGCAAGAGCCTGCAGGTTGTCAGAACCAGGCAATGGTGAGCGGCAGGGCGCACCCGGCGGAATTCAAAAGATCCCCGAAACCGGACCCAGTTCATATACCGGGACTGACATTTCCCCCACACAGGCCATATACCCTGCCATTAATTGACACGTCTTTGCTGAGGGATATGCTGGCCAGCTCGTGAATGCCATGTTGTAGATTTGCAGTCATGGTGGATTAGCCCATGCCAAATGGCTGAACACATAGATAATTCCATGACACATTCCGCTTCGAACAACGTCCCTCTGAGTGATTGCTTCCACAAAGACAGCAGCCAGAGACATCGGCCTCAAGACCCGCAGGCATTGAACGATAACAGCGATTATCTGAACACTGCGGAAAACCCTTTATCCCTGATCATCACAAACGATACCCACTTCCGTGACCTGCAACTTGCCGATGCTTCCGAGCAGGCGTCGGCTCAGGACTGGTTGCCAGTAACCATAGATCAGATCAGCAGTGGCAGTTATTCCGGTCACTATCAAGAGCTGAATCTGCCAGGCATCAAGATGGTGATCGAACGCCAGAACTGTACGGTTCACAAGCGCGGCATTATGGATGAAAAGTCCTGCACTCTGTCTTATGTCAGGGGTTCGACGGATTCCGCCAGGGTTTCTGAACATCAGGCCAGCCATCAGGCTCTGTTTTTGATTCCGGCCGGAACCGAAGTGGATGTGCAGGTGGGCGGTGAGGCCGAGACGGTGTATTTCCGTCTGGATCAGGAATATTTCCAGCAGCAGACCCTGTTGCTTGACCCTCAGCGCTGGGACAGACATTACAACCCAGAGTTGCTGTGTTTTGAAACACTCGGGCAGAATCTTCTTGATCAGCATATCAACCAGCTTCTGACGCAGCTGTCGTCTGGCAACCATCACCTGACCCATAACGGTGTGGAACGTTATATAACCGAAACCCTGCTGATGATGTTGCAGTCATCGCAGCCCCCTACGGCGATTCCCTTCTCAGCCATTGATACCCGCCGCCGGGCAGCACACCTGGTTCATCATGTCAGCACCTACCTTGAATCCGTCCCCAATGCCCGCTCCTGCCCCGGTATTATTGATCTCTGCCGTGAAACCGGCGTCAGTGAACGCACTCTGCAATACAGCTTCAAAGCCCAGCTGGGGCTTTCGCCCAATACTTATCTGCGCATATTCCGGCTCAACCGGGTACGCAACCTGCTGCGCAATCCATCCCATGCTGGTATCACGGTGACCGAGGCCGCCATGCACTGGCATTTCTGGCATCTTGGCCGCTTTTCCCGCGACTACGCCGCCCTGTTTGGTGAATCTCCGTCCTCGACCTTGCGCTGCGCACTGGGCTGATTCGGCCTCGAATACGTGCTTTGCGGAAATGGGATAGTTCGTACCAGAGCCTCTTGATAGTTTCCTCCACCAATCGACAAACACTTCTCTTTATGCGTTGCGGCGCTGCTGCTGGCGTCTGGCTGCCCTTTGTATGGCCAGCCGGAACGCGCTTCCAGTCAGTATCTGTCAGTCGGATAACAGCGGTACAGCCTATTGCCGGTACTGCTATACAGATATACGGACACTCTTATGAATACTGTCTTTCGCATTATTTGGTCTCATGCCCGGCAATCCACCGTAGTGGTCAGTGAGTTGGCCAGTGCCTCGGGCAAACGCTCGCCGGGTAAAGGCAGCAGCCGGGGAATTGCCCTGTCAGCCGCCGCCAGCGTTCTGTTACTGCCACTGCAAGTGTTTGCCGATGTATTGCCCGGCGGGGGTGTTATTACCAACGGTACTGGCAACATTTCCAGCAGTGGCAATACCCTGACGGTGGAGCAGCTGACGGACCGTATGGTCACCAACTGGGACAGTTTCAGCATTGGTGCCGATGCCACGGTAATTTTTGACCAGCTCAGCAGCAACAGCGTGGCGCTGAACCGGGTCAGCGGTGCCAATCCATCGGAATTACTGGGGCAGCTGCAGGCCAACGGCCGGGTCTACCTGATCAATCCCAACGGCGTCCTGGTGGGAGCCGGTGCCCATATCAACACCGCCGAGTTTCTGGCTTCGGCACTGGATGTCAGCGACGAGCTGTTTATGGCCGGTGACGATCTGGAGTTCTCCGGCAACTCACTGGCCAGTGTGATCAACCTGGGGGAGATCACGGCAGCCAGTGGTGATGTGATTCTGATTGCCTATCAGGTGCGCAACGAAGGCAGCCTTTCGGCACCCGAAGGTGTCGCCGCGCTGGCAGCGGGTGACAACATTATCTTCCGCCCCAATGCCGACAGCCATATTCTGATCCGCGCCGCCGTTGCTGCTGACAGCAACCTTACCGGCGTTGAAAATAGCGGAGTGATTGCAGCGGCCCAGGCTGAACTGAAAGCAGCCGGAGGCAGTGTTTATGATCTTGCCATCAACCAGACCGGCGTGGTGCGCGCCAGCGGTTCCGCCACCCTGAACGGCCGGGTCTTGCTGACCGCAGAAGCGGGTGATCTGCAGCACAGCGGTACTATTTCGGCGCACAACCACGATGGCAGCGGTGGTGAGGTGTTGATCGGCGACGATAACAGCGGTTATGGCATTGCCAGCACAACAACGGTTGCAGCCACCGCCGTGATTGATGTTGCTGCCACAGCCACCAGCGGCGACGGTGGTTCAGTACAGATTACGGCACAGGACAACACCGTTTTTGACGGCCAGATCAATGCCAGCGCAGGTACTGTTGGCGGTAATGGCGGCTCGGCGGCCGTTACCGGTGCACTGGCGCTGCAATTTGGAGGCAGTGCCAATCTTGGTGCAACAGCGGGTGATACCGGCACCCTGACCATAACCAGTGCGGACCAGACCATCGGCAGCAATGCCGGAGATCTTATGGCAGGCGCGGATCTGGCCAATCTGCTGACCACCAGCAATGTCATACTGGACACCTCCCATGTCTATGCCCCCGGCACGCTGGTCACCGACAGCTCGATTGAAATCAATGACGATGTCAGCTGGAGTTCCGGCAATAACCTGACACTCAACTCGGGTAATGAAATCCGGATTAACGGCTCGCTGGAGGGGGATGGCAGCGACCTGACATTGGGCCTGGGGGTGGTTAAAGAAGCCGACCCCTTTGGTAGCGACCTCGGTAACAGTGCCGACCTCACCGTTGACAGCAGCGCTACGATCACAGCCGCTTCGGTGGTGATCAAACGTAACACCGACGTTGAAATAGAAAGATCCAACAGCAGTCTCGGTCCGATGGGCAACATCCGGATTGATGGCACCCTGGTCACCGATACCCTCGATATCCAAACCGATAACCGCCAGCAGTACGGCTATACTTTCGATGAAGGCATTGCCGGTTCGGTACATATCGACAACAGCAATAACCGCATCGGCACCCTGACAGCCACGGTTGCAAACGGTGTGATTGAGGGGGATTTTTCGCTGACAGAGGGCGGAGATGGCCTGATCGTTGACGGCGATTTTTCGAATATCAGCGGAGCCATCAGCCTGGTGACAACGGGTGACCTGACCCTGGCTGCTGGCACCGTCATTGCCAGCGGCGCAGACCAGAATATTGTACTGGCAGCGCAGTCCGGCTCCTTTATCAACCAGGCCGGAGCCAATGCCGTCACCACCACCGGCAGCGGGCGTTTTCTGATCTATTCCGATGACCCGGCCAATACCGTCACCGGTGGTTTGATCGGCACCCCGGTGTATAACAAAACCTGGGCCAACAACTCACCAAACAGCATTACCCAGACCGGTAACCGCTTCCTCTACAGTCTGGCTCCGGTATTAACCATTACCGCCAATGAGACCAGCCGCAGTTACGGTGATAACAACCCGACCTTTACTTATACCGTCAGTGGTCTGGTGGATGGCGACCTTGTGGCCGATGTGTTCACGGGTACGGCCAGCCTCACCACCAGCCTGAACACCAGCAGCAATGCCGGTGTTTATAGCGATGCCATTACGGTATCGCTGGGCAGTATCCTGTTGTCAGACTATGACTACCAGTTTGCCGGTATAGCCGCCGATTTGACCATCGATCAGGCGTTACTAACCGTGACCCCAACCGCCGCTAGCCGTATCTATGGGGATGCAGATCCGGCACTGACCGGATTGATCACTGGTTTTAAAAATGGTGAAACAGAGGCCGTGTTAACCACCGGGCCGAGTTACACCACTACCGCCGTTCTCGGCTCCAATGTTGGCAGTTATGACATCATTGCCAGCGGCGCTGTTGCCGATAACTATGCCTTTGATTACCAGACCGGCACCGGGCTGCTGACCGTCACCGCCGCACCTCTGACCATTACCGCCAGCGATGCCAGTCGCCTTTACGGCGACAGCAATCCAACCTTCAGTGCCACGTTCAGCGGCCTGAAAGCTGACGACAGCGCCGAGGACTTCCTGACACTGGGCTTTGCCACACCAGATTCGGGGGTGACATCGGATGTTGGCACCTACGCCATCCGTCCGCAAGGCGCGACCAATGCCAACTACACCTGCACTTATGTCGATGGCGCGCTCAGCATTACCCCGGCCGAGCTGACCGTCACGGCGGCTAACCTCGCCCATGTTTACGACGGCCTGACACCGGACAGCACCGAATACTCCGCCACCCTGTCAGGACTGGTCGCCGGTGATTTGGCCAGCAGTTACAGCAGCCAGTTGCTGTTCAGTACAACAGCCGATGGCAGCAGCACCGGCAGCTTCAATATCAATGTCGCCGGTATTACCGATGGCAATTACAACGTCAGTTACGAGCCCGGCACACTGACCATCAGTAACCAGATTTTGTCGGTGACGGCCAATGATCTAAGCCGTTTGTATGGCGAGGACAACCCGGATTTTACTGCCATCATCAGCGGCTTTGTTGATGATGACGATGAGTCCGTGCTGTTAACCTCGATCAGTTACTCAACCGTCGCCACTTCCAATTCCAACGTGGGCACCTATACCATCACCCCTTACGGTGCCAGCGCCGATAACTACGACTTCAGCTTTACCAGCGGCACTCTGACTATTGATCCAGCCCTGTTGACCATCCAAGCCAATGACGCTACACGTATTTATGGCGCATCAGACCCGCTGTTCAGTGCGACCTATGTCGGCCTCACCGCCGGTGACGACGCCAGTGATATTAATGGCCTGTCGTTCACCACCAATGCGGTGGTCACCTCCTCTGTTAACGGCTCCTACAGCATTACCCCGGCCAATGCTTCCAATGCCAATTACAGTATCCGTTACGAAAGTGGCAGCCTGGAGATCACACCAGCAACCCTGACCATTACCACCAACGACCAGTCACGCATCTATGGTGCCAGCGATCCGCAATTCAGTGTTTTGTACTCGGGTCTGGTGGCCGGAGACGACAGCACCGACATTAGTGGCCTGACCATCACCAGCAGCGCCAGCACTGGCTCCGATGTTGGCAGTTATGCCATCAACGCCAGTGGTGCCAGCAATAGCAACTACAGCATTCACTACGTCAGTGGCTGGTTGAACATTACTCCGGCCAGCCTCACCATTAGCGCCAATAATGTCAGCCGCAGCTACGGGGATGACAATCCGGATTTCACCGCCCTGCTGGACGGGCTGGTAGCGGGTGATACCGCCGACGATATTGACGGGCTTGATTTCCTCACCAGTGCCACAGTGCAGTCTAATGTTGGCAGCTACGGTATTACCCCAACCGGGGCAGTGAACAGTAACTACAATATCAGTTACCAATCAGGCACCCTGACCATTGATCCGCGCCAGCTGACCATCAGCGCGGATAACCAAAGCAGTATTTTTGGTGATGAGCTGTCCGCTTACACTCTGAGTTATGACAACCTCGCCAGCTTTGATACTGCCGCCGCTATCGGCACGGTAACGGCCACGGGAGTCAGCGGGATTTACAATAATGTTGGCAGTTATGCCATCAGCGTCAGTGGTGGCAATAACAGCAACTACAGCATTACCCGTGTCAACGGGTTGCTGACCATTACCCCGCGCGCCGCGACCGTCACCGTGCTAAACAGCAGCCGTGAATACGGCGATGACAATGCCGATTTCAGCATCCAGATCAGTAATCAGGTCTCTGGTGCAGCCGTCGGCACCGATGGACTGAATGTCACCACACTGGCTTCGGCCAGCTCGGATGTTGGCAGTTACGCCGTCAGTGCCAATGGCATCATGAATAACAATTACGACCTCACCTATGTTGACGGCACCCTGTCGATTACCCCGGCCACGCTGGTTTTTAATGCTAATAATCAAAGCCGCGAATACGGTCTCGACAACGCCGAACTGACCCTCAACGATGCCAGTAGCTACAAACTGGATGACAGCCTTGCGGATGTCTTGAGCAATCTGAGCCTGTCCACCAGCGCCACCACGGGTTCAAACGCAGGCAGTTATGCCATCACCGCCACAGCCGATGTGATCAACTCTAACTATAACGTCACCCTTAATAACGGCACCCTGACCATTACCCGCGCCAACCTGCTGATACTGCCAGAACTGTCTTCCCGTTATTACGGTGATGATGATCCGGACTTTGTGCTCACCGCCGTTGGTCTGCGTAACGGCGATAGCGCAGCGGTGGTCACCGGTGAACAGTTTGTCAGCAGCGCCTCAACCCAGGCCGGGGTTGGCAGTTATAACGTCAGTGTTGTGGCCGGCAGCGCCAGTAACTACAACCTGACCTTTGGCACCGGCACCCTGAATGTGCTGCCACGCCTGTTAACCATTAGCGCCGACAATGTCAGCCGTGAATACGGCGAAGACAACCCGGTGTTTACCGTCAGCATGGACGGCTTGGCCAGTTTTGATAGCGAGGACGATATTGCCGGTGTTGTCGTCAACACCACCGCAACCGCCTCTTCCGGTGTATTGGAAAGTGGTTATGGCCTGACGGCTAGCTCGTCAGCGACCTCATCAGCGGCCAATGCCAATTACGCCATCACCTATAACAGCGGCCTGCTGACCATTACCCCGGCAGCGATTTCGCTGATTGTGGATAACGCCACCCGCCAATATGCCACGGCCAATCCGGAGTTCAGCACGACCCTCAACAGTGATCTGAAACTCGACGACAGCCTCGACGATCTGTTCCTGTTCTACAACACTGCGGCTGACCCGACGTCTGACGTCGGCAACTATGCCATCAGCGTCAGCTCGGCCAACCCCAACTACAACCTGAACGTCAGTAACGGCAACCTGGCGATTACCCCGGCAGCGCTGGTACTGCTGCTTGATTCTGACTTTGATCTGACTCGCACCTACGGTGATGACAGCATCGACTTCAGCAGCGCCCTGAATGTGGCAGGCTTGCAGTTTGGAGCCTTGGCCGCCGATGTCGTCAGTGTTTATGACCCTACCGATGCCACGACCGATACAGGCAGTTATTCCTTGCAGGCGACGGTGCTGGATGGCAACTACCAGTTGCAGTCATTTGCCAATAACAGCTTTGTGATTCAACAGAAATCGGTGGATTTAACCTTCTCCAATGTCAGCCGGGTCTACGGTGAAGAAGACTCTGACTGGCGCTTTTATCTCGACACCACCGATCTGCTGGCACCGGGAGATACTCTGGACACCGTATTCACCGCTGCCACAACCAGCACCAATATCGCCAGTGATGTCGGCAGTTATGCCATCAATATCAGCAGCATCAACTCCAACTACCGGGTTAACAGTGTGACCGGTGAACTGACCATTACAGCACGACCACTGGCCATTACCCTGACCGAACTGGAGCGTATTTACGGAGAAAGTGATGCGCTGAACCTCGGCAGTTATATCGACAGCGACCTGTCTTATGGATTGACCGCGTTTGACCCGCTCAATACCGTATTGGACATCACCATGCCAGACACAACCGCCAGCGTTGGCAGCTATAACCTCAGCGCCAGCCTGATCTCTGACAATTACACTTTTATGGGTTTCAGCGGCAATCTGACGGTCACACCCCGTGCACTGGTACTGGGAATATCCGACGGTTACAGCCGTGTTTATGGTGAAGAGAACCCGGATGGATCACTGATCACCGTCTACAGCGGCGACGTCGCTGGCACCGGTTTGGCATCCTTCGACAGCATTGATGACCTGCTCACCTACAGCCTGCCGGACATGGAAGCTGACGCTGGCAGCTATACCATCACCTTCAATCGCGGCAGCCGTTACAACAACTACGCTATTGATTACGGCAGCAGTCTTTCGACCACGGTGGAAATCACGCCACGCACCATCGGCCTGACCTTCTTCAATCTCGACCGCTTGTATGGTGACGCCAACAGCACACTGGGCGACCTTTACCGCATTGACGAGGTAACCGGCGTTAACGAAGCACAGGGAGTGGCCAGTTTTGACAGCATTGATGACCTGCTGGTATTCAGCCTGCCCGACCAGTCGGCCGGTGTCGGCCTGTATTCCGGTTATTACACATTGCAGAACAGCAACTACAACATTGTGACTCTGGATCCAGGCAGCCTGAACATTCAGACACGTCCGATGACCCTGACGCTGACCAACGCCGTCGAACGCCTGTACGGTGATGCCAACCCCGACTCAAGCAATGAGATAACCATCAGTGGCGTTGGCCTGTCTGATTTCGACTCACTCGAAAGCGTCATCCAGATCGCGGCGCTGCCGGATCAATATGCCGATGCTGGCACCTATAAACTGGTCACCCAGATCAACCCCAACTACAACATCCGCTACACCAGCGGCAGTGAAATGGTCATCACACCACGTACCCTTTCCGTTGGTGGCAACACCCTGTATTCCTGGTACGGCGACAGTGATATCAATGCCATTAGTATCGGTGGTGACGGCCTCGCCGAAGACGATTCCCTGACCAGCCTGCTGGTGCTGGATTTCCTCGAATCGCCAGACAATGCCGGTTATTACAGTATTTGGGGATACCATCTGAGTGACAGCACCAACTATATTCTCGACGGTAGCATCCCCGGTGTTTTCACCATTCTGCCACGTGCTATCACGCTGGATATCAGCGATCAGGATCTCGGTTTTGATTATGTTGAAGAACTGAACAGCTTCCTCAATAACGAGGATCTGGTACTGGATGCCACCGTCGGCAACCTGCCCGACGGCGAAGATATCGACGATGCCTTCCCGATTATTCGCTACCAGATTGTCAGCAGTAACCAGGTGCCGACCCTGCCCACCGTCCCGACGCTGGATAATATCTATATTCCAACCGCCGCCGAGCTGTTTGAAAACCCGACACTGGTTGGCAGTGGTGTGATCCTCAATACCAGCAGTAGCGAATCGTCCAGCATCAGCCGGGTGCCTGGCACCTACACCTCGACCGACGTTGGCACGGACGGCCTGACACTGCAGCTCTACATTACGGTATTTGATGGTTACAACACCGAATCCAACTATGTACTGACCGACGTCAGCAACGGCAATATCACACTGAATGTCGCGGCGGCCAGCTATCCGCCGAGTCTGGACGAAACCAACAACAGCATCGACCTGTCAGGCTTTCGTTTAACAGAGAGCGATGATCCCACTGTATCCCGTGATCCCCTGGTGGTGAGTGGCAGTGATGGCAGCTCGTCTTCCAGTGAACCCAGTGGCATTCAGGCCCTGATCGCCGATGGCAACAGCCAGCTCGGTATCGACATCATCAGCAGTTTCCTGCAAAGCATCATGGAATCCGGTGAAACCTACACCTATGAATCCGGCAGCCTGCTGGCAGAAATCACCCGAACCAGTGGTGGCAGTATTGAAGATGTCACGCCCTTTATGATCCAGCGCTGGCTGGAACGCAACGCCGACAATCCGGAAGCCATGACCCTGCTGGCAGAACCCCTGGCGTATTACAGCACTGAATTTCTGAGCAAGGATCCGGCGACCTATACCGAATCGGAAACCGTATTTTCCGATTTCCTCGCCGAACACCTGGAAAGTGCCCGCGATGATATCGTTGACAATGCCCAGCAGAACTATGACGACTGGCTCACAGCCAAACAAACCAATGGCAGCAATATGGCCGACACCCTGGGAGCCGATGTTCCCTGGGATACCTTTATGAGCGAGGCCGCCGGTGACTACCTGGTAGATGACGTGGGAGAGCGCATTGCCACCACCACCGCCATTGCCGGAGGTGCAGGGGCAACCACCGCTCTGGTTGTTGGCGGACTGACGTCCTTTATCATGCCGTTTGCATCCGGTGCCGCCGGTATGGTCAGTACCGCAAGCGTTTCTGTTTTTGCCGGAGTTAACGCCGCAGTCTCTGTCGGGGGAGTAGTAGAAGGTGGGGCTGCTATTGCTGCCGAAGCGTCAATCTTTACCGGAGCCACCGGTGCCGGTCTGGTAGCGATACCCGTCACCATCGTGGTGACCGCCGTAGTTGGTAGCATCGCCCGTGGTATTGAAGTGTTTGACAACCTCGAGCAAGAAAAACAATTCGACACACTCCTCGCCAGCAAGGGTGACAGCATCACGACTAGCCAGTTCAGCGTGACAGACAGCGAAGGTGAAGAAGATGTTCTCAACAGCACCATCATGGTGGGCGCACTCGCCTCCATGCTGTTTCCGGGATAAGGCAGACACATGAAATATCTGAATATGACCAACAGACTGCTGAATTCCGTGCGCGCTCACCAGCACCAGGATCACCGGATATCGACCAGAGCGCTGTTACTACTGCCATTGTTATCAACGCTGGGCATCAATCTTCCGGCAGCAGCCCAGGATCTCGACCGCATCATGCCGGAACCGGTGCCACCCCAAGTAGAAGCAGAAGCAGAAGCAGAATCACTAGCTGATGGGCAGCCACCAGAATCACCAGCCGCAGCCATAGAACGCTTTCGTAACGAGGCCCTTGGGGCATTGCCGGATGAACAGCAGTTACTGGATAAACTGGTCGATGTAGTGTTACTGGAAGATGAGACAGAATTGGACAACCACAGCCCTGCTCACCGCTGGGATACTCCCGCCTTAAACGCCATTACTCACGTTTTTATCGGCTTGCCAGTGTCCCGGCAATCGCTCGACCGCATGATGATGGCCATCCGTTTGCAACTGAGCAGTGAAGGCAAACCCTTCTCACTGGTCTACACCCCACCCCAGGATATTACCGACGGGGTTGTGCGTATTGTGATCAAGCCCAGTCTGGCCGGACACATCCGCGTCGAAGGAGCCCATTATTTCTCCGACGACAGCTACCTGTCGCGTCTGCGCCAGCAACCGGGTACAGAGATTAATACCCAGGCTCTGAATGAAGATATTGAGCGCATTAACCGCAACCCCTTTCGGGCAACGGCACTCCAGGTAGAAAAAGGCAGCGAACCGGCCACCACCGACATCGTCATCAAAGCCAAAGAGAAATACCCGCTACGGCTGTTTACCGGTTACAGCAACAACGGCTCAGCCACCACCACCATGGATCGCCTCAACGCAGGAGCCAACTGGGGTAATGCCTTCGGACTAGGCCATCAGGCATCGCTGCAATGGACCACCGATTTTGATATTCATCACTCGCGCTCAGTCTCGGGGAATTATCAGATCGACCTGCCATGGCGGCATTACCTCACCCTGTTCGGGGCCTACTCACGCATTAATGCCATCACAGACCCGCTGTTTAATCAGGAAGGCAAAAGCTGGCAACTGGGCCTGAACTACGAAATCCCGCTGCAAAAAATCGGCACAGACTACACCCAGAGCCTGATTCTCGGCCTCGACAGCAAAGCCAGCGACAACACCCTAGAACTGTCTTTACCGCCGATCATTATCCCCATCAGTGACAACCTGACACGCATCGTCCAGTTTCGCAGCCGCTACCAAGGCAATTGGAAACAACTGCTCAGCACCAGCCGCCTGGGTCTCCAACTGACAGCGTCGCCCGGCGGGCTCGGCAGCGATAACAACGACGCCACCTTCCAGCAAACCCGCGCCGACGCTACCGCAGACTACGTTTACGCCAACCTCGACCTGTCACGAGACACCACCCTGACAGGATTGTTTGAAGGCTGGAACTGGATGATACGAGTAGCCGCCCAAAAATCCTGGGCCAACCTGCTCAGCAGCGAACAGTACAGCACTGGCGGAGCCAACTCGGTACGCGGCTATGAAGAAAGTGAAGTGGTTGGCGACAACGCCCGGCTGTTCAGCCAGGAACTGATTCTACCGCCGTTTGCCCCAGCCCAGGCGCTGTTCAACAGCCGGGCACCAGAGTCCTTGCGATTCTACCTGTTTCAGGATGCTGCCCGAGCATGGAGTACCGACCCATTGGTTGGAGAAAAACACTTTGTGCTGCACAGCATGGGAACAGGCCTGCGTTACCAATTATTCCCCAACCTCAACGCCCAGATCAGTTATGGCTGGCAACTGCGAGACAGCGGCAGTAACGACTCCGGCGACCATGGCCGCCTGCATGTATCACTGCAAGCGAGTTATTAGAATAACCCAACGGAACGGATGCAGCAGACAGAGGAAGCTTCCGCTTTCTGCTGGGCTTCGAGAAAAAGAACGTCATGTTTGCCGTATCGTTCACAGGGAACAGCGCTCGCTGTCCGTATCCCTGTGTTACAAACCGCCACAGAGGGCGTCCCTACTACACTTCTACACTTCGGTTGCCTTGCGGTAATTCCCCTGATAATCAAAGATCTGCCCCTGCCAGCAGTGTTTTTGTTTGCGGGCTATAACAAGGTCCGGTGCCGATCAACCTTGCGGCAATGGGATAGCTGGCCAAGGTCTCCCCTACGAATAATCGCTATCAGGTATTCGGTAGAATATGGCATAAAGCGCCGGTACAAATACCAGCGTGGCCACGGTGCCCAGTGAAACGCCACCAATAAGAACGTAAGCCAGCGGGCCCCAGAAGCTATCGATGGTCAGTGGTACAAACGCCAACACCGCAGCCAGAGCGGTCAGAATAACGGGCCGGGATCTCTGCACACCCGCTTCAATGACGGCACTTCGAATCAGCATGCCCTCTTTCATATTATCTGAAATTTGCTGGGTCAGGATTAGGGTGTTACGCATCAGAATACCGGCGAGACCAATAATCCCCAACGTTGCCACAAAGCCAAATGGCTGGTTAAAGATCAGCAGCGCGGCCACAGCACCAATCAAACCCAGTGGTGCCGTCAATATCACCACCAGCGTACCTTTGAAGGAGCGCATCTGCAGCATCACAAAAACAAGCATCAACACGATCATAAGGGGTTGTAGCACTTGAATGGAGTGCTCGCCTTTCGAGGATTGCTCAACTGAACCACCGATTTGCAAAGAATAGCCAACTGGCATTTGTGCGCGCAACTCCGCTAGCGCTGCCCATACGTCGGCCGTAACATCTTTGGCCTGTGCTCCTCGAACATCAGCATTAACCGCCACAAACGGTTCCCGGTTATAACGCCGGATTACAGGTTCTTCGTAGACGACATCCGCTTCGCCAACCTGGTTAAATGAAATGCGTCGCCCCTCTTCACTGACAATTTCAAGATTCTGAATCTGTGTAATATCTTCTGCCTTGGCCCGACCAACCACCGGGGTCAATCGAATACCATCCCTTAACGTTGTAATGGCCAACCCGGATAGTTGAAATTGCAGCTGATAAGCAACTTCTTCTGGCGTCAAGCCAAACAACCGGAGCCGGTCTTTGTCGAAGCGAATATCGATACCAGGTGTGCGTTCATCCCATTCCAGATGACTGTTTTCAGTGTTGGCATGGCTCGCGATAATATCTCTCACCTTTTTACCAATAGTACGCAGCTGATTGGCCTCTGGCCCCATCACTCGAATACTGACTGGCCAGTCAACCGGTGGGCCGTAAAGGAGTGTTTCAGCTCTGACTCGTGACTCCGGAAAATCACCGGCCGCTACCCGGTTACGAATCAATCGGATCAAGCCGTCTCGGGCTGCGATGTCTTCTGCCACGATAACCAGCTTGGCGAAAGCACTGTTCGGCTGCTCCGGGCTGGCAGAGATAAAAAACCGGGGAGCCCCTGCTCCAATATAAGCCGACATGGACTTGATGCCGCTGGTGCCCTCCATCAGTCGTTCTATTTTTTGGACGGTAGCGTCGGTGGCTTCAATCGAAGTGCCTTGTGGATGATAAATACTGACCAGCACCTCAAGACGATCAGAGACGGGGAAAAACTGCTTCTGGACTGGACCAATCATGCCCACTATAGATATAAACAATAATGCAAACGTACTCAGAACAACGATTTTTCGATGCGCCAGGGTGCCGATAATAAGCTTCCTGAGCATACGGTAGGGACGTGAGGAATAGGCTTCCTTGTTGCTATGAGAGCTGTGATACAGGTTATCTGGCAAAATTTTCACCCCCAGATAAGGAGTAAACACAACGGCAACCACCCAGGAAAGTAACAACGCAATGGCCAATACCCAGAAAATGTTGCCTGCGTACTCACCGACACTGGAGCGGGCAAATCCTATAGGTACAAAACCGGCAACCGTTACCAGAGTCCCGTAGAGCATTGGAGCGGCGGTCACATTCCAGGCATGAGACGCCGCCAGTAGCTTGTCCCATCCTTCTTCCAGCTTCACAATCATCATCTCGATGGCAATGATGGCATCATCAACCAACAGCCCCAGTGCAATAATGAGCGCCCCGAGTGTAATACGATCAAGGTTAATGCCCATTGCGAGCATCACAATAAATGAGAGTCCAAGAGTGACTGGAATAGCAATTCCCACCACGATCCCGGCCCGCAGGCCAACCGCCAGCATTGTAACGGCCATCACCACGAGCACGGCAACCAGAAACTTAACCTGGAAAAGGTTGACCGCACCAATAATGGCTTCTTCCTGATTTGTCAGCAGGTCAAGCTCCATTCCCAGAGGAAGCATTACTCTTTCGTTTTCCCAGAATGCTCTTAACCGTTTACCAAACGCCAGGCCATTCTCTCCACGCCGCATGACCACACCAATCAGTAGAGCGTCCTCTCCGGATGAGCGAATGAGATAGCTGGGAGGATCTTCGTACCCTCTGGATATAGTGGCAATATCACCCAGTCTGATCAGATGTTCATCAATTCGGACAGGTACCTCTTGCAAAGCCTCCAGGTTCGATAAATCATCGTCCAGGCGGAGGTAGACTTTAGGGCCTGCCGTGGAAATATGGCCCGCAGGCAAGAGTCGGTTATTGGCTTGAATAGCCTCGATAATATCGGTAAGAGACACTCCTAACCCTTGTAACTTCGTCATGTCGAAATCAACAAATACCTGTTCTGATCGCTCACCTAAAATCTCGGCTTTTTCAACTCCCTGAACGCGCTGTACCCTGTCCCGAATCGCCTCGGCATCCCGGATCAATTCTCGCTGCGCGACACCTGATGCCGTCAGCGCAACCAGGGTGAAATACACATCACCGAAGTCCTCATTTACGATAGGCCCGATAACCCCGTCCGGTAACTGGGATGCTTCATCCTGCATGCGACGCCGGACCTGATAAAAGCGATCGGGGACATGCTTGGCGTCGGTGTAATCCTGGAACTCAACCTGCAAGTCGGCCCGCCCCGCCCGCACCGTTGTCTCAATTTTGTACAAATCCTCCACTTCCTGAATGCGTTTTTCCAACCGATCAACCACACTATCTTGTAATTCATCAGCGGCAGCACCCGGCCACAGAACAGTCACCATCATGACTCTTACCGTGAAATCAGGATCTTCGGCCCGACCCAAAGACGTAAAAGCGTAAAGGCCTGCAACCAAGGAAAGCGTAATAAAAAAGAGCGTAACCGAGCTTTCTCGCACAGCGATTCTGGAGAGATTGGGAAAAGCCATCACGCCCCCCTGGCATCAAGTGATTGCACTGCCATGCCGGGCTTGAGCAGGTGTGTACCGCTAGAAATAACAATCAGCCCCTCTTCCAGAGTTGAACCAGTGACCCAGGCATGATCTTTGTCGATACGCTGGATATCAACGTTGAGCGGCACTGCTTCGCCATCCACTATTGTCCAGATAAAGGGGGTCTCACCACGTTCATCCAGGGCAGAAATGGCCATTTTATAAAGTGGTATTGAATCGTTGCTGACCAGGAACCGTGTTCTGACAAGCTGGCCATACCTTAGGTCTGACAGTGGTTGATCTATCGTGTAGCGTGTTTTCCAGGTACGGCTTTCCGGGTCGGCCGCCCCGGCCATCTCTCTCCGCGTCAGTGCTATGGCCTCTCCGTCATGCAGTAACCCTCCTTGCTCTGGAGGATATGCGCCAGAAGGGTAATCCACCTCAACTTCCCGCTCTCCCGATTTAGCCAGTTTTGCAACTGGCCGCCCCACACTGACCACCTCTCCCGGTTCGATAAACACATCCAGTATGATGCCGTCGCTCTCTGCTCTGAGTACCCCATATTCCAACATATTCAAGGCCTGGGACAGCTGGGCCTCAGCAACATCACGACGCGCTTGCGTCTCTTCCTGGGTCAGTAACGCCCTCTCGTATTCCTGCCGACTGGTATAGCCCTGATCTACCAATTGATAGTCACGCTCCAGATCTTTTTCAGCAAGTTTCAGCGTTGCTTCTGCTGCCCTCAGGTTGGCACGTGCAGTCACAACAGACTCGCGCAGGTCTCGCAGATCGAGAGTGAACAGCACCTCCCCTTTTTTAACAGACTGCCCAGCATCGACCAGCCGCTGATCAACCTTGCCTCCAACCTGAAAAGCCAACTCGACCTCGTGGCGCGCTTTGACTGTCCCGGTCAACTCATGGCCGGGTTTTGTAGCCTCGACCAGGTTTTCTATTTTTACCCAGCGAGCAGCATCAGAGGCTGCCTCGACCGTGCTCTCGGTAGACTGTGAGCACCCAGACAAAACATAAGTGGTTATCAGAATAGTAAAAAAACGATTCATTAATATTTCCTCAGCAAGCAGTTTGGGCAGGCGTCACAGCAACCAGGGCTGTCCAGCCTGGATTACAACTCACTCGAATTCCCTTTTGCAGAGTAAGTTAATCTACAGCAGAAAGATGACAGCATACTGTCATTGTGACTATTATTAGTCTCAAGAACAACGTCAAATTGTATGCCTCCCCAAAAAATCGAGGCTTAAGGCAGAAGTTTTTTATCATGCTAGACCAAGGGATCTCCCACGAAACCATCGCAATTCACCAACCGATCAGTATCAGTGCCCATCCTCAAGTAGAATAAGAGCGGTGTACTGGTACAGAGAACCTGGCGCCAGTACTATCCGCGGCGCTCCGAATACAGTGGCATTACAAAATCGTAAAGGAAATCAACCAATGACCCAGCGCGTGAAGCGTAGTGAAGTACTTACCGATCTTATTCTTGAAATCTTCCGATTTAATGGCACATTGCGCGAAACAGGTGACAACCTGGTACGCGGTTTGGGATTAACAAGCGCTCGGTGGCAAGTGCTTGGCGCAATCACAATGGAAGAACACAACCCTACTGTTGCCAGCATTGCTCGCCGAATGGGTCTGGCAAGACAGTCAGTACAACGGGTCGTGAACGATCTGGTCAAAGAGGGTCTTTTAATATGCAAAGACAACCCGGATCACAAAAGAGCAAAACTGATTGTCATGACAGAGGCAGGTAGCGAAAAATACCGGCTGGCGGATGTACGGCAACACCACTGGGTTGAGGCCTTATCCGACAACCTGACGGCACAAGAGCTGCAACAAGCGCTTGATTTGATTCGACAGTTAGATCAACGCTGCCGCAAAGACCTGAGCAAGTAACCAATCACCATCTTCAACCTGCAGCGAGCGTCTTGAACTGTATAGCCAGACACCGGCATCCTTGCGCTTTTATCTGTTCCAGGATATTGCCAAGGCATGGAGTAGCAGGAGAACGGCGCTGTCCGTATCCTTGCGTTACGAACCGCCACAGAGGGCGTCCCTACACTTCGTTTGCCTTGCGGTAATTCCCCTGATAATCAAAGATCCGCTCCTGCACCTGCCAGTAGTGTTTTTGTTTGCGGGCTATAACAAAGTCCGGTGCCGGTAGCTGGGCCTGCACCTCAAGCACTTCTTCGATCCGGCTGAACTCTTTCGGGGTCTGACTATTGCCGCAACGCCGACCAAACAATCGGTTAAAGACGTGGCGTTGTGCTGACTTGCTGAAATCGAAGGACTCGCCCAATTCCTCCCCGTCTTCACCGTGGTAGGTGATCTTCAGCTTGCTATCGGGTTTGTCTCTGTGGCTGCTCAGGGTGATCCCGGCACAGCGGATCACCATGGCATTTTTCAGTTTCAGGGCGTCCCTGAGCTGATCATCCGGGTCGATAATGGCTTGTTTGCACTGGTGGCAGTTACGGGCGGCGATGTCATTCTCGCTACCGCAGTGGGGGCACTCCTTGAAGCGGAAGCGGTAATCACACTGCTGCGGACGCTCGTACTGCGCTCCCGGCCCATCCTCTTCCTCAGGTTCCAGCAACCCCTGACAACGACGCCCGTAGTGTTCAATCACATGGCCGTGACCATCGGTTTTGCCCCAGAAAATATTGGCAAACCCACAGGCCGGGCAGAACACCTGTACCGGTTCGCTGTCCGGGTTGGGCTTTTTCTCCCCCACTTCCGGGTGATGCAGGTTGATATGGTTGCCAGCGTAATCAATCACCAGGCAGTCCTGTTTGCCGGTGTCCAGCCGCAAGCCGCGCCCGACGATCTGTTGGTACAGGCTCACCGACTGGGTTGGGCGCAGAATGGCGATCACGTCCACATGAGGGGCGTCAAAGCCGGTGGTGAGTACGGAGACATTCACCAGATACTTCAGCTGCCGCTGCTTGAAGCGCAAGATCAAGGAGTCCCGCTCATTCTGCTCGGTAGCCCCGGTAATCAAGGCAGTTTGCTGTTCCGGCAGATAGCCGGTGATCTCTTTGGCGTGCTCCACCGTGGCGGCAAAGATCATCACCGCCTGGCGCTCAGCAGCCAGTTCCATCACCTGTTCGATAATGGCCCGGGTCACCCGTTGGTGTTTGCCTAACAGCTGATTCACGTCTTTTTCGGCGTATTCACCAAAGCGGTTTTGCGTCAAGGCGGAGAAATCGTATTGCGCCACAGCGGCGTCCACCAGTTCCGGGCGGGTGAGGTAGCCGTTGTTAATCATGTACCTTAACGGCAGCTCATAAATGCAGCGCACAAAGGGCTTGTCCTGCTCACTGCGAACAAAACCCCGGTAGTGATAACGGTAGATCCAGCCCATGCCTAAACGGTAGGGCGTGGCGGTCAGCCCAAGTACCTTGAGAGCGCGGTTCCGTTGCCGTAGCTGATCGATGATTTTTTGATACTGACTGGTTTCCTCACCACTGACCCGGTGACATTCGTCGATGATCAGCAGGGAATATTCATCCCCGAACTGATCAAGGTTGGCGGAGACGGACTGCACGCTGGCGAAAGTGACCTGGTGCCGATTCTCCTTGCGTTTTAACCCGGCGGAGAAAATGCCAGCCGTCACCCCGTAGCTCTGGTATTTGGCGTGGTTCTGCTCAACCAGCTCTTTGACGTGGGCCAGCACCAGAATCTTGCGCCGAGCCAGACGGGCCAGCTCGGCAATGACCAGACTCTTCCCGGCACCAGTGGGCAACACAATAACCGCCGAATCGTCGGATTTTCGGAAGTGTCTCAGCGTGGCATCAACGGCTTCCTGCTGGTAGGGGCGGAGCTGAAAAGGGGTTTTCATATATAGAGCTTGATCGCTGTCAGTGGATGTCTCTCAAACTTCGGTTTGATAAACAGCTTAATGGATAGCCGGTAGTTGGAAAACAGCACAATCAGTGGGCTGGGCACTTGGATTGGGGAATATGCCCTGAACAGGGGGGAAGTCGTATTGCCAGCCCGGTCGTCTCTGACATTGCACGCGCACGGATGAAGTGCCTTTCACCCTTCCGCACACCAGATCACATCAGCGCTGATATACCAACAACCCTCTCTATATTCTCCGAGGGCGGCACCGATACCTCGCTGTTGGTGAAAGTAAACATGGAGTCGCGACTATTTTTGGCATCAATTCGACAGGCTAGTCTTTGCCGGGTCACGTTAACCCAATCAATTTATACAGGATGCCCCCATGATTACTGATATCGACAAGACTCATCTTGAGCGCACTGTCGTACTGGCAGAAACGGCCTTGAGCAAAGGCAATGAGCCTTTCGGCTCTGTATTAGTATCGGAAACAGGTGAAGTGCTGTTTGAAGATCACAACCACATCGGCACCGGTGACGATACTCTGCACCCTGAGTTTGCAGTTGCCCGCTGGGCGGCCAGCAACATGACAGAAAGCGAGCGTGCAACAGCAACCGTGTATACCTCTGGCGAACATTGCCCGATGTGTGCTGCCGCTCATGGCCTGGTTGGTCTGGGACGGATTGTCTACGCCAGCTCTGCAGAGCAATACGGCAAATGGCTGATCGAAATGGGGGTTCCTACTCCTACGGTAAATCCAATGCCAATCAACGCTATCTCTCCATTCATTCCGGTCGAAGGCCCAGTGCCCGAGCTGGCTGAGCGGGTTCGGGGTTTGCTGCAAACGTTGTATACATCACGCGGCCTGTAATGTCCTTGGTCGTCTGACCAGAGATCGGAAGCCAGAAGCTCCGAGGTATCTCCTTTGGCGGGTTGCGCGATGACCCGCCAGGGAAGCTGGCACAAACGGAATGACCATCTACACTCATGCCCACTAAGACAGTATTTTTCTTATAGTCACTTTCATTTCCCAGTCTTTTCCAGGCTTGTGGTCGCGATATTGCTTCGTCCTCTTGCGATTCTGTTTACCGAGAGCTGAGCATGAACCTTTCTGATATTGACCTTCGACTACTACGAGTATTTCAAGCCGTTGTAGAAACCAAAGGATTTCACAGCGCTCAGGAAGAGCTGAACATCAGTACATCCACCATTAGCAACCATATGAACCAATTGGAAGCACGGGTTGGATTCCGCCTCTGCCAGCGTGGCCGTAGTGGCTTTCGCTTGACGCAAAAAGGTGAAGTTTTTCATCAGACCATGGTGGAGTTTTTCGCCGCCGTAAAAAGTTTTCAAGCCAAAACGCAGCAGCTGCGCAACAGCCAGAAGGATGCCATTCATCTTGGCATTATCGATAACCTGGCAACGGATGACACCTGCCCATTACACCGGGCATTATCCTGGTTTTACAGTACCTACCAGCCAGACAAGCCCACCAATTTGACAATCGAAGTGCTTTCGCCCGAAGCCATCGAAAAAGGCTTGATCAACAATAGTCTGGATATTGGCATTGGTATCTTTGATCAACACCACAGTGATCTCACTTATGAACCGCTGTATTTCGAGCGGGATGTGCTGGTATGTCGGCCAGATCACCGACTGGCAGGAGTGAAAGATCGTCGGGAACTTGCCAACACGATTGTTAATGAGAAAAAAGTGGTGCGCCATTTTATGCAGAAGCGCGAATTCGCCTTTATTGCCCAAGATCATGAGAGTGTGATTGCGACGGTCTGCAATGTGGAAGAATCCGCGATGATGATCCTGCATGGGCCGTTTATTGGCTTCCTTCCCGAGCACTATGCCCGCCCCTGGCTGGAGGAAGGACGACTGGTTGCGCTGATGCCAGAGCATTTTGTGCATTATTCTCAGGTGTTCATGGCCTACCGAAAAGATAACCTCGAACAAAAATCGGCGGCTAGAATGCTGGCCGACCGCACTAATAAAGAGCGCTTGATTACAGACTCGCTCTCGATTGAGGCGTAAGTATTTAAATCCCGCCTATACCCTCCAGTTCGTGAAAGTAAACATGGATTCACGACTATTTTTAGACCCTATCCGGTGGACTAGTCTTAATTGGTAACTTCAACCCGATTCATACTTAGTAAACCGGAGAAATATTATGGTTATTCGAAGCACTATTACCGCGCTGGCCACTGCCATTGCATTAAGCACCGCGTTACCAGCCAACGCAGAGTCGAACCTGACTCCCGTAACGGTCGGACATTTGGTGGCTCTGGATATGGCTCCGTTGTTTGTCGGTGTTGAGAGTGGTTGTTTTGAGCAGCAAGGTCTGGCGGTCGATACCCGTTTTTTTGCCAACCCTGGCGATAACAATGCCGCGCTGGCTGGTGGCTCTCTGGATTTCAATATCAACCCTTTCACGTTGCCATTCTTTGCCGCCAGCAGTGGTGTACCGATCCGAGTGGTGGCTGCCGCTGGCGGTTGGGGTGTGATGGAAGTCATCGCCCAGAGCGGGCTTGATCTGAACTCAATGGAAGATCTGAAAAAACATGTGGATTCCGGTGGCAAGAAACTGAAAATTGCCGTGCTGCAGGGCGATACCCTGGAGCTGATCATGATTACCGAGCTACAACGTGTCGGCTTGTCGGCCGACGACGTCGAGTTCATTTACTTCGATGACCTGCTAGCCATGGTGCAAGCCTTCCGCAGCGGCGTCGATATTCTCAGTCACATCAAACCATACACCTCCGAGATGATCGAAAAGGGCACTGCGACCCGCCTGACTGACAACGCCACCGCCTGGGCTGAGAGAGCTCCGAATACTGTAGTCAGCGTGCTGCAATCGACCCTGGATGAAAAACCTGAAGTCGTGGAAGCCTTGCTCAAAGGAATGATCTGCGCAGCCGATATCATCAACACCGACGTCGACAAAGCCATGTCTCTACTGCAGGGCGGCAATTACTATCGCGTGCCAGATGCAGTACTGAAAACAGCCTTTAACAGCGCGCCGTCACCTATTTCGTTCTCGCCGGATGTTGAGTCCATACAGTACGTTGTCGATGAAATGTCCAAGCTGGGTTATATCGACGGCAAGATTGCCGCAACCGATATTTTCCGCACAGGCATGATTGAATCTCTGGAGCAGTGAGCATGAAGTCCATTGCCTGGGAACGAGTGGCCCCTTGGGGGGTTGGCACTCTGTTTTTCTGCCTGATCATTGTGCTCTGGGAAGTGGCTGGCCATAACGAACTCACGTTCACCACCGTTATGCCGCCCCCCAGCGAGTTTCTCTCAATGGTTGTGGAAAGTGGTTTCCGGATTGGCCTGGGTTCCCAGGCTGCCTCTCTGGATGAAGCGATTCTGGCTACCTTCGGGCGTGTGTTTGCGGGTATGGCGCTGGCGTTTGTCGCGGCACTGATTACCGGCATGCTGATTGGCCTGTCTCGCTTCGTTACCTGGTGCATCTCACCGCTGCTGTATGTGCTGGCACCGATTGCACCGATCGCCTGGATCCCTTTGGCTATTGTCGTCTTTGGGATCAACAACGGCACCGCGGTATTCATCGTCTTTATGGGGGTCTATTTCATCCTCACCATTGGCACGCTGGCAGAGATTCGCCGGGTGCCGGAAGAATACATCACCGTGTCTGGCAACCTTGGAGCCAGCAAGTGGCAGCGCTGGGTCTGGGTTGTTTTTCCCGCCATTCTACCGGGGGTATTTACCTTACTGCGCACCAACTTTATTGCCGCCTGGATGGCAGTCCTGGTTGCAGAGATGGTTGGCATGCGAGATGGCCTCGGGGCAATCATCATGATGGGACGTAACCTGTTCAACAACGAACTGATCATGTTCGGCATGTTGATTATCGGCGTATCCGGATTTCTGGTTGACCGCATTCTGGCCTTTATTGGCAAGCGTATCTTGTGGTGGAGAGTGTAATGAACAGCTTCAATACTGAGCCTCGTCAGGTGTTTTCGCTGGACAATTTGACGGTGAATTTTCCAACCCGAAAGGGTTCTGTCCCCAGCCCCCTGCAAAACATGAACCTGGAGATCGATGCCGGGCGTATTACCACGATTCTGGGTCGCTCCGGTTGTGGCAAAAGTACATTACTGAGAACGCTGGGCGGGTTTATCCAACCCGAGGATACCGGCGGTGTGTTGTACAAGCAGCGCTTTATGAATGGCCCGACGCCAGAGATCGTCATGATCTTTCAGGAGAACAACCTGTTCCCCTGGCTGACGGTTGAAGGCAACGTCAAGTTTGGCCTGCGGTTTCGCAAGGATGACACCCGCGACCAGGTAACAGCCGTGAAGGAAATTCTAGCCAGCGTCGGACTGACTGACGCTGCAAAACAGTATCCACACGAGCTTTCTGGCGGCATGAAGCAACGCACAGCCATAGCTCGGGCGCTGATTACTCGGCCCAAAGTGCTGCTGCTTGATGAGCCCTTCAGTGCTCTGGATATCAGCCTCAAACGCCATATGCACACCCTGATCCGAGAACTGCAAGCAGACACTGGCACCTCTATGGTGATGGTGACTCACGATGTGGAAGAAGCCATTACCGTGGGAGACCGGGTACTGGTTCTGGGCGGCAATCCGGCCGATTTTCTGATTGATGCAAACACAACAGCGTCGGCCATGCTCGACCGTTATTCATACGACTACCTCGAACTGCAAAAAAAGGTCGAGCGCGTCATTTACTAACAGGAGCACTTGATGAACGGCATTCATGATATGGGCGGTTTACATGGCTTTGGTCTGGTGAACGTTGACCCTAACGAACCGGTATTCACCACCGAATGGGGCAGTCGTATTTTCTGCATGGTACAGGTGATTGACGGGCTAGGCGTCTGGAATCTGGATGAGCATCGGCACGAAATCGAGCTGATGCAACCGGAAGACTACATCAGCCACACCTACTATGGGCGCTGGATGTTTGCCATGGAGCGGATTCTCTATCGGCGTAATATTCTGAGTTTGAACGAAGTGGAACAGCGAGTCGCCGAAATCGCTGCCGACAAGCGCGAGTTTGCACCACTCCATTCCGAAGGCCGCAACTGGCCGCTGGCGGAAGCCGACAAAATCCCCTGGGGCGCCTGGCGCAAAGAAGTCACCGTTGAACCGATTTTTGCGGAAGGGCAATGGGTACGGGTGCGCAATATCCATCCACCCGGCCATACCCGGGTGACGGGGTACACCCGAGGCAAGTCAGGGCAGGTGTTCCGAGTAAATGATCAGGCCTGGGTGTTACCAGATACCCGCGCGCATCATCAGGGTGAGAACCTGCAGGCGGTCTATACGGTGCGGTTTGAAGCACAAGTGCTCTGGGGAGAAGCCCATGCCGAACCCAATTCATACGTTTATATCGACCTCAGTGAAGACCATCTGGAACCAGAGCAGGAGAAGCAACAATGAGCCATAACCACGAACATCCGAAAAAAGCCTGGCAGGCCATTCGGACTGAAGCGATCGAGAGCCTGTTGAATGAAATCAACGTGCTGTCGTCAGACGACGTGGACCAGGTGGTCAAGCACTACGAAGAAAATGTTGGCCCCAAAACCGGGGCCAGCGTCATTGCTCGCGCCTGGGTCGATCCCGCCTTCAAACAGCGACTGCTGGCCAATGGTCTGGATGCCTGTAATGAACTGGGCATCGGTGGCCCGGAGACCGAGATGCTGCATGTGGTGGAAAACACACCCACAGTACATAACGTGGTGGTATGTACGCTCTGCTCCTGCTACCCCTGGCCGATTCTGGGATTACCGCCGGTGTGGTACAAATCAAGCGCTTACCGTTCCCGCTTGGTGCGCGAGCCACGCAAGGTGCTGACCGAAATGGGGGTCACGCTGACCGACGATATCGAAGTCCGGGTTTGGGATAGCGTGTCTGAAATTCGTTATCTGGTCATGCCCGAACGCCCGGCCGAGACAGAACACCTGAGTGAAGAGGAACTGATCGAGCTGATCAGCCGTGATCATATGATCGGGGTTTCCCGCACCATCGCCATTTCACCCAACAGCCAGGACAATTAAGATGCAATCAGACTCTCTGGTAACGGCCCTGCGCCAGTCTGGTTTTGAAAACCTGACCTTTAACACCCCTTGGTCCGCACGTCTGTTTGGCATGACGCTGGCGGCCAGTAAAAAACAACTGTTCACCCTTCCACAATTCCAGCAGTCATTAATCGAACGTATCCAACGGCAAGAGAAAGGTGGTTGCATAACCACCGATGACGACTACTACAGCTGCTGGCTGGAAGCTCTGCAAAGCCTGCTGGAAGCGCGCAATTTATGGCAGCCAGAGCAGCTCAGTGCGCGAGAAGTTGAAGTCTTCGAAGCCGGTGAACATCGACAGGAACTGCAACGTCAGGCCCACTCCCATACCCACTCCCACACATCCGTTCGGCCGGAGGTGGTGCAATGATGATTCCAGGTGATCCATACGATTTCCCGATTGAAGGGCCGTTACTGCCAGGCAAAACCGCCTTGATAATTATCGATATGCAGCGGGATTTCTGCGCCCCTTCCGGCTACATGGATACTCGCGGCGGCGACCTGCGACCTGCTCGGGCGGTTATTCCTCACATCCAGGCAGTCCGTAAAGCTTGCCAACAGATCGGCATCGAAGTGGTTTACACCCGCGAAGGGCACCGCCCCAACCTGTCTGACTTACCCCGTTGCAAGCGAATGAAAACCGCCCTGGCGGGTGCCGAAATAGGCAGTGACGGCCCGCTGGGACGGCTATTGGTACGCGGCGAGCACGGTTGGGATTTTATCGACGAACTGCAACCCGGTGCCGACGAAGTCATCATAGACAAAGCAGGAACCGGCGCATTTCATGGCACCGACCTGCACGACATTCTTCGCCACAAAAAAATTGAGAACCTGGTCATCACCGGCGTAACCACGGGCGTTTGCGTTAGCTCCACCGTACGAGAAGCTGCCGATCGGGGCTATAACGTACTGGTACTGGAAGATTGTTGCGCCGAGCCGGACAAGCACACTCATGACATTGCCATTGAGCTGCTGAAGATCGAGGGTGGTTATCTGTCAACGATCTCTGATGCTGCGCAATTTCTGACAACTATCACGTCAATAGCTACCCAAGTGAACACTCAGAACACTCTACTTTCGGAGATGCCAAAATGAAATATCTACCGCTCAAACTGATGTTGCTGGTATTGCCATTATCTGCGCAAGCTCACCACCCCATGGGAGGACAGACCCCGGAAACGGCCGTACAGGGGCTGTTATCCGGGATCGGGCACCCAATCATCGAGCTGGATCATTTCCTGTTTGTGGTCGGCTTTGCCGCGCTGCTGGCGTTTTGTAGCCGCCATGTATTTTCTCAGGTGAGTCTGTTCCTGGGGTTGGCGATTATCGGCACCCTGAGCCGGATGGCAGTGCCTGAAATCCACTTTTTTGAAATTGGCATTGTTGCCACCAGTGCACTGGTCGGAGTGTTTATGATCGTGCAGAAACTGGACCGCACCCAATTGCTATGGGCTTTGGCGACCGTTGCCGGGCTGTTGCATGGCTACGCCTACGGTGAAGCGATTGTCGGTGCCGAAGCCACGCCGGTGCTCTCTTATCTGGTGGGTTACTGCCTGATTCAGGCAGCTCTGATACTGGGTATTGTCTTCGGCCTGAAGCATCTGGCAGGCGATCGCCTTGCCACCATCGCCGCAAACTATCGCACCGCCGCTGGCTCTCTTTTAATCGGACTAGCACTGATCGTCTAGGTCGTACTTGGCCTGGATCAACGATCCAACAAAGGCGCTGAATCAGCGCCACAACCATCTGCGCGACGCGACTGGGCCCATGAAGATTGGCATGCACAGCGGTTGCTCGCGCCAGCAATCTGACAATATTGAGTGGCCGTGTCTCAACACGTGCCCTGTTTTTTTACGCCCGTCGTAATGATAGTGCCACGGGCGATATGACTCGGAGAAAAACATGAGTGGACTTGGTGGCTTGAACAAATCACCGTCAGGAGTGGTTATTGGTTTGGTGCAACTGCAGTTGCCAGACGTATCGACGCCAGCACAACTGGCAAAACAGACCCAGCGAGTGTGTGAACTGGTCGGCAAGGCTCGGCGCCAGTCGGCCGTAATGGACCTGGTCGTGTTCCCGGAATACTGTCTGCACGGACTGTCGATGGATACCAACCCCGAGATCATGTGCAATCGGGACGGGCCAGAAATGGCCGCCTTCCGGACAGCCTGCCGGGAGCATGATATCTGGGGCTGCTTCTCCATTATGGAATTCAACCCCGAAGGTAATCCGTACAATACCGGCGTGATTATTGACAACGAAGGTGAAATCAAACTCTTCTATCGCAAGCTGCATCCCTGGGTGCCGGTCGAACCTTGGGAACCGGGCAATCTGGGTATCCCTGTGTGTGCAGGACCCAACGGCAGTACACTGTCACTGGCGATCTGCCACGACGGCATGTTCCCTGAGGTGGCCCGAGAATGTGCCTACAAAGGTGCCAACATCATGCTACGGACAGCAGGCTATACGGCACCGATTCGCCATTCCTGGAAAATCACCAACCAGGCCAACGCCTTCTGTAACCTGATGGTAACGGCAAGTGTTTGTCTGGCTGGCAGTGAAGGCACCTTCAACTCCATGGGCGAAGGTATGTTCGTGAATTTTGATGGAGTTCCCATAGTGGAAGGCAACGGCCTGACGGACGAGATTATCAGCGCAGAAGTACGTCCTGATCTGATCGACGAAGCCCGCATTCACTGGGGTGTCGAAAATAACATCTACCAGTTTGGCCACCGGGGTTACGTCGCGGTCAAGGGGGGCGCACAGGATTGCCCTTATACCTTTATGCAAGACATGGTTAACCACCGTTACCAACTGCCTTGGGAAAACGATGTACGGGTGACTGACGGCCGGGATTTCGGCTTCCCGATCCCAGAACGAACGTACCAGCCATAAGCCTTGGCAAATCGTGACGCGAGTGTTGTCAGTACAGGTCTCACATGACTGAACGCTCGTCAGGCGGCTCGTACCGAATCCAGGCTAGCCGCCGATCCTCTATAAAGCCCATTCCGTTTGGTTTTTCAACGCCTCGTACCCGCTGCCGCTGCGGATAGACGCCTTGATCCTGATCCATTACAAATGATCATCAGGATCATGGTCAGCCTTTCTGTTCCTGTTGAGAAGCCAAATACTGCTCGCTGATTTTGAAAGGGCCAAAGAGTCCCTGATCGCCGACGGAAAAACACGCCATTTTTTCGCTCCCGAACAGCAGAGACTTTATCCACGGAATAAATAGAGTAACGGTCAATATCACGCCAAAGATAATCTCCCTGCAACGGTGTTATTTGAAGCCGACCCCACCACACCAGCCAGGCACGATGAATTTTCGCCTCTCATTATAGTCAGATGCCTCGTCGCCTCCGCCTGTATCCATCATCTGTCGTACACATATCGTCGTACATTCATCGTAGCGTTTTATTCGTAGACAAGGCGACCACCTCTGGTACAAGGCCTGCGGTCCTATTCTGAGACATCGGGATCATTGCCCACATGAACAACAACAGACTATGGTACGTCCGTTAGGCTCCACCTTTTCCCGACCCGTTTTTCACCTTTTTACCTTTTCACAGGAGCGGACATGAACACAAACAACACCCAGCCCCCCAGCAACAGCTTGCAGCATATCGTCATCGTTGGCGGGGGTGCCGGAGGGCTGGAACTGGCCACACAACTGGGCCACACCCTCGGGCGCAAGGGCAAGGCCCGTATTACCCTGCTCGACCGCAATCGCATCCATATCTGGAAACCGCTGTTACACGAGGTGGCCACAGGCACGCTGGATACCGGCACCGAGAGCGTGTCGTACCACGCCCATGGCGCGCGTCACGGCTATCAGTTTGAACTGGGCGAGTTGACCAATGTGAATCTGGCCAGCAAAACGCTGACGCTGGCGCCTCGTCGTAACGCGGAGGGAGAAACCCTGATGCCACCGCGCAGCCTTGAGTACGATACGCTGGTGTTGGCGGTTGGCAGTATCAGCAACGATTTCGGTACACCGGGCATTCAGACCCACTGTTATATGCTCGATTCCCACAAGCAGGCGGGACGCTTTCATACCGCGCTGATCGATCAGTTCACCGATATTCACCAGAACCGTCCGGGAGACAGTTTGCGCATTGCCATCGTCGGTGCCGGAGCAACGGGTGTTGAGTTGTCTGCCGAGTTGCATCGGGTGACTGAGTTATTGCGCTCTTACGGAATGGCGGGCATGTCGCGGCATCAGCTGGAGGTAACGCTGGTCGAGGCCGGGCCACGGGTACTGCCTGCTCTGCCGGAGCGTATATCCACCGCCGTCACTCGGGAGTTGCGCGAGCTGGGGGTGTCTATCCAGACTGCGGTGATGGTCAGTGCCGCCGATGAACAGGGGCTGCAAACCAAGGACGGCAGCCGTATCGATGCCGACCTGATGGTCTGGGCCGCGGGCGTGAAGGCACCGGATTTTATCCGTCAGATTGAAGGACTTGGGCTGAACCGCCCCAATCAGATTATTGTGAACGATTTTTTGCAGGCCAATAATCCGGATGGCGAACCACTCAAGGATGTTTGGGTGATCGGCGACTGCTGTGCGTTCACCATGGAAGACGGCAGTCAGGTGCCACCCCGCGCCCAGTCTGCCCATCAGATGGCCAGCTGCGTCTATAAAAATATTCTTAACGAACGCGAGAACAAGCCGCTGAAGGGGTTCAAATACCACGACCATGGTTCCTTGGTGAGCCTCAGCCGTTACAGCGCCGTCGGTAATTTGATGGGCAACCTCAGCAGCAAGTCCATGTTTGTTGAGGGTAACCTCGCCCGCCTGTTTTATGTGTCGTTATATCGCATGCACCAGCTGGCGATTCACGGCAAATTCCGGGGAGCCATTATTGTGGTTCTGGACTGGCTGACCCGGGTGATCAAGCCGAAGATGAAATTGCATTAGCCGCCATGGATACCGGATTTTATTGCGGATAATTGCGTAGGGCCCGGTTCCGGCCGTATGGTGGGTGTCCGCGTTAGCTCCTGTGGGTGTCCGCGTTGGCTCCTACAAATCCCCGCCTACAAATCCCCAAACAGGTTTTTCAGCCCGGCCAGGGTTTCTTGGCCGCGCTGTTTTTGCTGTTCCGGGGTGGTTTCGGTTTTGCCTTCCCATTCAATATCGTCCGGCGGCAGTTCGTCGAGGAAACGGGAGTGGGTGGTATCGGAGACATCGCCATACTGACGGCGCTTACCGGCGTAGGTGAGGGTTAACGAACGTTTGGCGCGGGTGATGCCTACGTACATCAGGCGGCGTTCTTCTTCGATGGTGTCGGCTTCGATGGCGTTGCGGTGCGGCATCAGTTCTTCTTCCATGCCGACGATGTAAACGTGGGGGTACTCCAGACCTTTGGAAGCGTGCAGGGTCATCAGCTGCACCTGGTCGGAGTCGTCGTCGTTTTCCTGCTGTTCCAGCATGTCACGCAAGATCAGTTTGCCAACGGCGTCTTCGATGGTGACTTCGTCACCGACTTCTTCGGCTTTGTCGATCATTTTCTGGATGGAGTCCACCAGAAACCAGACGTTTTTCATCCGCCGTTCTGCCTGGTTTGGCGTTGCGGAGCTTTGCGCCAGATGGCCTTCGTAATCGATGTCTTCGATCATTTCCTTGATGGCAGCAATGGCGTCGTCACTGTAGGCATTACGGGTGATGCCTGCCAGCCAATGACCAAAACGGCGCAACCGATCCACGGCTTTGGGAGTCAGCAGTTGCTCAAGGCCCATTTCAGTGGTGGCCGACAGCATGCTGGTGCCACGCTTCATGGCGTATTCGCTGAGCTTTTCGATAGTGGTCGGGCCGATTTCCCGGCGCGGGGTGTTGATGATGCGCAGGAAGGCGGCGTCATCGCTGGGGTTAATCAGCAGCCGCAGGTAGCCCATGATGTCTTTGATTTCGTTGCGACCAAAAAACGACTGGCCACCACTGATCTTGTACGGCACCTGAAACCCTTGCAGTTTCATTTCCATCATCCGGCTTTGATGGTTGCCGCGATACAGTACGGCAAAGTCCTTGTAGCCTGCGCCGTACCGCAGCCGCCGTTCGACAATTTCGGAAGCAATACGCTCGGCTTCGATTTCGTCGTTGCGGCATTTGAGAATACGGATCGGGTCGCCGTAGCCCATATCGGACCAGAGCCGCTTCTGGAACTCGTGGGGGTTATTGTCGATCACGCGGTTGGCGGCGTTCAGAATCAGGCCGGTGGAGCGGTAGTTTTGCTCCAGCTTGACGACCTTCAGGGTCGGAAAATCCTGTTTCAGCAACGACAGGTTTTCCGGCCGTGCACCACGCCAGGCATAAATCGATTGGTCGTCGTCGCCAACCACGGTCAGCCCGGTGCGATGCCCCACCAGCGACTTGACCATTTCGTACTGGGAGGTGTTGGTGTCCTGGTATTCGTCCACCAGCAGGTAGCGGATTTTTTTCTGCCAGCGCGTTAGTACATCAGGAAAATCGCGGAACAGCAGCGTTGGCACCATGATCAGGTCGTCAAAATCCACCGCGTTGTAGGCTTTCAGCATGCGCTGGTAAATCGAGTAGGTCTGGGCAATCAGCATTTCTTGCTGGCTTTGTGCCTGCTGGATGGCGTCGGCCGGAGCGATCAGGTCGTTCTTGAGGTTGGAAATGGTGCTTTGCACCAGCTCGACCATATCGCCGTCATCACCGTGTTCGCGTTGCATCACGTCACGGATAATACCCTTGCAGTCGTCCTGGTCGAGGATGGAAAAGCCAGCCTTGTAGCCCGAAGCGGCCAGCTCCTGGCGGATAATATTAAGACCCAGGTTGTGGAAGGTCGAGACCGTTAATCCGCGCGCGCCACCTTTGCCGGTCAGGGCGGTGACCCGCTCTTTCATTTCGCGGGCGGCCTTGTTGGTAAAGGTCACGGCGGCAATATGGTGAGACTTGATGCCACAGGCATCGATCAGGTAGGCGATCTTGCGAGTGATCACACTGGTTTTGCCGGAACCGGCACCTGCGAGTACCAGCAGCGGGCCATCAACGTATTTGGCGGCTTCGCGTTGACGGGGATTGAGTTGGGTTAAATCGACCACGTAATGTCCTCTGAATCAGGCCTGCATTCTAGCTCAGAGGCGCAATAAAATCAGGCTCAGCTGTCGGGTTTGCGAGCTTGTCCGTCGAGCGGTTCGGCCGCATCCGACGGCCCGAAGAACAGCTTATTATGAAATGGGCTGGGCGTATTCTCGTGATAGCTCAACAACAGCCAGACGATGAGACCCACGACGACCAGCAAGATCATCAGACCCGCCAATGGCCCGCGTGGCGGTTTCGGGGTTGGTTTGTGCTTGCCCTTGGGGTCATCCGACATGAGGTTATTCATCCACACTGTTTTCTACAGTGTGGATCAAGCGCCAGCGATTGCCAGTATCGACGCCACCACCAGGGAGCCGCGATCGTCGTGCTACGCGGTTGACGCGTGCGGACGGTTTTCCGGTTCCAGCCAATGGGTCAGCACTAACAGCAACATCCCCACCATCATCACCGCCGTTGTAACCAGCAACGCCATTTCGTATTTGCCCGTGAGCGTCATAACATAACCGGTCATCGCCGGAGCCACCATTTGCGACACGCTGTAGCTCAGAGTCAGCCCCGCCATGGCACTGGCGGGATTATGAGGGAAGCGACGGCCAATCAGCGTCAGCGTCAGGTTCACAATGCCCACAAAGGTCCCACCCCAGAGCGCAGCACTGATCAGATTAACCGCCAGGTTGTCGCTGATCGCGGGCAACAGCATCGACAGGGTTTGTAGGCCATAAGCCAGTAACAGCGCCGGAATTTGTCCGAGACCATGGGCCACCTTGTCCCACAAAAAGGTCGA
This sequence comes from Candidatus Thalassolituus haligoni, assembly GCF_041222825.1. NCBI lineage: Bacteria > Pseudomonadati > Pseudomonadota > Gammaproteobacteria > Oceanospirillales > Oceanospirillaceae > Thalassolituus > Candidatus Thalassolituus haligoni. The sequence continues at coordinate 4,178,456 of NZ_CP139482.1, forward strand.
TGGCGTCGCCGCCAGACCAACGACAATCCAGACCCAGGCACCGTTACCCGACAACAACGGCAGCGCTTCCAGAATATCGACGATAAACGTCGCGCCGACCACATAGCCACATCCGGCACAGAAGTAAGCTGCCACCATTAACATCAGCCAGCGCCGGGAGGTGGCAGTCGTCGGTGTATGAGCGGGTGCACTACCAGCCTGCAGCACTTCCGGGCGCGGCATCCAGCGCCAGGCCGGAATAAAAAACAGCATGCCCAATATGCCCAGCCCGATCCATTGTTGATCCCAGCTAAGCCAACCCGCCATGCCCGTGACACCCAGGCCAGACACGATAATCCCCAGCCCGGCACCGGTAAAATGCAGCCCCAGCTGGGGCCGATGCCGATGGCGTATCAGCCAGTTCAGCACCAACCCGGAAGCCAGCAATAAACCGGCAATGCCGGAAAAGCCCCCGACCAGACGCAACAGCATCCAGCCGACCGGATGACTGACAAAACCCATTGCCAGGGTACTGACCACCGCCAGCACCAGACAGAGCCGATAAAGGTGGTACTTGCGCAACGGATCCTTGATCAGGGTCGCCATCAATGCACCAGCGGTGTAACCGATATAAATAAAAGTCGCCAGCCAGCCACCGATCAAGGGCGACATGCCCGCCTCCAGCTGCATTACCGGCAGCAGCGGGGTATAAGCAAAACGCGCCAGACCGACACTGAGAATCAGCGCACACACACCCGCAAAAACAACGCGGTAGCGCTCTGCGTCGCTGGTCAGCGGCGCGTCATGATCGGATGTTTGCACAGGATATTTCCCTTTATTGTTGTTATCAGATACCTACGTGAATAATCACACAACCACGTCAGCCACCGGAGTGTACGGCTCCCGTCCATTATCTGCATTAAAATGCAGGGTCACGTAGGGCCCGGCTCCGTCCGTGGCCGTATTACGGATTCGTATTGCGTGGCCGTTATTAGGACAGCCACGGAGGGCGTCCCTACGTCTCGGAGGCTCGGATAAACCGATCCAGACTGCGATAACCAACCGCTTCCAGCAAATGCGGACGACCAATCTGCTCAGCCCCATCAAGGTCGGCAATCGTGCGCGCCAACTTGAGTACCCGGTGATAGCCCCGCGCACTGAGGTTGAGTTTTTCCACCGCCGCCAGAAACCAGACACTGTCGGCCTCGGCCAACTGGCAGACCCGATCACGTTCGTTGCCGCCCAGTTCGGCATTGCAGCAACCCTGTCGGTGCAACTGCCGTTGGCGTGCGACCAGAACCCGTTGCTGAACCGCCGCACTGCTTTCGCCAGGGGCTGACTGATGCAGCAGCGCCGCCGGAATCGCGGGCACCTCGACATGCAGATCAATACGGTCGAGCAAGGGGCCGGATGCCTGGCCCTGATAACGCCGTACTTGTTCTTCGTTGCAACGACACCGGCCAGACGGATCACCAAAATAGCCACACGGACAGGGGTTCATTGCCGCCACCAGCTGAAACCGGGCCGGAAAGGTGACGCTGCGCTGCGCACGACTGATCACAATTCGGCCACTTTCCAGCGGCTCTCGCAGTACATCCAGCACCTTGCGGCTGTATTCTGGCAATTCGTCCAGAAACAATACTCCGGCATGTGCCAGTGAAATCTCTCCCGGCCGGGGGTTACTGCCACCGCCCACCAGCGCCACCCCTGAGGCGGTATGATGCGGCGCTCGAAATGGCCGCCGCCGCCAGCGTTCGAGCCAGCCCTCGCCCGACGTGGAGATCGAATACACCGAGGCCGATACCAGCGCATCTTCCTCGTTCATTGGCGGCAGAATGCCGGGCAAGCGGCTGGCCAGCATGGTTTTTCCTGTGCCCGGCGGGCCGATAAACAGCAGGTTATGTTGCCCCGCTGCGGCGATTTCCAACGCCCGGCGTGCTTGTGGCTGGCCCCGGACATCGGCCAAATCCGGAACATCCAGCAGCCCTCCGCTACCTCCTGGCGTCGGCAAGACGTCCGTCAGGGCTCCCTTGCCAAGCAGATAATTAACCACCTCCGTTAACGAGCGAGCCGTCAGCGCCCGGCCGGTATGAGTCAGAGCCACTTCACCGGCATTGCCGTCACTGAGTACCAACGTTCTTTGTGCCTGTCCGCATTGCACCGCACTGGGCAAAGCGCCACTGATCGGCCGCAATTCACCGTTCAGTGCCAGTTCACCCAGAAATTCATGATGGTCCAGTGCGACGGCGGGAATCTGCCCGGATGCCGCCAGAATGCCCAGCGCAATCGCCAGATCAAACCGCCCGCCGTCTTTGGGTAAATCGGCGGGTGCCAGATTAATCGTGATACGTTTGGAAGGAAATTCGTAATCGCAGGTGAGCAAGGCACTGCGTACCCTGTCCTTGCTTTCTCGTACCGCCGCTTCCGGCATGCCGACCAGACTGAGTGATGGCAGCCCACCCGACAGGTGCACTTCAACCCGAACTTCGGGAGACTCTACGCCCAGCTGGGCGCGGGTAAATACCGATGCAAATGACATACGCGTTCCTTGCCTGTCAGATAGAGACGTCAAAGACTAGCGCGAGTGCACCGCAAGGAACAGTCGCAGCGACTAAAAAACGCCTTTGTCCGGCGTGTAAACAAACATCAAGATGCCCGCGCAAGGGCAGGTTTGTTGTAACGATTATGGTAGATTCACGATCTGTGATGACTGTCCGGCGTGTGAATTTCTGAGTACGACACCACACGCCCCAATATCCCCGGAGAAATTTATGTCGGCCAGACGCTGGTTCATCAACCCTATCACCCTGAGCCTGATAGCCGTTGCCCTACAGGGCTGCGGCAGTGGCAGTAGTGCTATTACCAGCAGTGACGATGACGACGGCAGCGGCACAGAGCCGGAAACCCATGCCGTCAGCGGTACCGTCAGTGCCGCCAGCAATACCCTGGTCGATAGCGACATCAACGACATTTATGCCGACTACAGCAGTAACAACTCCCTCGCAACCGCGCAAGCCATTACCAACCTGGTGACGGTACAGGGGTTTGTCACCAAGTCCGGAACCCGGGGCCGGATTTCGGGAGCAGCCTCACTGGAACGGTTTGCCGATAGCGCCGACCAGGAAGATTATTACGCTGCCAGCCTGCAAGCCGGACAGACCATTGTCGTCCATGTCGTCGATGACAGCAGCAACCCTAATGCGCTCTACAACGGCGATGTGGATATTCAGCTGATTGATGACACCGGCAACAGCGTTGCTTCGTCGATTTCCACCTCCACTTATGAATCGATGACGGTGCCCACCAGCGGTGACTATTACATTCGCGTCTATGCCTATGACGGCACCAGCAAATATGTGATGTCGATTACCACTTCCAGCAGCTCGGTAGCCAACCGTCTGGCGGCCACTAACACGACCACTGGCACGGCCATCAGCGACGATTTTGTCAGCAACCAGATGCTGATCCAGATGAAACCGACCAGCTTGCTATCCGCCAGCAATCTGGTCAGCAACAAGCTGACCAACAGTGGCATCAAGACCTTATCGACCAGCACAATGGGCAAGCAACGACCTGCCCTGCTGAGCTTTGATGCCTCTGCCAGCAGCGTTCTGGCCCTCGCCACCACCACATCTCAACTCCCGGCAGAAAGCGGTAACTATCAGCAAAAATTTGCCACCCTGATGGCCATCAAACAGGTGGCAGAACAGGATGATGTCCTGCTGGCCGAACCTAACTACCTCCGCACCGCCTTCGCCACTCCTAACGACCGCCGTTACAATGAACAATGGAACTACAGCGCCATCGACCTGCCATTGGCCTGGGAGTTGAGCACCGGTGAGCGCAGTGATGGCACCGACGTTGTTGTTGCCGTGGTCGATACCGGCGTGTTTCTCAGTCACAGCGACCTGTCCGGTCAGTTAACCAGCGACGGCTACGACTTTATCTCGTCCAGCAGTAATGCCAACGACGGTGATGGCATCGACAACAACCCGGATGATCCCGGCGACAACACCACCGCCGGACTCAGCTCCTGGCACGGCACCCATGTGGCAGGCACCATTGCCGCCAGCACCAATAACAACCTCGGCGTCGCCGGTATCGCCTGGGCCGCCAAAATCATGCCGGTGCGGGTACTGGGCCTGCAGGGTGGCACCAGCTACGACATTTTGCAGGGCATGTATTACGCGGCGGGACTCAGTAATGACAGTGGCACGGTACCGGATCAGCCAGCCGATATTATCAACCTCAGCCTCGGCGGCACCAGTCGCTCCCAGGCGGAGCAGAATGCCATTACCGCAATTCACGATGCGGGGGTGATCATCGTCGCGGCATCGGGCAACGACGGTAATTCAACAGTGAACTATCCCGCCGGTTATACCGATGTCATTGCCGTTGGTGCCACCGACGCGGCGGATAATATCGCCTACTACTCCAGCTATGGCAGTCACCTCGATCTGGCGGCACCCGGTGGCGATACCAACCGCGACCTCAACAACGACGGCTATCAGGACGGTATTCTCAGCACCCTGGTCAACGACAGCAGCGGCACCCGGCGCAGCAGCTACGGCTACTACAATGGCACCTCCATGGCCGCGCCTCATGTCGCCGGTGTGATTGCCCTGATGAAAGCAGTCTATCCGGAACTGACCCCCGACAACCTGGACAGCCTGATTGCCAGTGGCAGCATCAGTGATGACCTCGGCGATAGCGGCCACGACAACGACTTTGGCTATGGCCGGATCAACGCTCTGAAGGCGGTTAACGCCGCACTGGAGCTGGCCACCACCGGCACCGTGGTGCTGCCGGTCTTGCTGCAAACCAGCCCCTCGCTGATGTCGATTGGCAGCACTGACAGCGCCCGCTTTACCCTTACCAATGCGGGCGGCGGCGAACCCGCCATCACCAGCGTCAGCGCAACCGCCAGCTGGTTGAGCGTAACTCCCGAGACGATCGACGCGCAGGGCTTTGGCAGTTATCTGGTCAGCGTGACACGGACAGACCTCGCCGATGGTTACTACAGCGATAAAATCACCATCACCAGCAACACGGGCAACAGCGTGACATTAAGCGTCAATATGACCGTGGGCACCATCACCGGAGACGGTGAACTGACCATACAATACGTTCTGTTTATGGACAGCAACGGCGATGTGGTTGAGGAAGCCGTCACCAACAGCGACGGCAGCTTTACGGCAAGCGTAACAGCCGGAGACTACGTGCTGTACGTGGGTTCGGATATTGATGTCGACTACGTGATTTGTACCGATGGTGAGACCTGCGGTGCTTACCCGACACTCAACAACCCGGAAACCGTGACCGTGAGTGATAGCCCGGTGAGCGGACTGGCCATGACCGTATCGATTCAGACACCGACGGTAACCGACACCGACACCACCAGCTCGGCATCCGCGCTGCTGCAACGCAGTGGCAGCCTGGCCCGACAGCGATCCCTCACGCTCCCGTGAGACCAGAACAACCGCAGAGGCTCCGTCCTCTGCGGTTGGCAAGTTTGATAGCTGTTGCGGTATTCAGTAACCACCGGTACTGCCAGCATTTTCACACCAGAACGTGGAAACGCGAGATCGACTACACAGCCAACGCTATCTTGACCATCTCCGCCAACGGTGTGGTCGGGCGTCCGATCAGTTGACTCAGGGTCTTGCTGTCATCAAACAACCCGCCTTTTGATGCGCCGGTATCCGACTCCGCCAGCAGGGTCGCGATATAATCGGGCAAACCAGCCCCCATCAAGGCCGCAGCGTAGTCTGCTTCGGGCATATTCTGATACACAATGGCCTTACCAGTCTGGCCTGCAATCTCGGCTGCCAGCGCGGTCAGCGTGTAGGCGTCATCACCCGCCAATTCATAGACCTTGCCCGCCTGCGGCGCGGTGGATGTCAGCACCGCAGCGGCAGCGGCAGCGTAATCCGCCCGTGCTGCCGAGGCGATACGACCTTCCCCGGCGCACCCAAAAACCATGCCGTGCTCCAGTGCCACCGGCACGCTGGCAGTATAGTTTTCGGTGTACCAGCCATTACGCAGTAACACATACGGCACACTGGACTCGGCCAACGCCTGCTCGGTTTGCTGGTGCTCCAGAGCCAGCGGTAACGGTGACTCGGCAGCATGCAGAATACTGGTGTACGCCAGCAATCCAACTCCTGCCGCCTGCGCAGCAGCAATCACATTCTGGTGCTGGGGAAAACGCTGCCCCACTTCGCTGGAAGAAATCAGCAGTACCTTGTCAGCGCCTTCAAACGCCGCTGCCAGTGTCGCTGGCTGGCTATAATCCGCCGCTCTCACGACCACCCCCAGAGCCGCCAGGTCGGCCACTTTTTCAGGGTTGCGTACCGCCGCCACAATCTCTGCCGCAGGCAGTGTTTGCAGCAATGCGTCGATCACCAGACGGCCCAGCTGGCCGGATGCACCTGTTACAACAATCATGATCATTCCTCTTTTTTGGTTGGCGAGTATTCATCGAATGACAACAGGCTAGCTCTAATGCTAACTTTAAGTAAGTACCAACAAAAAGGTAAGTATGGAAATATATCATGACGAATACAGAACCGAGCACCACTCTCGACCAGGATCTCCCCCTTACCGAACGGTTAAGAACCGGCAACCTGTTCGCTGTTCCTTGCCCTTCAAGGGATGTACTCAAACACGTGTGTAGCCGCTGGGGAGTGCTGATACTGATCTCCCTGCGTGATGGAACACACCGATTCAGTGAACTCCGCAAACGCATCGGGGGCGTCAGTGAAAAAATGCTGGCCCAGAGCCTGCAAGCACTGGAGCAGGATGGCTTTGTTGAACGGATTGCCTATCCGGTGGTACCGCCTCATGTTGAATACAGCCTGACAACCAGCGGCGAAGAAGTCGCACGCCTGGTGGCCGCCCTGGCCGACTGGATTGAAATGAATATGCCACGTATTGCCGGTATCGCGGATACGCCACAGCAGAGCGACCAGCTCACACCTGGCGAGACTTCCCAATGAAAAAACGCCTGCTCATTGTGTATACCGGCGGCACCATCGGTATGGCCCAAAGTGCTCAGGGTTACGCCCCGGTGAGCGGCTTTGGCGAACAACTGGCGCTGTACCTGCCAACAACCCGCTACCCGGCACTGCCCGAATTTGAAGTGCTGGAGCTTGAAACCCTGATCGACAGCGCCAACCTGACGCCCGCAGACTGGCCAAGAATTGCCCGGCCACTGCAACAGCATTGGCACCACTATGATGGCTTTATCGTGCTGCACGGCACCGACACCATGGCCTACACCGCTTCGGCACTGTCTTTTATACTGGGAGCCATCAACAAACCCGTGGTGATTACCGGCTCGCAGATTCCTCTGGTCGAAGCCAATAGCGACGCCGTAGACAACCTGCTCCACAGCCTGCTACTGGCGTCATCAGATGCCTTGCCAGAAGTGTATCTCTGCTTTTATGGCCGGGTATTACGCGGTAATCGCAGCGTCAAGGTCAACGCCAACCAGCGGGACGCCTTCGACTCTCCCAATTATCCCTGGCTAGGGACGGTCAATAGTAACCACGGCTGCCAACTCCCGCAGACACAACGCCGCTTGCCGTCGACATCTTCACCAACCACTCCGACTCCGACTCCGACTCCGACTCCGACTCCAGCACCAGCACCAGCACCAGCACCAGCACCAGCACCAGCACCAGCAACCACGGTCTCAGTAAAACCACACTTGGCCACTGCGGCGGGGGTTAACCTCCCGGCGTTTAACCTGCCAGAGTTTCAGCCTGACGCCGTCACCGTACTGACCCTGTACCCCGGCATCAGCGCCGACATCGTCAAGGCCATGCTGAATGCAACACCCGTTCGGGCAATGATCCTGCGCAGCTATGGCGTTGGCAACCCACCGGATAACAACCAGGCACTGATCACGGCACTGGAACACGCCAGCCAACGCGGTGTGGTGATTCTGAACCTGAGTCAGTGCCAACACGGCCGAGTGATTCAGGGAACCTACGCCACCGGCGCAACGTTAAACCGCATTGGCGTAATCAGCGGGGTCGATCTGACCCTGGAAGCCGCCTTCGCCAAACTGCACTGGCTGCTAGCAACAGGGGGCAGCACCGAAGTTATTCGACAACAGATCGCCACTCCGATCTGCGGAGAATGCAGCCCGAGGATTCATGAGACAGGCTAATAAGAGCTAGCGAATTCCATCTATATCATCGACAAAAACAGCCTGTGAGAATGATGGCCGGATCAGGCGTTGATGCAGAGCTTCTCAACGCCTGTTTTTTTGCATGATCAACTCCCCGTTTGCAGCACGACCAGAAGCTCCAATGCTGAATCGCTGGCAGGCTCACTCATCAAAACACGCCGTTCCACCAACAGGCAGTGTCGGATATCCACAAGGTGTGCTGCACTGACGATGCAACAGCCAGTCCTGTTCAGCCGTGCTAGCCAATACCACGTCATAAGGGAAAGCTCATGATTTCACTCACAATCAACGGCACACCGCATCAGCTAACCGTGCCTGAAGACACCCCGATCCTCTGGGTGCTGCGCGATACTTTAAAAATGACGGGCACCCGCTTCGGTTGCGGCATGGCACTGTGTGGCGCTTGCACCGTGCATATGGATGGTCAGTCGATTCGTTCCTGCTCGACACCAATCAGCTTCGCCAACGGAAAACACCTTACCACCATTGAAGCCATGGCAAATGACACTGTTGGTCGACACGTTCAGGATGCCTGGATGGATGAAGCCGTCGCCCAGTGTGGCTATTGTCAGAGCGGTCAGATCATGAGTGCGGTTGCCCTGCTGAAGTCCAATCCCAATCCGACAGAAGCCGATATTAGTAACGCCATGAACGGCAATATCTGTCGCTGTGGCACCTATACCCGCATCCGCAAGGCCATTCATCGTGCGGCTTTATATACGGAGGTGAAGGCATGAACTCTTCATCCAAGACGGATACGTTATTACTGGCCAATGTCAGCCGTCGGGGCCTGTTAAAAGGCCTTGGGGCTGCAGGTGCTCTGGTGCTTGCGGCCCGCTGGGATCTGGTCACGGCTGACGTGCCAAAATACGGTGCGGATGCCATGCCGAATGGCTGGGTAGACAACCCGAATGTATTTATCAGCATTGCCACCGATGGCAAGGTCACCATTGTGAACCATCGTGCCGAAATGGGTCAGGGCATCCGTACCAGTATCGTGATGGTCATTGCCGATGAGATGGGAGCGGATTGGTCAGAGGTAAAAGTCAAGCAAGCACTTGCCGACGAAGCCCGCTATGGCAATCAGAACACCGACGGCTCGCGCTCCATGCGGCATTTCTTTGAGCCGCTACGACGCTGTGGTGCTGCTGCCCGAATCATGCTGGAGCAAGCTGCAGCACAGCAGTGGCAAGTTGCCGTCACCGACTGTAAAACTACCGTTCACCAGGTTGTTCACACCCCAACCGGTCGCACCTTATCGTTTGGTGAGCTGGCCACGCGGGCGTCGGAACTGGCCGTGCCAGAGCGGCAGTCGCTGACGTTAAAAACCCCGGATCAGTGGCGTTACATCAACAAACAGCCTGAGCAATTTCCGCAAGGCACCACAGAAAAAACCGGTCAGCCCATGGCCATTGATGGCCGCGACATCGTCTCTGGCAAGGCCGTTTATGGGGCAGATGTCATACTTGATAACATGCTGTTCGCCGTGATTGCCCGCCCCCCGGTGTACGGTGCCAGCCTCCAATCGGTCGACGCTAGCGCAGCATTAAAAGTTGCCGGTGTCGTTAAAGTCGTGCAACTGCCAACCGCCAGCATGCCATCTGCATTTGCTCCTCTGGGCGGTGTTGCTGTTGTGGCAGACAGCACCTGGGCGGCAATGAAGGGCCGCAACGCCCTGTCGATCGAGTGGGACAACCGTAGCGCCGGAGACAATGCCCACTACGATTCTGTCGCGTTCAAGGCGGCCATGGAAGCCGAGTCGTTAAAACCTGGCAAGGTGGCGCGTTCAACCGGCAATATTGAACACGCGCTGGAGCATGCAGATCGCCGTCTGGTCGCCAGTTATTATGCTCCCCACATGGCTCAAGCTCCCATGGAGCCACCGGTGGCGATTGTGCAAATCGAAGGCGACCGTGCCGAAGCCTGGGCACCGGTCCAAAACCCGCAAGCGACCCGTGACGGCATCGCCGGAAGGCTGTCTCTCAAACCCGAAAACGTGACGGTTCACTCAACCTTGCTGGGCGGCGGTTTTGGCCGCAAAGCCAAGCCGGACTTTGTCTTTGAAGCCGCAGACCTATCCCGCATCATGGCGGGACGCCCTGTACGGGTGCAGTGGAGCCGAGAAGACGACTTGCACCATGGCTTTTTCCATACCGTGTCCCTCGACCGCCTGGAAGCGGCCTTGAACGACGCGGGCAAAGTCACGGGCTGGCGTCATCGGTCGCTGTCTCCCAGTATCATGTCCCTGTTTGCGCCAGACTCCGGTCATATGTCAGACATGGAACTCGCCCAGGGCATCCGCAACATGCCGTTTGATATACCCGCCATTCAACAAGAATCCGGCGAAGCCATGGCTCATCTGCGGATTGGTTGGTTCCGTTCGGTGTACAACATTCCTCACGCCTTTGCGATTCAGAGTTTTGTTGCCGAGCTGGCCGCTGCTGCCGGTCGGGATCATCGTGAATTTCTGCTGGAGCTGCTGGGGCCAGATCGGCAAATTGATCCCCGCAGCCAGAACGAAAGCTGGAATTACCGGGAAGACCCCAAACACTATCCGATCGACACTGCTCGCTATCGGGGCGTGATCGAACATGCTACCCGCGAAGCGGGCTGGCACTCGTCCAGCGGCAGCCAGCGCGGCCCACGCCGGGGTCTTGGCCTGGCAGTACACCACAGCTTTATGTCGTACGCGGCGGTAGTGATGGACGTCGCCGTCAGTGACCGGGGCGAGGTAACGATTCACCGGGTCGACATTGCGTTTGATTGCGGCCCTCAGGTTAATCCGGAGCGGATTCGCTCGCAGCTGGAAGGCGCTTGCCTCATGGGTATAGGCATCGCCTTGATGACGCAAATAACCACCGCCGAAGGTAAAGTGCAACAGGATAACTTTCATAACTACCTGGTGCCGCGCAACAGCCAGGCACCCACTGAAATCCACATACACCCCGTCAATGACCAGCTCAATGTCCCGATCGGCGGGGCCGGTGAGCCAGGGCTGCCACCCGTAGCACCGGCCTTGTGTAATGCCATTTTTGCCGCCACCGGCCAGCGTATTCGCACCTTGCCTGTCGCCGATCAGTTGCAAACCGCCGGAGCGACAGTCAACAGCAGAGATAATGGCCATGCAGTATCTTGACCAGCAGGTTGTCGAACAGGCATTAGCCTGGCTGCGCAGCGGGCAACCGGTCTGGCTCTGTACTGTCTTGTCGACCTTTGGCTCGTCCCCGCGCGAACCCGGTTCGATGATGGTGGCTCGTATTAACCCTCGGACGCAACAGACTGAGCATATCGGCTCGTTGTCGGGTGGTTGTGTTGAAGACGATTTTCTCGATCGGCTGTTAGCCGGTGAGTTTGCAAAACCGGCCGAGATCCTGCGCTACGGTGCCACTTTTGACGCGCTGTCGACGACGGGTGCCAACAGCAAAATCCAGCTGCCTTGCGGGGGGACTCTGGACGTATTGATTGAACGCTGGCCACCCAATGCGGACTCCCTTCAACATGCTCAGGCCATGCTTGATTGCCTGACGGGCAGCCAACCGGCAATTCGGGAAGTGACCCTGAACAATATCGTCGGTGCCGTCAGCAAACGCCAACTGACCCCGGCCCATTCCGCTTTAACCTCACGTCATGACATCCCGATCCACCAGAATAAAACAGGGCGGGTGCAACGACTCGACGGCAGAGTTCGAATACTCATAGGCCCGGCCTGTCGATTAATCATTGCTGGCTTATCTACCGTTGCCAGAGCCTGTGCAGAATTTGCCGTGGCGCTGGGCTATGAGGTGATTGTGTGTGAACCACGCGAAGAGGAACGCCTCGGTTTTAACCTGCCGGGCATTAGGCTCGAGACCCAGATGCCATCGTCGTTTATCCGCCAGGCAGGCCATTGTCATGCGGCTACCGCAGTGGTGGCCATGACGCACGATCCCCGCATTGATGATCTGGCGATGATGGCAGCTGTCAAAACCGCTGCGTTTTATATTGGAGTGATGGGGTCGCGCCGCACCTCGGACGCCCGCGCCGCACGCTTGATGCGGTCTGGCGGTTTGACTGCCGAGCAGGTCGAACGCCTGCATATGCCCATTGGTCTGGCACTGGGCAGTAAGACACCGGCAGAAATTGCTTTGGCGGTAATGGCCGATGTCGTACGCGTACAAAAAGGCCAACCCCGTGACCAACTCTGAAGCAACCGTCGAAAGCCCTCACCGTCAGATACTCGGAGTGGTTATGGCAGCCGGTTACTCCAGCCGGTTTGGCGCGGGTGACAAGCGTATGGCACGCTGGCCCGCGACTGGCCGAACACTGCTGGGTGAAACGATTCATCAGCTCCGACAAGTCTTGGCTGACGTGGTGGTGGTCATTAGGCCTGACGATCAGCCTCAGTCTCTGGGGATACCCGACGACAGCGATATCATCCGCGCACGCCATGCCGAGCAAGGTCTGGGGGCCAGTATTGCCGATGCCCTTGGCGCCATTCAGGCGTCTGCCACATGGAGCCAACGGCACAGCCTTGCCCTGATGCTGGGAGATATGCCCACCATTCAGCCGACCTCTGTGCGCCAGTTATTGCAGCGTGCCAGCAGGCAACACATTGTACGTCCTACCTATCAGGGCAGGCCTGGCCATCCGGTGGTATTTGGTCGGGCATACTGGCCGGCGCTGCGACAATTACCAGCAGCCAGCGGCGCCCGGCAAGTGATTCAACAACACCTGAGTCACGTTCTGCACATTGCGGTTGATGACCCTGGTGTGGTGCAGGACATCGATACGCTTGAAGCCCTGACAGTGGCATCACATCGATCAGTCTGACGGGCGACTTCAACGTTAACGTCAAGACCCACATCGCCTTCCCATTTTCAACCAGCTCCAAGCACAGGTAACGATTTTATGTCCCGCGACCGCTATGGCGAACTACAAGCCTTCCTCAACGTTGCCCGTGAAGGCAGCTTTACCAAGGCTGCCGCGCTGCTGGGCGTTTCCCAATCGGCTCTGAGCCATACCATTCGGGGATTGGAAGCCCATCTGGGAATTCGCCTGTTACACCGCACCACTCGTAGCGTATCGCCCACCGATGCGGGACAGCGGTTGCTTGAGCGCATAGCGCCTCATTTTAATGATATTGATGCTGAAATTGCCGCTATCAGCGCCCTGCGCGACAAGCCTGCTGGCAGTGTGCGAATTTCCGCCAGCGATAATGTCGCTCAAAGCCTCCTCTGGCCCCGACTGGCACCGGTACTGCGCCAATACCCCGACATCCAGCTGGAAATTAATATCGATTTTGCCCTCACCAATATTGTCGAGCGACGTCTGGATGCCGGTGTTCGCCTGGGAGAGCAGCTAGAAAAAGACATGATTGCGGTGCCTATCAGCCCGGCAGTACGCATGGCCGCGATTGCCAGCCCCGGCTACTTCCAGCGCAACCCGATTCCCCAGGTTCCACAAGATTTACTGATGCATAATTGCATCAATTTCCGCCTGCCGACTTACGGCGGCTTGTACGCTTGGGAGTTTGAGAAAGATGGCCGGGAATTGAATATTCAGGTAAAGGGACAGCTCACCTGCAACACCAGCCAACAGGTCGTTGCGGCAGCATTAGATGGCACTGGCATCGGTTTTCTGACCGAAGACACCGCCATCCAATTCCTCCGTGAAGGGAAGTTGATACGCGTACTGGAAGACTGGTGCCCACCCTTTTCCGGCTATCACCTGTACTACCCCAACCGCCGCGAACCAACCCCGGCTTTCCAGATTGTGGTGGAAGCCTTACGTTGGCCACCTCGTTTCTGACGGCGATGCCCATCGGTTGGTATTGGCAGTTGGTATTGGCAGCCGTAAACCAAATGAGGCTACTTTACCGATTCCCACCAGCGGGTAAGCGTTTGCTCGGTATTTGCCGGTTTAACCCGCTCACCGATCACGGGCATCAGCAGCCGATAAGGCTGGCTGATGCTGGCGGCAGCCAGACGCTCCAGCAGGCGACGGCCATCAGCCTTCGAGGGCTGGCATCGATGACATATCAATCACAAAGCGATAACGCACATCGGACTTTTCCAGCCGCTCGTAGGCTTCGTTGATTTGATCCATACGGATCATTTCCACCTCTGGCAAGACACCGGTTTTGCCACAAAAATCGAGCATTTCCTGGGTCTCGGCAACACCGCCAATCAGCGAACCAGCCACCCGGCGGCGGCCCAGAATCATGGGGGCTGTGTGCAATTCCTGCATTAACCCCACCTGACCAACAATCACCAGCGTGCCATCCAGTTCCAATAACGGCATATACGGGTTGATATCGTGTTTTACCGGTACGGTATCAATGATCAATTCAAAACGATCAGCGGCATGCTTCATGGCAGCCGTATCGGTGCTGATCAGCACGGCATCGGCTCCCAAAGCCTTCGCTTCGTCGGCTTTCGACGCACTGCGGGTGATGGCCGTTACGTGCGCGCCCATCGCCGCCGCCAGCTTCACCGCCATATGGCCAAGACCACCGAGGCCAATCACCGCGACCTGACTGCCTGGCCCCACGTTCCAGGTACGCAGCGGTGAATAAGTGGTGATACCGGCACACACCAGCGGTGCGACACGGGCGGTCTCAAGATTTTCGGGCACGCTCAGAACGAATTCTTCACGTACCACCACATGGTTGGAATACCCCCCCATGGTATGACCCATGGCGCTGCCATCTGGCGTATTGTAGGTATCCACCCGGTGGCCACAGTATTGCTCTTCTCCGGCATGGCAGGGTTTGCAATGCTGGCAGCTGTCGACCATACAGCCCACTGCAACCAGGTCACCAATGTTGTATTTGGCCACCTCGCTACCCACCGCCGACACCCGACCAACAATTTCATGACCCGGTACTGCCGGGTATACCGTCCAGCCCCAGTCGTTACGAGCGGTGTGTAAATCCGAGTGGCAGACACCGCAATACAGAATATCAATCGACACATCATTGGCATGAGGTTCACGACGTTCAATGGTCATGGGGGCGAGCAGGGATTCTGCAGTTTGGGCAGCATAACTTGCAGTTTTCATAACAATTCTCTCTTCGATGTCATTTGATAATAGCGATCGGTACGTTGTGGGCACCACTGCGGTGCCTTATACGGATTATTCTACGGATAGGTATTGCTGATCCGTTACCTGCTCCAGCCATTCCACCACTTTGCCATCCAGCGCTTCCTGCATGGCAATATGTGTCATGGCAACGTCTGGGGCAGCACCGTGCCAAGGTTTGCTGTTGGTCGGAATCGACACGATGCCACCAGGCTGAATCACCTGATGCTCATGATCCCACTGTTGCACAAAACCACGCCCGGCCGTCACCAGCAGTGTTTGTCCCTGTGGGTGCTGATGCCGGGGCGTTAAAGAGGCCATCAACACGCACCGTGCCGGTAAACCAGTCGGATGAACCACGCCAGGACGGCTGCGAAGCATTTTTGATCACGGAAATCATGAGTGGATTCTCCTGTGGGGCAATGGTTCGGCGTATCAGCCGTCATATTCATCTAGAGGGATCATCTATCAATAGTAAGTGGAATCCGCGTTTTTGATTAGGTAGGGCAACTGGGTTGCATTAATGCACTCAGCTCATGAAACAAACAGATTTTTCATATCAGTAAGTCGTAGAGATGCTGCGCTGACTGTATCCGCTCAGACTTCACCGGCCATAATTCATGAATTACTCACACAAGCTTAAGCGGTTTACACCAGTATATTGATAGATACAAATCTCTTAGCATGGCCGTTCACCCAACTTTTTCAGCTAACGCTTCCATATAGCCATACACTCTTTTGGATCAAACCGCGATGAAGATGCAGGCATCAAAGACAAGCTTGTCGAACTCCAACAACATCCACACCACAAACACCAAGAGCACCACCAACCCCAATCAGGTACTCGCACTGGTACTGGCCTGTTATGTGATGATTATTCTGGACATCTCCATTGTGATTACCGGCCTGCCGGAAATTCAGGCCGAGCTGAAGTTTTCCAATGCCATGCTGTCCTGGGTTCAGAATGCCTACACCCTGACCTTCGGCAGTCTGTTATTACTGGGCGCACGCAGTGGTGATCTGCTGGGTCGTCAACGTATGTTAATGATCGGGCTGGCCTTGTTTGCCCTTTCATCAGTGCTGATTGCCATGGCTCAATCTCCGCTGGCCTTGTTGGGGGGACGCGCCCTGCAAGGTTTTGGTGCAGCCATTCTTGCGCCCTCCACACTGGCCTTGCTGTCATCCTACTTTCCAGAAGGCCCCAAGCGCATCAAAGCGCTGGCCTGGTATGCCGCCACCGCCGGTATCGGAGCCAGTTTGGGGTTGGTACTTGGAGGGCTGTTTGCCGGATTGTTAAGCTGGCGCGTTGGTTTTTGGGTGAATGCCCCCGTAGGCCTGTTATTGATGCTGGCGACCTGGAAAATCTTGCGCGACCAGAGTGCCCAGCCTCCCGCGGGTAAAAAATCGCTGGCCGATTACGATATCACCGGAGCCATCACTTCAACGCTGGGAATGGGCGCTCTGGTGTTCGGCACCGTGCATTCCACCCAGGCAGGCTGGACAGATGCGATAACTCTGGCAAGTCTCGCCACAGCAGTGCTTTTTCTGGGCTGGTTTCTGCGTATCGAATCACGCCACCCCACCCCGCTACTCCCCATGCGTTTGTTCAAAAGCCGTGAACGAGTCAGTGCTTATCTGGCCCGTATGATGTTTTTAGGCGCCATGGTTGGTTTCCTGTTTTTCGCCACTCAATTATTGCAACGGATTCTTGGCTTTTCTCCGGTTGAGGCTGGTATTGCCTTTCTGCCGTTCACCGTACTGACTTTTGTTGCCTCCACTCAAGTACCGCGCCTGACGCGCAAACTCGGCAACCACAACGTGGCATTGTTGGCGCTGGTTATCCTGGGTATTGGCATGGCTTGGCTGGCAATGAGTGATGGCAGGAGCGACTACTGGCTGGCCATTGGTTTACCCATGTTGCTGATCGGTTTGGGTAACGGTGCGGTACTTGGGCCACTGACAATCGCCGGCGTAGCTGGCATCAGGGAAGAAGATTCCGGCGCAGCCTCCGGTATGGTTAATGTTGCCCACCAGCTTGGTGGCACCCTGGGCCTGAGCATTCTGGTGGTCATTGTTGCTGCAACCGAAGCGGGTAGCAGCTCAGCGCTGACCGATGAAACGCAACTCGCTCATCAGCTGACCGTCGGCTTCGAAGGTTGCCTGGTGTTTGTGATTCTGGCCGGTGTGATCATGACAACCCTTAACCGCAAACCCGTACCGCAAACGGTTTGAGCAGCCCGTCTTTATTACTCATCAAAAAACCCGGGGAGAGACCGCCAAGCCGGTTTACATTAAAGACATGCTGCCGGTTCATACACATGCCACAGCAGCATGGCTGTCTGACACAAAATAAGACTCCAGACGGAATATACCGTCCTATTGCAGCGCCCCCCGTACGGTTGTTTTCCCACTTTCGGATGTTGCATAGTGATGCCCGACAGCCACCACCTCAGGAGCACACCCGCCATGCCCAGCCTGTTCGATTCCATCCAGATGGGTGATCTGGAATTAGCCAACCGCATCGTTATGTCTCCCTTGACCCGCTGCCGGGCACCCGGCCGTCTTCCCAATGCCCTGATGGTTGAGTACTACCGCCAGCGGGCCAGCGCCGGACTGATCATCAGCGAAGCCACCGCCATCATGCCGATGGGAGTTGGCTACCCGGATACACCAGGCATCTGGTCGGATGAGCAAGTCAAAGGCTGGCAACTCATCACCGAGGCAGTGCATCAAGCAGGCGGCAAAATAGTTTGCCAGCTGTGGCATGTCGGCCGGGTCTCGCACCCGCACTACCTGGACGGAGCAACACCAGTATCCTCCAGCGCTGTTGCCCTGCGCAGCCATGTCCGGCTACTGCGCCCCCAGGTCGAGTACCCGGTACCACGCGCACTGGCAACCGATGAAATACCCGCCATTATCGAGGCTTATCGGCAAGCGGCTGAAAACGCCAAAGCCGCCGGTTTTGATGGCGTCGAATTACACGGAGCCAATGGCTACCTGCCCGACCAGTTCCTGCAAACCAGCACCAACCAGCGTACCGATGCCTACGGTGGCCCGATTGAAAACCGCGCCCGCTTTATGCTCGAAGCCACCGATGCCCTGATTGCTGTGTGGGGAGCCAGCCGCGTCGGCGTCCACCTGTCGCCCGCTTGCGACACCCAGGATATGGGAGATGACGACCCGGCGGCCACCTTCGGCTACGTAGTGGAAGCCCTTGACCAACGTCACATCGCGTTCATCTTCAGCCGTGAAGACCTCAGCAATGATAACGCCCTGACACCCGACCTTGCCCAACGCTTCAGCGGCGTATGGATTGGCAATATGAACCTCAGCCGCGACCACGCCATTCAGCGGCTGGAAGGTCGTATTGTTGATGCCGTCGCCTTTGGCCGCGACTTTATTGCCAACCCGGATCTGGTGGCACGGCTGCAAACCGGAGCCGCCCTCAACGAAGGCAATATGGAAACGTATTACGCCTCCGGTAGCGAAGGGTATACCGACTATCCGGTGTTGGCTGGCGGTTGGGGCGGGGGAGTTAGGCGGGGAGTTAGGCGGGGGGAGAGGAGAGGAGAGCAGGCGAGTTATTGCCAAATCTGGTGTTCAACCCTGATCATGCTGCGTCCTGATCCTGCTTGTTCACCGACAGCAGGCTTCGTTCTATGATTGAGAACACCCCCGAATCAGCAACAAGAGATAGTTTCATGGCCAGATTCCTTTTTTAAGAAGTGCCATTATTGAAGAAACAACAAGTCGTCAGTACCCCGGTTTAAAATGGTTACTTTTGCGAATGGATTGGGTTAAAGCCGGTTGTCGGTTCGAATCAACGTAAGCGCCCTTAAATCAGCCCCCTGTTACTCAATCTCATTCCTTGCTACAAACTCAGCTTAATGTCGCATTCCACGGCAGCAGTGCTTCAAGCCTTTCCAGGGTATCCGCCTCGGCGATGTGATCCAGTACATGCTGAATATATATTGACGGCTCCAGTCCGTTGGCCTTGGCGGTTTCGATCAGGGAATAGCAGGTGGCACTGGCACGGGCGCCTTGTGGTGTATCGGCGAACAACCACGCTCGGCGACCCACGGCGAAGGGGCGGATGGCGTTTTCGGCCAGCACGTTGCTGATATGCACATCGCCGCGCTCACAGTAACCCACCAGATAATCCCACTGGTTCAGGGTGTACTCCATGGCTTTACGGCTCAGGGAGCCTTTCATCACCTTACCGACATTGGCTTCGAGCCATGTTCTCAAGTCCTTCAGTTGGGGCAGGCTTATCTCCTGGCGGACACGGTGGCGCTCGGGAGCGCTCAGGTCTTTGATCTGTCGCTCGATCACATACAGCTTGTTGATGTGACTTAAGCCTATATCGGCTTTGGAGACCTTGGCCTTCTTGCCTTTCCCTTTGTCTGCGCCGCTTTGGAGGCTTCGACGAACTTACGACGGGCATGATCCCAGCACCCAATTCGGGTGATGCCGTTGGCAGAGCACACCGGCCCATAACCGGAGTAACCGTCCGCCTGCAGGATGCCAGTGAAGTCGTCGAGCAGGCGCACAGGGACGCTGCCGGCACGGGACGGATCATAGGCAAACAACACGGATGGCCGATCGGGTGGCCCGCCCCGGATGACCCACATCCACTTGTCGGACTGGGCCGTTTTGCCATCCTCTTTCAGCACCTGTATCCGAGTCTCATCGGCCTGCAGGTAGTCACTGCTGTTCTGCACTTCGCGCATCAGGTTGATCAGCGGACTGAACACCTCGTCCAGCCGGATGATCCAGTGCGCCATACTGGTACGGCTGACTTCATGGCCGTGCCGCTTGAGCATCTGCTCCAGGCGGTACAGGGGAGCCCGTCGGCGTACTTGGAGATGATGATGTAGGCCAGCAGTGATGTCGTCGCGATGCATTTGCCCAGCGGGTGAAGCGGTCGCGGTGCCGCAAGGATACGTTCTGCGTCATCGTGCTCGAAGACGGCTTTTTCCTGCCAGTATTCCAGCACCTTCAGCTGCGCCGGAATGAACTGCAGTTCTTCCTTCACCTTGGTGAAGAAGGTCTTGTTGGGCCCCGTTTTCTCTTCATCGCTCAGAGTCAGTTCGATGCGCTCACGCAGCAACGTATCAGAGAAGCCACGGTAGCGGCGCTTGCTCGAAGTGCGAGGATTATTTTCGTCGACATCATCTGGAAGCTGATCGCGTAGGGCCTCGATCTCGGCTTCCAGCTCGACTTCATCGAAGAGGTGGTGTTGGTGAGCCTGCTTCTCGCTGCTGGCGGCGAACTTCTGGATATACCTGCTTCAGACGCAGCAGTTCTTCGAGGAGTTGGATGTAGTTCTCGCGTTGCTTGATCGTCTGGTCGCGTTGCGCAAGTGCTTGATCATGCTCAGCCTCTTGAACGACCAGTTGTTGTTGCAAATCAGCCACAAACGACAGCAGTTCAGCGGCAGACAAGCCGCTGATACCGGGTGTTCCAACACGCTGTTTCGGTGATCTTTGCATGCCGTAAGTTATAGCAAAACAGCCAGTTATGGCATGTAATAAGTGCTATCCAGGGCCTCATACTGGAGGGTTTTATGACCCTTGAGCAGGCTGATGTCATAGCCGTCGAGTAACCAGTTGATCTGCTCACCGGTCAGCGGCAGCAGTTCGTCTGCCACCTTCGGCCACTTGAACTTTTCCTCGGCCAGCGCCTTGTAATAGAGCACGAAGCCGTTGTCTTCCCACATCAGGCATTTGATCTTGTTGCGCTGGCGATTGGTGAAGGCATAGAGCGCGCCGGTAAAGGGGCTGCGCCCCAGTTCCTGCTCGACCAACAGCGCCAGGCCACTGGCCTGTTTGCGAAAATCGACCGGTGCACGGTAGAGATAGATCTCGGGTGTGTCCACTGCCGGACGCAGATAACGGGATTTCATCAAAGCTGCCTCAGGATCATGCCCAATAGCTCAATATTGCCAGCGTGCATGCCAGTGATCGTCAGGCCACCCGGGAGGGCCAGGGTCAGCTCATCCATCGGCTGACTTGGCAGGCATGTGACACGGGCAAACCCCGAGGTGCCCTCTGATTGAAGTGGGTCACCGTCAGCCTTCAGACGCTTGCGACGCCAGTAGGTGAACTGATGGTACGACAGCTCATGCTGCTTGCAGAAGACGGCCCCGGATAATCCAGAGTCGCGCCAGTTATCGAGTTGCTGTTGCCAATGCTGGGTGCGTTCTTGATGGGTCATGACGGATTCCTCGTGTGTGTGACGATGGAATCAGTCTGGAGCGGCGACTGGATGAAAAACAGGTGCTGATTCTTGGGCGCTTACGAATCAACGGGTTGATGGGTTCGACACGATCTTGTACACAGAATACGGCAAGTATTGACCCCCTCCCCTCCGGGAAAGGTTTCAAAAGGGTTCTGACAAAATGCCACAGATTCCTTAGTACGCCGCCAGCCAACTGATCTACCGTCAGGTGGAACGGAAAATCATCATGGTGATTACCGATGGAAAACCGGATCATCAAGAACAAACTCAGGACATCATCAGCCTGTGAACGCAATGGGATTGAACTGGTGGGCGTCGGGATACAAACCGACATGTTGAGAAGCTGTTTCAATTCAACGTGATGGTACTGGATCTTGCGTTGTTGAAATCAAGCTTATTCGAGATAGAAAAAGCCGCTATCGGATGATGTGCTTTTTTCTTTTTTGAGTGGATAACATCAACCGCTGATTCGATATTATTACTATTAACTCTCCAACCGATCCAGTTTTGTCAGCCATTGATCAAAGTGACCACACTTCTGCCGCAATACATCCAATCCAATGTATTCAGCCACAGACACCCCTGACGTCACTTTGTCGTATTCTGGTATTTCCTTGAGGATTCGCTTGGATGGCGCTGTTTCACGTCCCTGGTTGATCAACTCCGGGTTTTGCTCTCCAACCATATTCACCAGGTTCTGAATAACCTTGTCATGTTCCAGGTATTCCCAATCCAGCGCGGAGGGCTGTGCCAGTATCAAGGCTTCAAATTCGTGTAACTGAATATAAGGAATAAACCGACGTTCATTGATGTCTTGTGCCAGCTCAGTTTCAAGCTGCTCAACCCGACGGTATGCATTCAGTTCACGAATTGCCTGCTCATACCCCGGAAAATCACCAGGGAGTGAGTATAAATCAAACATGGTGGTGAAGCGCACGCTTTTACCTCTGTCTTCTGCAACCCACGCCATAATGTCATTTTTTGCTTTGGCATAGGTTGTCATCCCACCCTTGTAGACTTTACCTGCTCGACGGTCACGACTGGTTTCCACACAACGAGCATCCGCATAGACCTGATATTGGGCCAGGTATGGCTTTAATATCTGGTTCACAAAGGCCTCTTCCGTTTGACCTTCCACAATAAAGTGCAGACGAATCACGGCTTGCCTCCCAGCACATTCTTTTCCCACAACTCTGACAAGCTGTAACGATCCAGCCAACTGGCCAGTTTCACCGTATCCAGGCGGCGAAACTGACTGGCACCACTTTGCTCATCTCGCTCTACCACTACGACTTGCTCGGGAGAATATTCATCGACCAGCCGGGTAGACTGAGTCGCTACAATAATCTGTACATGATGTGATGCACGCTTGATCAAACCCGCCAGCTCCATAGTGGCTGCCGGGTGCAGACCCAGCTCAGGTTCATCCAACACAATCACTTTGGGCATCAGCTCCGGAGGCTGCATCAGCAAAGTCGCCAGTGCCATAAAGCGTAACGAACCATCGGAAATCTGATCAGGCCCAAACAGGTAATCCGGGCGCAGCTTGTCTTGCCAGTTTAATCGCACATAACGCTCGTTACCCGGCACGGTATCCAACGCAAAATCACCAAACTGAGGCATCACTTTTTGCACATGGCGAACGATACGCTGGTAATACGGCTTGTATTTCTCGGTGTTTTTGAGATTTTTCAAAAAGGCCGCCAGGTTACCGGCATCACTGCGCAGGCAAGCAGCATCATCAATATAAACCCGATCTTTGATACGAGCTGTGTCAGACGTGTCGTGAAACTGGTAGTCGCGGACTTTACTTAGCCAATCCACCACAGGGGGCCGTATTGGTGTTTCGCCATCTTTTTCAAGAAATTCACCAGAACCTATTAACGATTCAACTTTCTCACCAGTAAGAAGATTAGTAGTGATTATTGAATTCTTGCTGACGAATAATCGGTCATGTGTTCCCCACATCAATTCAATCACATAGGTTTCAACTCGACCTTCACTGCAAACAGAGACTGAAAACTCAATACAATCAGTAACTTTTGGGCCGTAATGAAGTAATTGACTGGCTCCGTGTTTACCTACATATACCTGTATCGAAGCCGTGGCCATGTAACCCAGCATCCGGAAAAAAGAAATCAGATTGCTTTTACCCGCCCCATTGGCACCCAGCAGTATGGTGACATCACCAAAGGCAATTGTTTGCCCTGCGCCGTCAATAGACTTGAACCCTTTGATTTCCAGTTCAGTGAGTTTCATCACTACCTCGTTTTTTATTCAATCTACTCTCAATATTCATCATTAATAGCCTGAACCGACACCATTCAGGCTATTAATTTGACCATATCCCCGAATCGCTTCCACCCCATCCTGTTCAAACAGTACATGCCAATCTTCCAACTGCTGCTCTGTCACCGGATTACCGGGATCGTCTCGCCAGTCTCCTAGCAAGGTTGCTTTGGGAGTATTGGAGATCAAAAAGGCATCCAGCTGGATACTGGCATTGGCCGGGCTTTGCAAAGCAAATAAAGCAGCACCGATCTGGTGGGGATTCAGATCGGCCGAGGCGTCAAAAGCGAATTGCTCAATCGACCGACATCACCGCCACGACGCTGGCGAGTCAGCTCAAAGGCGAAGTACTTGGCGTGATAGTCAGTAATGGAAGAAGACGACATAACAATTCCCTGCAAGGTAAGACCCTGATTGTGGTCTATCGGGCACTCGTCCCGTTCAGCTTTGAATTGGTCATTCCATGAACACCGATGGAGATAACATGACTCTGCCACAGGCGTTCAAGGTTATCGATTTTATTAGTTAGTGACTCACTTTATTTCGATACGACACAAAGCACGAGTACTCTCCCACCCGCTTTACTCCACCGTCACGCTTTTGGCCAGATTCCTCGGCTGATCAACGTCGGTGCCTTTGATAATAGCGACGTGGTAGCTCAGCAATTGCAGCGGCAAGGTGTAGACAATCGGGGCGATGAGGTCGTCGCAGGTGGGCATCGACAGTACGATCATATTGTCGGCGGGGGTGATTTCGGTGGCTTGTCCGGCGAAGACGTAGAGTTCTCCGCCACGGGCGCGGACTTCTTCGATGTTGGATTTGAGTTTTTCCACCAGGTCGTTGTGGGGTGCCACGACGACGATGGGCATTTCGGCATCGATCAGCGCCAGTGGGCCGTGTTTGAGTTCTCCGGCGGCGTAGGCTTCGGCGTGGATGTAGGAGATTTCCTTGAGTTTGAGCGCACCTTCCATGGCAATGGGGTACTGGTCGCCACGGCCAAGGAACAGGGCGTTGTGTTTGTCGGCAAAACGTTCGGCCAGTTGTTCTATTTGGTCGTTCATTTCCAGCGCTTGCTGGATCAGCCCTGGCAGTTGTTCCAGGGCGGTGGCAATGCGCTGTTGAATGCCGCTGGCATCCGGGTGTTGTTGCGCCAGCCCGGCAGTAAGCAGTAACAGTGCGGTGAGCTGGGTGGTGAAGGCTTTGGTCGAGGCCACGCCTATTTCTGCCCCGGCGCGGGTCATCAGGGCCATGTCGGATTCGCGTACCAGTGATGAGCCGGGGACGTTGCAGATGGTCAGGGTTTTGCGAAAGCCCAGTTGTTTGGCCAGTTTCAAGGCCGCCAGGGTGTCGGCGGTTTCGCCACTCTGGGAGATGGTCACCAGCAGGGTGTTGGGTTTGACAACGGGTTTGCGATAGCGGAATTCGGAGGCAATTTCGACGTTACAGCTGATTCCGGCCAGTGCTTCGATCCAGTAGCGGGCGGTGACGCCAGCATGGTAGCTGGTGCCGCAGGCGATGATCTGGACGTTGTCGATACCACTGAGGTCGCCCAGCGCTTCGAGGTTGAGCTGGCCATTGTGCAAGCGACCTTCCAGTGTGTTGGCGATGGCCTGGGGCTGTTCGTGGATTTCCTTGAGCATGTAGTGGCGATATTCGCCTTTGTCACCGGCATCGTGTTCGACGGAGGTTTCGCGGGTTTCTCGCTCAACCCGTTCGTTGTCGATATTGAATATCTGTACGCTCTGACGGGTAATTTCTGCCACGTCGCCTTCTTCCAGGAAGGCAAATTTGCGGGTCACGGGCAGCAGTGCGAGCTGGTCGGAGGCGATGAAGTGTTCGCCGATACCGTAACCAATCACCAGCGGGCTGCCGGAGCGGGCAACGACCATCCGGTCTGGGCTGGCACGGTTGATGGCGACCATTCCGTAAGCACCGTCAAGGCGCTTGCGGGTGTTTTTCACGGCATCCAGCAGCGCTGCACCGGTGTTTACTTCGCGGGCAATCAGGTGGGCGATCACTTCGGTGTCGGTCTGGGATTGGAAGCGGTAGCCGTCGGCCTGCAGTTCACGACGCAGGCTGGCGTGGTTTTCAATGATGCCGTTGTGTACCACGGCGATATCACCGGAGACATGGGGGTGGGCGTTGGCTTCCGAAGGTTCGCCGTGGGTTGCCCAACGAGTATGGGCAATACCCAAACCACCGGGAAGACCGTTTTCCGCCACGGCGTCGGCTAATGCCTGTACCTTGCCCAGACGCCGTACTCGGGTTAGCTGGGGGTTGGCAGCGGTGGCATCAATAATGGCGACTCCGGCGGAATCGTAGCCCCGGTATTCGAGGCGGCGCAGGCCTTCCAGCAATATTTCGACAACATCCCGCTGGGCCACGGCTCCGACAATGCCACACATACCAATACTCCTGAAGATAACCCGACACACTGAATTGGAAGGCGAGAGGTTACCACAATCCGCTATTTTCGATGCGCAGGGATCTGTGGAATCGCGCTAGATGGTGTGCAGTACGCACCCTCTGACGATCTGAGGCCATGCAAGGGTCTTAATGAGGCCATGCAGCGGCCATGATGGTGAGGGTAGAACCGGAAGGAAGGCAAGGAATTGGCCCAATGTCTCAGGCCAACCCCTCTGTGTCACTATTTTGTTTGTGCCACTATTTGGCGGCGCGTTCTTTTTCGATGAGGAAATCCACCACGGCGGTCATTTTATCCTGACCACCTGCGGTGCTGGCAGAGACCACGTATTTACCGTCAACAATCAGCGCTGGTACACCGCTGATTTTGAACGAACGAATACGTTTGTCAGCCTGGCTCATGCGGGATTTGACGGCAAAGTTGTCATACGCCTTGTCAAATTGTTCCGCCGTAATGCCACCATGCTTGACCAGAAAATCACGTTGGTCATCCTTGTCGAGCAAGCGCTGCTTTTCCAGATGAATGGCGCGGAAAATCGGGGTATGTACCTTGTCGAGAATGCCCAGCACGTCGGCAACGTAATATAATTGCGCATGGGATACCCAGGCACGGCCAAACATTGCCGGTACGCGGGTAAATTCGACATCAGCGGGTAAGCTGCTTACCCATTGGCTCAAGGATTCATCAAGGTGAAAGCAGTGCGGACAGCCATACCAGAAGGCTTCTTCCACATGCACCTTGCCATCTGCCATGACCGGTACAGGATCGGCCAGAACATCGTAATTCACACCGGCTTCGTATTCTGCCGCCAAGGTGAGAGAGCTAATCAACAGCAGCGGGACTGCCATCCATCGTTTGATCAGCATAAGCATAAACATCTCCATTCAGAGTTAAAGTCGCCAGTCAGGTTGGCCAGTTAGGTGCATTTTCACACAAAGGTTCCGAATCACCTACCCGGCCAGTGGCCATGTATTCTGTTTAGTGCCAGATCATTCAGGCAAAAAAACACAGAAAAAAAGCGGCCAAGGCCGCTTTTTTATCAGGCTGCGATTAACGCAAACCCTGAATGTAAGACGCGACTGCTGCGATTTCGGAATCGTGCAAACGGTAAGCAGTGTCACGCATCATGCGGCTGTCACCGTCGTTGGTACGGGCACCGGAGCTGAAATCATGCAGCTGCTTGGAAATATAGGCATCGTACTGTCCAGACAGCATCGGGAACCCGGCCAGAGCAACACCTTTACCGTTGGGGCCGTGACACGCCATACAGGCGGGTACGCCTTTGGATTCGATACCGGAACGGTAAATTTTCTGTCCCAGTTCAACCAGTTCTTCTTTGGCACCGGCACCGTTCGGTGTCTGGGCGCTGAAGTGGGCTGCCAGGTCGGCGATATCGTTGTCGGTCAATGCGGCTACAAACGCAGCCATTTCAAGAACCTGACGACGACCGTCACGAATATCCTTGATCTGCTTGATCAGGTAGCGCTCTCCCTGTCCAGCAAGTTTAGGGAATGTTGGCACCATGCTGTTACCGTCTGCACCGTGGCAAGCAGCACAGGTAGCAGACTTTGCTTTGCCAGCATCGGCATCGCCCTGGTAGGCGGAGGCCGCTTCACCAGCGTGGGCCGCGGACATCAGTCCGGCTGAAACAATCAGGCCAATCAACAGGTTTTTCATCGTCAGATCCAGTTAGTAAGTTAATTCTTGTCGTCGCAGTCGACGTTCGTCGCTACTGCTTTACTTGGGCGTCGACATATAAGTAATCAGCGCTTTGTAGTCTTCGGCGGTGCAATCCATGCAGAGTCCGCGTGGAGGCATGGCATTAAAACCGTTGGTCACGTGGCTTACCAGTGTATCCATGCCTTTTTCCAGACGCGGAGCCCAGGCTTCAGCACTGAAGGCAGCAGGAGAACCGATCATCGGCGCAACTTGTGGGGCATGACACGCACCGCATGATGTATTGAATTTGGCTTCCGCATCAAATGCGTTAACGTTGGCAGACATCGCGGCGGCAGACACCGCAAGCAGGGCCAGAAATTTGGTCATTGTGAAGTTCTCTCTCATCGGTCGTTATAAGATCAGGCTAATTTTTCACTATACTCGGCTTGCACCAGAGACTCCGCCCGGAATGTTACACCCTGTGGTAGACTGGCGACGCCTTTTAAAGGCCAAGCATTATATATCATCAAAAACCGGACGGTCATTACGTTTACCCTATGCCAAACCAGGATTCATTGACTTACACCAAGACCCACTACCTTCGTAGTGCCGCCACATTGAGCCAATGTCCTGGCGAAATTACCCGTGAAGTCGCCTTTGCCGGCCGCTCCAACGCGGGGAAATCCAGCGCACTCAATCGGCTTACGGGTCAGAAAAAACTGGCCAGAACCAGTAAAACGCCTGGCCGTACGCAGCTGATCAACTATTTCCAGCTCGGTGAACTGCCGCTGGCACTGGTCGACTTACCGGGCTACGGCTACGCCAAAGTCCCTATCGGTGTCAAAAATGCCTGGCAGAAAGAGCTCGGCAATTACCTGCAAAAACGCGATGCACTAGCGGGTCTGGTACTACTAATGGATATACGTCATCCACTGACCGATTATGACAAGCGCATGCTTGAATGGGCCAATGATAACGGTATGCCACTGCATCTGGTACTGACGAAGTCCGATAAACTCAAGCGTGGCGCTGCCAAAAGTGCGCTGTTGCAGGTTTCTCAGGCAATTCGTAACAGCTCGACTGCCGTCTCGGTACAGATGTTCTCGTCACTGAATGGCGATGGTCTAGATGAGCTAAAACAGCGTCTGAACAGCTGGTTCTTGCCAGAAACCAACACCCCTGTTGATTCAGACCTCGATGCAGACCCCGATGCTACGCCTGTCAGCCAGGATATCGCTGATCAGTCCCCCGATCCCTGACGGCTGCGAACAGCGTCACATCTTATTACAAAACGCTACAGAATTTCTGCCCACAGGAACTTTGTCAGCGTTTCCCTCTTCTATAGTGAAACAATTCCCCGCACGGAATGGTGACGCAGACAGCTGCGGCACAAACAGTTCTATCCTTCGGTCATTCCCCCAGAATCCGAAGTTGACCCGGCCGTCGTCTCCACTGCGTCCGGGTCTTTTTTTATCGGCCTGACTCAGTGTGCCTCGTCCCAGTTGTCGCCAATACCGGCGTCAACCAGCAAGGGCACGCGTAACTCGGCGGCGTCCTGCATCTGCTGCTTCAGCGCTTCGGCAAACCCCTCGGCCTGATCCGCTTTTACCTCCAGCACCAGTTCATCGTGTACCTGCATGATCATGCGAGCATCAAAACCGGAATCCGGCAACCAGTTGGCTACCCGGATCATGGCGCGCTTGATAATGTCGGCGGCACTGCCCTGCATCGGCGCGTTGATCGCCGTGCGCTCAGCGTGCTGGCGACGGGGAGCGTTGCGGGATTTGATTTCTGGCAGGTACAAGCGGCGACCAAAGATGGTTTCGACATAGCCCAGGTCTTTGGCGTGTTCGCGGGTATTGTCCATATAATCACGGACACCGGGGTAACGTTCGAAGTAGAGATTGACGTAATCCTGGGCTTCGCCACGACCAATGCCCAGCTGCTTGGCCAGTCCAAACGCCGACATACCATAGATCAGGCCAAAGTTGATTGCCTTGGCGCTGCGGCGCTGGTTGTCGGTGACGTCAGCTTCGCTAACGCCAAACACTTCCGCTGCGGTGGCGCGGTGTACGTCGCGCCCTTCGCTGAAGGCTTTCAGCAACCCGGCATCACCGGACAGGTGTGCCATGATGCGCAATTCAATTTGAGAGTAGTCAGCCGCCACCAGCTTGTAGCCTGGAGGAGCGATAAAGGCCTGGCGAATCCGGCGTCCTTCTTCGGAGCGAATCGGGATGTTTTGCAGGTTCGGATCACTGGACGACAAACGCCCGGTGGCCGCCACAGCCTGATGGTAGGAGGTGTGCACCCGACCGGTGGAACCGGCAATCATGGTCGGCAGTTTGTCGGTGTAGGTGCTTTTTAACTTCGATAAGCTGCGGTTTTCGAGAATGATTTTTGGCAGTTCATGACCTTCGTCCGCCAGCTCGACCAGCACGTCTTCAGCGGTAGACGGCGCGCCTTTGGGGGTTTTCTTTTTTACCGGTAACCCGAGTTTCTGGTAGAGAATTTCTCCCAGCTGTTTCGGTGAACCGAGGTTAAAAACCTGTCCGGCAACGTCGTGGGCCTGCTGTTCCAGCTGTTGCAGCTTTTGCTCCAGCTCGGCACTTTGCTCATGCAGTTTATCCGCGTCGATCAAGGCCCCGAGAGACTCCATCGCGGTTAATATCGGCATGGCGGGCATTTCGATGTCGGTAAACACCTTGGCCAGCGCGCCCTGTTGTTGCAGTTTTGGCCATAACGTCTGATGCAGTCGCAGGGTGATGTCGGCATCTTCGGCTGCGTATGGCCCGGCGACGTCCAGTTCCACCTGATTGAACGTTTTCTGTTTGGCGCCCTTGCCAGCCACGTCTTCAAAACTCGTGGTTTTGTAACCCAGATATTTTAACGCCAGGCTGTCCATATCGTGACGGGTCGCCACGGAATCCAGCACGTAGCTTTCCAACTGGGTGTCGAACTGGACTCCTTGCAGGTTAATGCCGTGGTTGGCCAGTACGTGGGCGTCGTATTTCATGTGCTGACCAACTTTTTTCAGTTTGTTGTCTTCCAGCAGCGGTTTGAGTTGCGCCAGTACTGCCTCGCGGTCGAGCTGTACTGGTGCGCCTTCGTAGTCGTGCGCCAGTGGCACATAGGCGGCCTTGCCGACGGCCACCGCAAACGAGACGCCGACGATACGGGCATCCTTGTAGTTGAGCGAGGTGGTTTCGGTATCAAAGGCAAACAACTCGCTGGTTTTTAGCTGTTCAATCCAGCCGTCGAGCACAGCTTGTGTCAGTACCATGTCGTACTGGCCTGGCTCGGCACTGACAATGACGTCTTCTTTGTCAGTGTCTGCTCCCGCTTCTGCCATCGTCGCACGGCTTTCCTCTGAGCTGGCTGTCTCGGAGCTGGTGGCAGCACTGGTGTTAGCAGGACGGTTCGTCGTCTCATCCGTCAGCTCGGCAATCCAGGCCTTGAATTCCATATTGCGGTACAGTTCCAGCAACGCGGTCTTGTCGGTCGCTGTGCTTTTCAGCTCGCCGAGGGGCTGTTCCAGCGCGACATCGCATTTGATGGTCGCCAGTTGTTTAGACAAAAACGCCTGCTCCTGGTGCTCTTCCAGCTTTACGGCCATGGTTTTGGCACCGCGAAACGCCAGGTCTTTGACCTTGTCGAGGTTGGCGTAAATCTCTTCCAGTGAGCCCAGCCCGGCCACCAGCCCGACGGCGGTTTTTTCACCGACCTTGGGCACGCCGGGAATGTTATCGACCTTGTCGCCCATCAGCGCCAGGTAGTCGATGATATGCTCAGGCGGTACGCCAAATTTCTCTTTCACCCCTTCCACGTCCAAAAAGGTGTTGGTCATGGTGTTGATCAGCGAGACATGAGAATCCACCAGCTGCGCCATGTCCTTGTCGCCGGTGGAGACAATCACCTGACAGCCGCTCGATTCTGCCTGCACCGCCAGGGTGCCAATCACATCGTCGGCTTCAACGCCGTCGATAATCAGCAACGGCAAGCCCATGGCACGAATGATGTTATGGATCGGCTCAATCTGTTCACGCAGCTCATCCGGCATCGGTGGACGATGGGCCTTGTACTCCGGGTACATGTCGTTGCGAAAGGTTTTGCCCTTGGCATCAAACACCGCCACCATCTGAGCGTCTGGATAGTCTTTTTGCAGTCGTTTGATCATGCTGATCACGCCTTTCACCGCATTGGTGTGAACACCTCGGGAGTTGGTCAGCAACGGAATGGCGTGAAAGGCGCGGAACAGATAGGAAGATCCGTCGATAAGAACAACAGACTTGGACATAACAGAATTCCTGTAGACTCGGCAAAACCCGGACGCTAGCGCTGGGGTTCGCGTCCGGGTCGGCATACAATGAGGAAGAACTAAAATTGGAAGGCATCCTAACATGAAGACCCCGACTCGTCTGAACCTCCGTCGTATTGCCGCCGCGCTTGGCGTCACTCTGGCTTCAGCGCTGTTTTCAACCTCTGGCTTTGCTGCCGACCCAAGCGGTGAATCGGTCACGATTCGGAATGATGGCGACAAAACCTTCTACGAGTTCCGCGTCAACGGCAAGTTGGTCGAAATCAAGGTCGAGCCTAAAGTTGGCAAGCCTTACTACCTGGTGCCAGAAGCTCAGGGCGAGGACTTTGTCCGCAAGGACAACCCGGATATCGTCGTGCCCAAGTGGGTGATCTTCCGCTGGTAAAGCGGATTCGATATAACCATTCTATGTCTGTCTATACTCCGGTTCCGCAATCATCCCTGGCAAGCTGGCTTGAACAGTTCGAGCTTGGCCCGCTGCTGTCTTTTCGTGGCATCGCCGGGGGGATTGAAAATACCAACTATTTTGTCACCACCACGGCCGGTGAGTTTGTGCTGACGCTGTTTGAGCACCATGCCGCCGATGAAGTCGAACAGTTTGTGGCGTTGGCCAACCATCTGGGTGTGGCCAATCGGCGTCATCCCCAGTCGTCGTTACCGGTACCCGCGCCTGTCTCCAATCGTGACGGCCAGTGGCTGTTTTGTCTGGAACATAAACCGGCCATTCTGTGTCCGCGCCTGGCTGGCGAACATGTTGAGTTTCCCGCTGCCAGTCATACCTGTCAGGCCGCTGCCGCACTGGCCCAATTGCATCTGGCCGCTGCCGACCTGAAGGTCCAACGCCCGAACGCTCGCGGCCTGGACTGGTGGATCACGATGGCGGGAACGCTGACAGCGGCGCTGGATGACAGCGATATGGCGCTGTTGCGCGATGAAATTGAGCAGCAACGTCTGATTCACAGTGACTGGCTGGCCTTGCCACACGGATGGATTCATGGCGACCTCTTCCACGACAATGTTCTGTTTGAGAATACCGCCGCTGGCCCGAAACTGGGGGCCATTCTGGATTTATATAACGCTTGTCAGGATGCATGGATTTTTGACCTCGCCATTGTCGCCAACGACTGGTGTTGCGATGTTGATGGCCACTGGGACGAAACCTTGTTGACGGCGTTACTGGATGGTTATCAATCGGTACGGCCATTCACTATGTCAGAGCAAAACCTCTGGCCAATGGCGTTACGTGCAGCAGCACTGAGGTTCTGGCTCAGCCGGATATTGACCCGGCAACTGCAAGCCGCGCAGCTGACGTCGGCAGACGGGCAGATGGCGATTTCCAAAGACCCGAATGAATACCGCAACAAGTTGTGTCACAGGCGGCAGTCAGCGATAAAACAGATCACCCCAACTGGCGGGCAGCCCGGTGCAACTCGCTGAGTTCCGCCAGCAGCCGGGTTCGATCCATCAGCCCCTGTACGCCGTACCAAAGCACACCAAAATAGTGTTCTTGCAGCAATGCCTTTTGCCAGCCCCGATCCATCACATCAATACCAAACAGCGCGCACCATTGCCGTTGTTGAGCCGCATTCATATTGGCCGACACGGCCAGCCCGGCGATATCCCAGTAGCGATGGCCGATAGCGGCATATTCCCAGTCGATTAATAACCAGCGCTCTTGATGCAGCCGCCAGTTATGTGGATTCGGATCCATATGGCAGAGCGATCGTTCTGGCCCCGGTGCCTCTGCCAACCAATGCTGCAACGGTAGTTTCTGCTGGCTCCAGTCGCAGGGCCAGCGGGCTTCGATGCCTCGCCAGTAGTGATCTGCCTTGACCGCAACATGCAACTCGGGCAAGTCCGGCCCAAACGGCAATTGGTGCAACTGTTTGAGTTGTTGCGCCAACGCGATCATGGTGCCGGTGTCCAGACCGGCACTGATGCATTCCGCCAGTTCAGGCCCATTCGCCCGATCAATAATCCAGTAGCTGTCATCCGGGCTGCGATAACGCACTCGCGGTGCCAGTCCAGCCTGCGCGGCCCGTTGCTGAATGCGGAATTCGGCCTCTCGGCGAATATCCAGAGTCTCACTGTTGGTGGCACTGGCACGCACCACGTACTTGCCGGAATCCAGCGTCAGCGACCAACTGCGATTGGTCAGCCCGCCTTCAAGCGCGGCCATACGATGCGGCCCAGGCGGGTGCTCACACAGACCCCAGCTTTGCCAGTCTGCCAGCATGCGCTGACATTCTTGCCCTAACGATTGTTGTGCCCGCCGCCGAAACAACACGATCAGGCCTGCTGCCAGTCGGATGACTCAAGGCTATCGGTCTGCCGGGCACAGTGGGCACGATAGTCGCGCTGCCAGAGAAACCAGCCAGCCACAGCCAGCACAACATAAATCGCCATCAATAGGGCGGTCAGATACAGCTCACGGTCGATGTACAAAAAGATAGCCACGGCATCAATCACGATCCAGTAGAGCCAGTTTTCCAGTACCTTGCGGGTTACCATCCAGGTGGTAATCACCGCGCCCCAGGTGGTAAAGGAATCCAGATACGGCATCACCGCAGTGGTATTTCCATGCAGCAAGGTGCCGCTAATCAGCGTCAGCAGTGCAATGGCCACCAGCGTCAACAGATGCTGTTTTAGCCCCCAGCGCTGTATTGGCAATTCTTGTTCACTCTCGTCAGCGGAACCATGACTGCCGTTGCCCTGTTGCCAGGCCCACCAGCCATACACGGCCATCACCAGGTAATAGACGTTTAATGCCGATTCCATCAGCAGGCTGACATCCCAGAACAACCAGCTGAAAATCGCGGTACTGCCAAAAGCGGCATACCAGCACCCATTACTCTGGCGCATGGCCAGCACCAGGTAGACGACACCCAGTACCACGGCGATCACTTCGGGGATACTTTGTGCAACAAACGCACTGACAACACTACTGAGTATTTCGTCCATCAGGACACCTCGCTATTGATACCGAATCGTCTTCAGCCGTGTGGCTTGAGCGCCGGATCCAGGTTCACGCCGGGAATCATCTTGTAGACAAAAATGGCTTTGCCATAGGTTGCGAACGAGTGTTTCATTTCGGTAGCGATGGTGTTCATGACCAGATCGTACTCACCAAATATCTGAGTGCTCATGGTGTTGCACACCACGGTCAGGCCTGCGGTGCCTTGCAGGCGTTCGATAAACATCTTGATGGCCGGGATGTAGTCATCGGCCAAGGGGTATGCGCTGATATCAACTGAGAGTTCCATAACCTGCTCCTGGAGTTAGAGTTAGCTTCAGACCAGTCACCAGTGGCCGGTCTGAACGGGGTTTGATCAAAAGTAGAATTTACCTTCCACGCCGATTAAACGCGGGTCACCGTACTGCACCCAGCGTTCGTTGGCGTAGCCGTCACGGGGGTCGTTGCCGAAGTGGAAACCACGCACCTCCTGATCCACATCCGTCAGGTTGCGACCGTACAACGCCAGTTGATAGTTGCTGCCGTCGTAGGCCACGCGGGCATGCCACATAACGTAGGCTCTGGATTCTTCATAGTGGCTGTCGGAAAAGTAGAAGCTGTCCTTGGCTTCGTTTTCCAGCACCAGCGTCAGGCCGTTACCTACGGCATACGTCAGGCTGTTGGCAAAGCTGTAGGCCGGGGCCTGGGCTTGCTCACGACCGTTCATGCTGAAGTTGCCATCGGCGGTGTCGTACTGGTAGTCGATAAATTTGGTTTGCAGCCAGCCGCCACTGAACATCCAGTTCAGCTGTTCTGTCAGTGCCCATTCGGTTTCCAGTTCCAGCCCGTAGTTCTGACCCTCGGCGGCATTAGCCAGATAATCCTGAAAGGTAAAGCCTTGACCCGCGCCATTGGAAACGGCATAGGAGCTCTTGACCTGCTGGTTTTTGCGCTGAATAAAAAACGCCGCCACACGGGTTTGCAGGGCATCATTCAGCAAGCTGGATTTCAGCCCCGCTTCCAGCGCGTTGTTGAATTCGGTATCGAAGGTGCGGTTGTCTTCGCTGATGTCCGGGTCGGTATTCACCCCACCCGCCTTGTAGCCTCGTGCCAATGAGGCATAAACCAGCTGGTTATCATTGAGCAGATACTCCAGTGCAATCTTGCCACCCCACAAGTCTTCCGTGCGGTCGTTGGCAATGGCGTTGCTGTCGTCGTAGTCCGTATGCCACTGTTCGCGGCGCAGGCCTGTGGTAACGGTCAGGTCATTGCTGGCCTGCACCGATAATTCACCGTAGACAGCCTTGGACTCTGTATTCAGGTCGCTATAGAAGGTGTCGGCATTCCAGGTATAGAAGCGTGTCATATCTTCTGCACGGGTCATGGAATACACACCGACTGCCCAGTCGGTGGAGTCTGCAAACAAACGACCGGCGGCGGTCGACGTCAACCGCACGTCCAGCTCGCGACGGCGATACTCACGCAAGTACTGGTCGGTCGAGCTATAGCCCCAGGCACCCTCCTGATTGGCCAGACAGGTGCCCGGCGTAACACAGGTTCCCGTGGAATCGTCGTATTCACCGTACGCCCAGTCTTCATCAAAGCCGTAGTCGGTTTTGCTGTTGCTGCCGGAAGCGTGTACCCGCAAGTCGAAGGCAGCAGATACTTCCGATGTCCAGGTCAGCGCGGCCGCGTGGGTGTTTTGTTTGTCCTGACCAGGATAGTTGGAATAGGTGGTGCGGGTGTTGTCGAGCGAGAAGCCGTCATAGCCATTGTCAACGTCGATATACAACCCGGTGAAGGCCAGCGTGTTACGCTCGTCCAGCTCCAGGTTACCTTTCAGGCGCAGCAGTTGTTCATCAATATTATTGGTGTCGTCCCGGCCGGAATAGGCGTTGTGGATATAGCCATCGGAGCGGTTCTGATGCGCAGACAAGCGCATGTTCAGGCCTGGCCCTACTTCGCCAGATACCACCACACCCAGAGCCTTGGTGTTGTAGTTTCCCAGCTTGCCCGACACCATGCCTTCAAAGTCTGCGGTCGGATCATTACTTTCGATATTGATCATGCCCGCCAGCGCATTGGCACCAAAGCGGGTGCCTTGTGGGCCACGCAGCACTTCGACTTGCTGCACATCAAACAAACCCGCGCCAC
The DNA here is from genome assembly GCF_041222825.1 of Candidatus Thalassolituus haligoni. NCBI lineage: Bacteria > Pseudomonadati > Pseudomonadota > Gammaproteobacteria > Oceanospirillales > Oceanospirillaceae > Thalassolituus > Candidatus Thalassolituus haligoni. Next base: position 4,215,726 of record NZ_CP139482.1, read on the forward strand.
CGCCCAGTCCGGTCATATCGATGCCATCCACCCGCAACCCCACCGACGGGTTCACCGGATCGATAAACTGGGAGCGCTCACCAATACCGCGAATCTGGAAATAACGACCACGGGAAGCGCCGGAAGAGAAGTTCACGTTCGGAGCCAGCGCCAGCAGGCTTTCCAGATGATCGGCGGAACGCTGTTCGATGGCGGCCGCACCGACCACGGTAGTGGCTTCTGCAATGGACTGCACATCGGTCTGACGAAAGTCAGCCGTCACGATCACTTCTTCGGTTGGCACCTGACTGGCACTGTCGGCATGCGCTGGTATGGCAACTGCCATCGTCAACACGGCCAAAGATAACGGAGTTTTGCGGAATGACATCTGGGTCTGTCCTCTTAAATAATGCAAAAAGGAGACCCGGCTTGGTGTACAGGATATTGCGTAGGTCGCTGATCAGATCAGCAACAAGAAGACTGTCGATATGCTGGTGAATAACCCGAGGCACTCGCCCATTCCTACGCCGGTACTAACCGGATCAGGTTCTAGGAGTTTATGCCGACTGGCAATTCTCAGACTCTTGGAGCCACCCCCTGGGACTTGGCCATTATACGTATATTCAGCCGGATACCAATCACGAGACCGGGTTTCATCCTGCATTCCCAACTCTTTTGCTTGAAATACGCCGTAATTGCCTCAATCTTGTGGTCATATAGCGAGTTCAATCTTTGCGCCCAACTCATTCCACAGGAGGAATATCATGTTGCGCATCATCCTGTTTCTGGCCACCAACCTGGCCGTGATTCTGGTTGCCAGTATCACCCTGTCGATCCTCGGGGTCGGTAGCTACGTTACACAGCAAGGGCTGGATTTCGGCAACCTGCTGGTGTTCTGTCTGGTCTTTGGTATGGCCGGTTCACTGGTGTCCTTGCTGATTTCCAAATGGATGGCCAAACGCAGCATGAATGTTCAGGTGATCGACTCACCGCATAACTCTGGCGAGCAATGGCTGGTCAGCACAGTGCAGGAACTGGCAGAAAAAGCCGGTATCGGCATGCCGGAAGTCGGTATTTTTGCCTCTCATCAGCCCAACGCCTTTGCCACCGGCTGGAACCGTAACAATGCGCTGGTGGCGGTATCAACCGGTCTGCTACAGCGGATGAGCAAAGATGAAGTCAAAGCCGTACTGGGCCACGAAATCGGCCACGTCGCCAACGGCGATATGGTCACGCTGGCGCTGATACAGGGGGTAATCAACGCCTTTGTGATGTTCTTCGCCCGTATCATCGGTAACTTTGTCGACAAGGCGATTCTGAAAAATGAGGACGGCCCTGGCATCGGCTTTTTTATTGCTACCTTTGTATCAGAAATTATCCTCGGTTTTCTGGCTTCGTTTATCGTCGCCTGGTTCAGCCGTCGTCGTGAATATCGCGCCGATATCGCCGGGGCCGAACTGGTCAGCCCGCTCTCGATGATCAATGCTTTGGCTCGATTACAAGAAAGCTATGACCAACCGTCCGAATTGAATGGCGAACTGGTGGCGTTTGGTATTGGTGGCGAAGGCAAGTTGTCAGCGCTGGCCGCCTCTCACCCACCACTGGGTGATCGCATCCAGGCCCTGCGCCAGCGTTACGGTGTCTGATAGCCAATAGCCGCCATAAAAAAACCGCCACTCTTGCGAGTTGGCGGTTTTTTTATTACCCAAAAATCAGTCGACTGATCAGATGTCAGCGATAGACTTCAGCGGATAGTTGGCAGGCAGTGGGCCAGCAGCAGCACCGCTATCGATCGCGGACTGTGCCACCGCAAGAGACACAACACCCAGCAGGCGAGTATCAACCGCCTTTGGAATAATGTACTCACGGCCAAAAGACAGCGACTCCAGACCGTAGGCATCCAGAACTTCCTGGGTAACCGGCTCTTTCGCCAGACCAGCCAACGCCTTGGCTGCAGCCAGTTTCATTTCTTCGTTGATACGCTTGGCACGGACGTCCAGAGCACCACGGAAAATGAACGGGAAGCCCAGTACGTTGTTTACCTGGTTCGGGTAGTCAGAACGACCGGTTGCCATGATGGCATCAGGACGTGCTTCCGCCACGATTTCCGGCATGATTTCCGGAGTTGGGTTAGCACAGGCAAAGATGATCGGGTTGGCCGCCATCGCCTTGATCTGTTCGCCAGTCACCATATTAGGGCCAGACAGACCCAGGAAAATATCAGCGCCGTCCAGTGCATCATCCACAGTACGCTTGTCGGTTTCGACAGCGAACATGGCCTTGTACTGGTTCAGGTCATCACGACCGCTGTGGATCACACCTTTACGGTCACACATAAAGATGTTTTCAGGCTTCATGCCCGCCAGGATCATCAGCTTGGAGCATGAAATCGCAGCGGCACCGGCACCCAACACGCACATTTTGGCGTCTTCGATTTTCTTGCCGACAACTTCCAGTGCGTTCATGGCACCAGCAACCGTGACGATTGCTGTACCGTGCTGGTCATCGTGGAATACCGGAATATCACATTGCTCGATCAGGGTGCGTTCAATTTCGAAACACTCTGGTGCCTTGATGTCTTCCAGATTGATACCACCAAAGGTGATTGCAATACGGCGTACAGTATCGATGAAGGCTTGTGGGCTCTCGCTTTCCACTTCCAGATCGATAGAATCAACACCGGCGAAACGCTTGAACAACAAGGACTTGCCTTCCATAACCGGCTTGGATGCCAACGGCCCCAGATTGCCCAGTCCCAGAATAGCGGTACCGTCTGTAATCACGGCGACCAGGTTGCCCTTGGCGGTATATTTATAAGCGTTTTCTGGATCGGCAGCGATTTCTTTGACCGGCTCAGCCACACCAGGGCTATACGCCAGCGACAAATCGCGAGAAGTTGCGGCAGGCTTGGTCAGTTCGACACTGATCTTGCCGGGCTTGGGAAATTGATGATAATCCAGAGCTGCTTGCTTGAGATCTTCTGACATAGTGCTCATCCAGTCGTTTTTTGTATTGTAAATATCCCTGGGCTCGACGCGTAACGCTATTGCCTGACAAGACAACATCCGCGAAAGGGGCGTCTTTAATAGCAAAAAGCCTGAGGTTTTTCCACTATATCCTTGAAATAGGCCCAGCGGCTGCAGTTCTTTTGCGTTGATTTTATCTGTCCTGACATGCAGCAATTTCAGACCAATGCATTCAGACAAAAGTTGTAGGGATATTGACCCTCGGCAATTGCAGAACCACACGCAAGCCCGGATAAACATTCTCAGCAATCACGTTGCCACCGTGCAGCTCCACAACCCGCCTGACTAACGCCAGCCCTAACCCATAGCCCATATCACCAGCAGCAGGGCTGCGAGCGTGATCGACCTGGGTAAAAGGAGAAAAGATGCGCTCCAGCATGTCATCGGGAACTCCCGGCCCCTGGTCTGAGACCGAAATATCCACCCGCTGGTCAACCTCCATCACACGAATCGTCAAGCGCCCGGCGTCCGGGGAATAACGGATGGCGTTACGCAGCAGATTATCGACAGCCCGTTCGATCAGCACCCAGTCCCAACAGCACTGCTGCGGTGCCCCGGCATAGTCTCGACGCACGACAATGTATCGGGCTGCCAGCTCCAGCTCGGCATCCTGTAACCAGATATCCAGCTGTTGGCAGGGACTCCGTGTTTCCAGCTGTAATTGCCCGGAACTCAGTTGTGATAAACGAGCCAGATCGAGGATCTGACTGATCAGGTTCTCCACCTGGAAGGCAGCCCGCTCAATCCGGTTGTGTTCTGCGGCAACCACCCCCTGCTGATCTTTTTTACGGGCGATACCCAGCGCTATCTGCAGACGGGTCAGTGGTGAACGCAGCTCATGGGAGACGTCATGCAACAGTTGACGATGGCTGTGCAACAAACCTTGGGTTGCACCGGCCATACTCGCGACCTCCGCCACCAGCACCCCGATTTCATCCTTGCGGCTGATATCTGCAGCAAGCGCGGTCACATCAAAGTTACCCTCGGCCATTTGCCGCACTACCCGCTGCAAACGGCGCATCGGCAAGGTCAGGTTCCATACCAGTAAAAAACACAGCAGCGTCACTACCACCACAATGACCAGCGGTACGACCCAGCGGCGATTATCGTCCAGAAAATTTTCCCAGGCCTGGCGAGACACGCCAATATAAAGATAACCACCACTTTGTACCGGCCCAAGCATCAGCCAGCCATCGTTCTGGCCATACAGTGATACTCCCAGATCACCGGCGCGGTCGGCAAACTCTTCAAGGTCATGAGGTAATTCATCCACCCGATCGACGGGGACCGATACCAGATTCCAGCCCGGTTGCAGCTCACGCCAGAGCATCCGTCCCTCGGCGACAATCGGCGGTTGACGTTCCATCAGGCTCAACAGCAAACGGGAATCGGCCAGATCCGCCGTCCTCATAAAGTCATTATCGACCCAGTCACTGGTGGTCACCGCCAGCCCCATGGCGAGGAAAATGACCAGCCAGAACCAGACAAACACCTTGAAATACAGTGAGCGATACCAGCTTACCCGAGTGACAGCGGGGTATCTGGCCATGGCTCAGGATTTCACCAGCAAATAGCCACGACTGCGCACCGTCTTGATCCAGTCATTGCCGTCCTCACGGCGGCCGAGTTTTTTACGCAAGTTGCTGACGTGCATATCAATCGAACGGTCGTAAGCCATCAACGAACGCCCCAGTGCTGACATTGACAAGGTATCCTTACTGACCAGCTCGCCCGCGTGTTCCATCATGCATTGCAGCACACCAAACTCGGCACCGGTCAGCACCAGGTTTTCGCCATCCAGACAGACGCCACGATCACTCGGTGTTAATACCAGAGTACCGACCTGAATCGCGCCTTCTGCAGCCGTCGTGGTGCTGTCGCCCGTCATGTCGATACGACGGAACAGTGCCCTTATACGAGCCACCAACTCATGGTGATGGTAGGGCTTGGCAATGTAGTCGTCTGCGCCATGCTCCAGACCCAGCACCCGATCAACACTTTCTCCCCGCGCCGTCAGCATAATCACTGGCACCTGCGACTCGGCACGAATACGGCGCAAGACCTCAAACCCATTAATTTTGGGCAGCATAACGTCCAGTAATATCAGGTCGTAGTGACCTTTCAACGCCTGCTCCAGACCGCTTTCTCCATCATGCACGGGGGTTAGTTCAAATCCTTCCAGCGCCAGGTATTCCTGCAGTAGTTCGCCCAGTTCGGTATCGTCGTCGATCAGCAATATTGATTTCATTCGGTTCCTCCCGTTCTCAGTCTAGATAGTCCATGGATTGCGCTCTAACGGGTTTACGGTTTTTTGCAACAGGTGTTGGATCTTGACAGAGCCAACATCAACAACACTCAGTGATCCAGCAAGGTCGCCATCCAGCGGGTTTGTGGGCGGGTTTCCAGTGCAATCTTGACGACCATGGTCAGGGGAATCGACAGCAGCATCCCGACTGGCCCCAGCACCCACCCCCAAAAGACCAACGACAGAAACACCACCAGGGTCGACAATCCCAGCGTCCGGCCCATCATGCGCGGCTCCAGTACATTACCAAACAGCGTATTCACCACCACATAGGTAATAGCCGTCACCAATGCAGAACCGGGCCCCAGCTGAATCAAGGCAATCAGCACCGCCGGAACCGCCGCAATAATAGAGCCGATATTGGGAATATAATTCAGCAAGAAGGCGACCAACGCCCATACCGGCGCATAATCCACACCAATGACCCACAGCACCAGACCAATACTGACGCCAGTTCCCAGACTCATCAGAGTCTTGATTGCCAGGTAGCGCTGTACCAGATCACTGAAGCGCTCAAAATGGGCAAACGCGCTGGTTTGCTCACCAAAAGCACGCTTCAGTTTTTCCGGCATACCCGATGCTTCCAGCAAGATAAACACCACGGTAAATAAAATCAGAAAGGCATTGGTCAAGACACCGCCAAGACCATTAAACACACTGGCGACCATACTCATGACAACGCCAGGATCCACGTATTCACGTAGCAGGTTGGCAGGCACCTCAACGCCCTGAGCATTCAGCCAGGTCACAACCCCTTGCATCAGATTTTGCAATTTTGTTTCGTACAGCGGTATGTCCTGATAAAACGCGTTCACCGTGCCACCAAGAAACAGCGTCAACCCGGAACCAATAATCAGAAACCCCAGCATCATCATCAAGACCGCCAGCACATCCGGGATACCACGGCGCGAGAGCCAATGCATGATCGGCGCACTGAGCACCGCAATAAAAACGGCCAGCAGAAAGGGCACCATCATATCGGCAGCGCTGCGGACACCGGCGATAACAATAATGGCCGCCGCCAGTGTCACTAACAAATTGCTGGTCACATGGCTATTGGTCGACATAAATCCTTCCCTGAACGTCTATGGAGGCTAAATACCGCCAACTTACACCAGCCAGCGCCAGGACGCATCCATCCTGATACGGCTGTGCGACGGGCTTGGCAACCACTTGAGATTTCTGTATTATCTGCGGCTGTTTTGCGGAAGTGGCGAAATTGGTAGACGCACTGGATTTAGGTTCCAGCGCCGCAAGGTGTGAGAGTTCGAGTCTCTCCTTCCGCACCATCTTGTTTCAGATCTCCAGACCCTGATATTTTTCCCACTTTTTTGGAAGTGTGGAAAATCAGCGCTTCAAGCGCTCTTGTTACGGTCATTGGTTACTGCCATTGGTTACGGTCTTGGATTCACGACTTCGGTCGTCACTGAGAACACCAGTTCAAGCACCGCTCTCTTGCCTTCCTGAAGCCTGCCGATACACGCATTGCCAGACAGGCCACCTTACGACCATCGGGAGAGGCTTGCATGATGGCAATCTTGCCACCTGCCTTCATATCACCAGACAGCCCGGGTAAAAGAACCATCTTCGACATTTACTCGATATATTTCCTGCTGATCGCCGTCACTGCTTTCCAGGCGAACGAGCAGGTCATCACCGAATATTCCGCCATCCTGAAAAGTTTCACATCATTGGAGCCTGACTCACTGCCAGAGCCATTAGTGGCAGGAATATCGCTTCCCTCACCACTCCTACTACCGCCACCGCAAACACTGATGCTGGCCAACAGCAGCAGTCCTATACATTATTTCATGGATGATTGAGTGAAAAACGGCATCGTCACATTTCCTTATTAGTTCCCAAACAGCCCCTGGAACATAAAAAAAGCCGCCTGAATCAGGCGGCTTTTTGGTACGTCACAGCCAGTCACGGCAGTCATCACATACCGCCAGATACCACTATTTTGTGATTGGCAGTAGTGTGATCTCGACACGACGGTTCAACTCTTTGCCTGCCGCCGTGCTGTTTGTCGCAACCGGCTGACTCTCGCCAAAGCCGACTGCATCCAGACGCACGGAGTTAATCCCCTGAGATTGCAGGTAATTGGAGACCGACCTGGCACGCTGTTCCGATAAGGCCTGATTAAAGCCTTCGGAGCCATCACTGTCAGTATGGCCAGACACCACAACCAACGTTGAATCATATTCTTTCAGCACCACCACCACAGAATTCAGCACATCGTAAAAGTCGGATGCTATCGCCGCACGGCCAGAGGAGAAAGTGATATTGCCCGGCATAATCAGGTTAATGTTGTCGCCAACCCGCTCAACACTGACACCCGACCCCCGCAATTGCTTACGCAATTTCGCTTCTTGAGCATCCATGTAATACCCGATACTGCCACCGACCAGACCGCCACCAGCAGCAGCAGCCAGAATACGGCGATTACGGGTGCCGCTTTTTTCATCTTTGTTGGTCGCGTATGCAACCACAGCGCCAACACTGGCACCAATACCCGCTCCTATCGCGGTTTTGGATGTTTTTTCTTCGCCAGTGTAGGCATCGAACGTGGTACAACCGCTGGTCAACATCATTATTGAAACAACTGCAGCAATCCTTTTCATACTAGCTCTAGCTCCTGAAAACATTAACATTAAAAAACCAAAACAAGCCGCCATAGTACGGCTTTGTGCTGCTTTTTATCACATTTTCAGCAGGCACTTCGGTAAGCAATACGCCGTTCGCCTGGCAAGGCCATCCTCCGGGCTGAGTCATCAACGCCAAACGGCGGATGCTCGCCACAGGGCTTACTGGATTATTGTAATTTCAGGATACCAATCAGCGGCTGTACTCAGGCAAACACGGCGATCGACTCGGCGCATTCACGCAGCATCAGCACCCGCTCGAAGAGGGCATTGGCATCTTCAAAACGGGGGGTTGGGCCAACAATCCCCAGCGCCCCGACCAGAACCTGACCCGAACGCATCACAGGTACTGCCAACGATGTGACGCCCCGTTCAAATTCATTGCTCACCAGCGCATAACCGTTCATGCGGGTCTTTTTCAGATCGGCACGCAGGTCATCGATACGGGTTCTGGTGGCTTCCGTATAGGCCGTACGCGGAGCCTGCTGCAACAGCTGATCTTGTATGTCGACGGGCGAAAATGCCACCAGCACACGACCAATACCGGTAGCGTGTAATGGCAGCCGATAGCCGACGGTAAAGCCTTGGGTAATCATGCCCGGATCCCCCGGAGAATGGGCAACATAGATGGCTTCAACCCCGTCCAGCATGGCGAATGAAATGCTGTCGCCCAGCGTCTGCGAGTACGACCGTAAAATCGGCGTGACATGCTTGCCAATGTCCCGGCCTTGCAGGAATTCTCCAGCCAATCCCAGAATTTTGGGCGTCAACTTGTACACCCGGTTGCTGCACTCCAGATAACCCAGATACTGCAGTGTCAGTACCAGCCTGCGCGCCACCGTTCGGTTGAGCCCGGTCTTGGTCGCAATGTCGGGAATGGTCATTGCGCGATCGCGGCCATTAAACGCAGCCAGGACTTCCAGACCTTTCACAAAGGTCATCGAGATGTCTTTTTCATTGTAGTTTTCAAACATATTGAGTCACCTGCCCCAGGCTATCCCTCTCTCACGCTGCTGGCTTCCGAGCGCATCTGCTTTGTTTTCTTTGTAATTCGATCATTTGGAAAGAATTTGACTTGGCTCAAGGCCAAGACCTATAAGATTTGATCGATATTCAAACATAGGTTCGATTATCGATCAAATCTTATAAGCCGCCGTGGAGCCATTGATGAAAGCCGTGAAAAGAAATCTGTCGAGATTTGCCCTGTCCAGCCTGCTGGTGATCAGTTCCGCCTCAACCTTGGCTGCCGAAGCCAATCTGCGTTTTGCCCATTTCATGCCGAAAAACAGCTGGCAAAGCGAACGCATGTTCGATTCCTGGAAAAAAGCCGTCGAAGAACAATCCGCTGGCCGTATTCAGGTCACGGTATTCCCGGCACAAACGCTCGGCAAGGCCCCTGCCGGATATGACAACGCCAAAAATGGCATTGCCGATATTGCCTGGACAGTTCAGGGCTATACCGCTGGTCGCTTCCCGCTCAGCCAGATTATGGAATTGCCGGGCCTGTTCAAAACCGGGGCGGTTGGTTCCTGTGCCTTCCAAAAACTGTATGACAGTGGCGTACTCGACAAGGAATACGAAGAAACCAAGGTGTTGTACGTCCACACCCACAGCCCCGGCCACCTGCACACCAAAGATCAGGTTGTGACCTCACTGGAGGATCTGAAGGGCCTGAAAATTCGCCGCCCAACCGATCTGATTGGCGAGCTGATTTCCGAGCTGGGTGCCGAGCCGGTCGGTATGCCGGCACCCTCGATTTATCAGAGCATGCAGCGTGGTGTAATCGACGGCTACATGTTGCCCTGGTCTGCGGTCAACAGCTTTCGGGCGTATGAAGTTTCCAAGCAACACCTCGACTTCGGTTTCTACTCTCTGGCCTTTGTCACCACCATGAACAAGCGCGCTTACGACAAACTGCCCGCCGACCTGAAGAAAGTGATCGACGACAATTCCGGCATGGACTGGGCAGTTAACGCCGGTCAGGGTTATGACGATGCAGATATTGTTGGTCTCGCCAAGATCAAGGAAGAAGGCGGCACTATTAACGAACTCTCTGCCGAAGAACGCGCCCAGTGGCAAACCATTGCCGATGGCGTCACGAAGAAGTACATCGCCAAGCTGGACAGTGAAGGCCTGCCCGGTACGACGACCTACCGTAGTGTGAAAGGCTATGTCAGCGAGTGTGAAACCGAGCTGAATTAAAGCCGTTGAGCAGGGAGAAATAACGTGGAAGCAGTGATCCGATTTTTCGACAAAGTGGCCTTCGTCGCCCTGGTGTGCATGCTGTTTGTGGTAGTTGCCAGTGTCCTTGGACGGCTGGTGTTCGATCTCAGTGGTGGTGAACTGCAATGGGTCATACCCGGCTCGGTCGAGCTGGCCAGTTACTCCCTGCTCATGATGGTATTTGCCTCGCTGCCACGTGCAGCGACTCACGGACTGGTGAGCGTCGAGCTGTTGATCGACAAATTTCCCGACTGCGTCAAACGCGGACTCGAGCGTGTCTGGCACCTGCTACTGGCGGCTTTCGCCGCCGTTGTTGGCTGGCTGTTTTTCGGCACCATGGAGGAAATGATCGATCGCGGCGATCGCTCCCAGGATTTGGGCATTCCGCTGTACCTGTTTTATGGCGCCCTGGCGGTATGTTGCGGTGCCATTGTGCTTACCGGACTCTGGCTCGCGCTGCGCCCGCAACGCCCTGTTTCCCATCACGACTAACCGGAAGGTAATACGATGGATCCTCTTGTAATTGGTCTGGGTGGCATGGTGGTCATTCTGCTATTGCTGGCATTGGGCTGCCCGGTCGGGCTGGCGATGATTCTGGTCGGGGCGTCAGGGTTCGCACTGATTGTCGGGGTTGAACCCGCTTTAAACGTGCTGGAAACGGCCGCGTTTGAAACCGCGTCTAACTACTCGTTTACTCTTATCCCCTTGTTCCTGCTGATGGGCAGCCTGGCCGCCCGTGCCGGGTTTTCCAAAGATCTGTTTGAGTCCGCCCGCTATTTCACCAAAGGCTGGAACGGCAGCCTGGCCTTGGCGGCCGTCAGTGGCAGTGCGGCGTTCTCGGCCATTTCCGGTTCATCGCTGGCGACCGCCTCGACCATGACTCGGGTGGCCTACCCGGAAATGATGAAACAGGGTTATCACCCACGCCTGGCGGCCGGATCGCTGGCCGCCGGAGGCACGCTGGGCATCATGATTCCACCTTCGGTCGCGCTATTGTTGTATGCACTGATTACCGAGCAGTCGGTCGGTGACATGTTTCTGGCCGGATTTCTGCCCGGCTTGTTGGCCTACGCCCTGTATCTGGCCACCGTGGTGATCATGGTACGCAAGTGGCAGCCCACCGGCGATCAAGCACCGGATGAAAACAGCTCGTTACGTAAAGCCTTGATCCAGTTTGCGCCGGTAGGATTGTTATTTGGCCTGGTGATGGGCGGTTTGTATGGCGGCTTGTTTTCGCCCACCGAAGCCGGTGGTGTTGGTGCCGGACTCGCATTGGTGTTCGCCCTGTTTCGCGGCTTGGGCTGGGAAGATTTCCGCGAGGCCGTCATTGAAGCGGTGGCCGTGACCTCCACTATTTTTGTGATTCTGATTGGTGCGGAGGTGTTTGGTTTTCTGTTGTCGGTCAGCCAGGTGTCGTTCGCCATGGTCGATATGATTGACGCCTACCAGCTGTCGCCCTGGATGGTGATGGCACTGATTGTCGGTTTCTACATTGTCATGGGCTGCTTCCTCGAAAGTCTGGCCATGATCCTGCTGACCGTCCCCATTTTCTACCCGGTGATTGTTGCCAGCGGCTTCGACCCGATCTGGTTCGGCATTATTGCCGTCGTCACGGTAGAAACCGGTCTGATTTCTCCACCCGTGGGCATGAACCTGTTTGTGGTACAGGGGGCGACCAAAAACCTCCATATCAACGATGTCATGGTCGGGGTCATTCCCTTCGTCCTGGCCGATTTTGTGCGGCTGGCCATTTTGATGGCTTTTCCCGCTATTTCACTTTTTTTACCCGAGCTGCTGGGCAACTGACACGCCGTTTTCACAGGGGATAACACTATGAGCAACACAACGATCAACATCGGTTTCAAACTCCCGGACGGCAACATCCAGCACATTGACGCGCCCCTGGGCCAGAGCATCATGCAGGCCGCTATTGTTAACAATATTGACGGTATCGAAGCGGAGTGTGGCGGCAGCTGTATGTGTGCCACCTGTCACCTGTATGTACCCGACAGCCTGCTGAACAGCCTGATCCCAGCCAACGATGAAGAAGCGGAAATGCTGGAAGAAACCGCCGCCGAGCGGCGGCCAAGCAGCCGCCTGGGCTGCCAACTGCTGGTCACCGACGCCATGGCGGGGCATATCTTCGAACTGCCGGAATGCCAGTCATGACTTCCGTCTCACGGCCGCCAGCCAACCGACGACAGGCCGCAGAGACAGGCACCGTGATTATTGGTGCTTCCCATGCCGGGGTACAGGTCGCGGCCTCATTACGAGACCAGGGCTACCGCTTGCCGATTACCCTGCTGGAAGCCGGAGCACACCTGCCGTACCAACGCCCACCACTGTCGAAGACATACCTGAAAGACGGTCTCGACAACAGCCAGCTGGCGTTACGGGGCGCTGCCTTCTATCAACAGAAACACATCACTTTGCTGTGTAACCACCGGGTCAGTCAGATTGACCGCGCCAACCAACGCATAACCGCACAGCATGGCAGTCGCCGCGTCACCTTCGACTACGACCGGCTGGTGATCGCCACCGGTGCGGCAGCCCGCCAACTGCCGCTGGCGTCCGGAGTAACAGGCGTCAGGGTGCTGCGAGACATGGACGATGCCATCGCCCTTAAAGCCGATTTCGATAACGCTCAAACCGTCGTCATCATCGGCGCCGGATTTATTGGTCTGGAAGTCGCGTCAACGGCCGTCACACTGGGTAAACAGGTGACCGTTGTCGAACACGGCGGTCGTATTCTGCAACGTCTGTTGCCCCCACAGCTGTCCGCGTTTCTGCTGCAGATTCACCAGCACAACGGCGTCAGCTTTTGCTTCAACACGGCGGTTGAGGTTCTCGCTCTTGCCGACAGCGGCCAGACCCATCTGCGGCTGAGCAATGGCCAGACACTCAGTGCCGACCTGGTTGTCGTCGGTATTGGTGCCACCATCAATGACCAGCTCGCGCAAGCGGCAGGAATCGTCTGTGACAACGGTATTCTGGTCGATCTGAACGGCCAAACCTCAGATCCGGCGGTGTACGCCTGCGGTGACTGCACCACCACCATTGCCCCAGACCCAGACCCAGACCCAACAGAGGGCCAGCGTCACCCGCCAAGCCATATCGAATCGATACAAAACGCCGTAGACCAAGCCAAAACCGTCGCCGCCGTCATTACCGGCCAACCAGCTCCCGCACGTGTCGCACCCTGGTTCTGGTCAGACCAGCAAGGCATCAAGCTGCAAATGGTCGGCACAGCACTGGATTACGACGACCTGATTGTTCGTGGCGAGCTGGAGACCGGCAAATTCTCGCTGCTGTATTACCAGCACAACCGCTTGTGCCGGGTGGATTCAGTGAATTCACCCGCCGACCACCTTGCGGCGCGCAAGCTGGTCAGCCAACGCTACCCATTGCCCAAAGATGCCGCCGCCGACACCACGGTGCGTCTGAAAAGCTTTACCTAATTCGCTGATGACTGCCTGACAGCAGGAGATACTTACTAATGATGAGCCAGGAAAAAAACGACGAACTCAGCCTTGTAAAGGCATCCGACCCGGCGGGCAAACTGTTGCGCCAATACTGGATGCCTGCCGCCTTGTCGGAAGAACTGGAAAGCGATCGCCCGGTGGTGCCGGTCAACCTGTTGGGCGAAGAACTGGCGCTCTTCCGCAACGAAAACAACGAGCTGGTGCTGATGGATCGTCATTGCCCGCACCGGGGTGCCGATATGTGTTTTGGCCGCAAAGAAGACGGCGGTATTCGCTGCCCATTCCATGGCTGGAAGTTCGACTCCAGCGGCCAATGCCTGGATCAGCCAGCCGAGCCGGAAGGCTCAAAATTCCACGAAAAAATCCGTATCAACACCTACCCGTTGCACGAAGTGAACGGCATTATTTTCGCCTTTATGGGCAGCGGAGAGCCACCCGCCTTCCCGGACTTCGACTGCTTCAAGGCACCGGACAGCCATGTCTTTGCCTTTAAAGGCCTGTGGGAATGCAACTGGCTGCAAGCGCTGGAAGTCGGTATCGATCCGGCCCACGCCTCGTTCCTGCACCGCTTTCTGCTGGATGAAGACCCTGAAGACAGCTACGGCAAGCAGTTCCGCGATACCGCCGCCGATACCAACATCCCCATGACCCAGGTATTACGCGAGTTTGATCGCCCCGAGATTATCGTCAAGGACACCGACTACGGCCTGCGCATCATCGCCCTGCGCGACCTGCAAAACGGCACCAGCCATGTACGCCTGACCAACCAGGTTTTCCCTTGCGCCATTACCATTCCCATGTCGAATGAAATGACCATCACCCAATGGCACGTCCCCATCGACGACGAAAACTGCTACTGGTTCTCGATGTTCACCAGCTTTGGCAAGCCGGTCGATAAAGACACCATGCGTGCCCAGCGCCTGCAAGAACACACCCTGCCCGACTACGCCCCGATCCGGAACAAACGCAACCACTATGGTTATAACCGGGCCGAATAGGAAACCCTGACCTGGACCGGCATGGGACTGGACATCAACGTTCACGACCAGTGGGCGTGTGAATCCATGGGCAAGATTCAGGATCGCACCAACGAACATCTGGGCACCACCGACAAAGCCATCATCCAGCATCGGCGCAAACTGCGTAAGGCCATCAAGATTGTCAGCGAAGGCGGCGACCTGAGCGAGTTGCCACTGCAAGTTAACGCGGCCCAGGCTCAAGCAATCAAAGGCCCTGTCGCCATTGACGCCATCGCCCCGACCCAGGACTGGGAAACCGTATGGCGAACCAGTGACCAGCAGCGCCGCGCCGCCTGCGACTGGGATGCTGAACGGTAAGCGCAAACTCACTTTAACGCGTCAGGATCCCGCCTTGCCCATTGCTAACGGCTGGCAGGCAGACCTGCGAGGAGAACACCATGACTGCGGTATTCGACCATGAGAACAGCTTTTCCGGTAGACACAGCCTCTGGAGCGCGGAGCAGGTATCGGCCTGCAAAACCCTGCTCGACACGATGCAAACCAACAACCTTGAAGTAATCCGGGTGTCATTTGTTGACCAGCACGGTGTACTGCGAGGAAAAACCATCGTTGCCAGCGGCCTGGCTTCAGCCTTGAGCAAAGGCATCACCATGAGCTCGACCATGCTGCTGAAAGACACCTCGCACCGCACCGTGTTTTCCGTCTGGCAAGACGATGCCGGGTTTGGTGAAGGGCAAATGACCGGAGCCAGCGACGTGCTGATGTTGCCCGACCCTACCACCTTCAAGATATTGCCGTGGTCTCCTCACACCGGCTGGATACTGGCCGATCTGTATCAAACCGATGGCACACCGGTTGAACTGTCGACCCGCGCCATTCTGAAACAAGCCCAGCAACAGCTCAACGCCACGGGTTATGAATTTATTGCCGGGCTGGAAGTGGAATTTCATGTTTTTCGCACCATCGACAAACCACGGAACCATAATGATGCCGGTCAGCCAGGAACACCGCCCACCACCGAACTGCTGAATCAGGGTTACCAATATCTGACCGAAGAACGTTACGACGAAATGGAAGACGTCTTCGACCTGATCCGCCGTAACGCCCAGGGTCTGGGTTTACCGGTACGCTCACTGGAAGTGGAATTTGGCCCCAGCCAGTTCGAAGTCACCTTTGACCCGGCTCCGGCGCTGCAACAAGCCGACAACATGGTGCTGTTCCGCTCCATGGTCAAACAGGTGTGCCAGCGCAACGGCCTGCACGCCACTTTTATGTGTCGGCCACGCTTTGAAGACTCCATGGCCAGTGGCTGGCACCTGCACCAGTCCATTGTGGCGCTGGACAGCGGCAAAAACTGCTTTGAACCCGCTGTTGGCGAACCCATATCTCGCCTCGGCCAACACTGGATTGCCGGTATTCTGGCCCACGCCAAAGCCAGCTGTGTGTTATCCACGCCGACCATTAACGGCTACAAACGCTATCGACCGTTTACCCTGGCACCGGACCGCATTCAATGGGGCAAAGACAATCGCGGCGCCATGGTGCGTTGCCTCGCCAACCCCGGAGACAACGCCAGCCGCATTGAAAACCGCGTCGGCGAACCGGCCGCCAACCCTTACCTGTATTGTATCTCGCCTCCCAGATCATCAGTGGTATGGATGGCGTCAAGCGCCAACTGGAACCACCAGAGCCGGTTTCCAATCCCTACGACAGCAGTGCCGAAACCCTGCCGCAATGCCTGATGGATGCCGTGACACTGTTCGAAACCAGCGAGCTGTACCGCCAGTCATTCGGCACCACTTTCGTGAATTATTACAGCCATATCAAAAAAGCAGAATGGAACCGCTATCTGACGACCGTTTCGGAATGGGAAGAGCGGGAATACTTTACTTTGTTCTAACCGGCAATGAATACCGAATAATACATACACAGGCAGAGGTCTATATGCCCCATCTGGTCATTGAATACGCTCGTAAAATAGAGCATCAAACAGCGCTCCAGCCACTGCTGCAACAGCTGTTCGAGGCCGCCTGCAAGGGTGGCATTATCCAGCCGCAAGACCTCAAGCTACGGGCGCTACCCTACGACCAGTTTTTGCTGCGAACACCGGACGAAACCTTCCTGCACATCACCCTGTCGCTCCTGGAAGGACGCACCGACACACAAAAAGAACAACTCGCCATCAACCTCCGGCAGGTGCTGACAGAGCAATTACCCAACGTCACCAGTCTGAGTATCGACATTCGGGATATGAATGCCATCGCCTACAAAAAACGGCTGCTACCGTTACATAACCCGGAATAATTTACCCGGTTGCTCACTCATCCAGACACGCGATAGCCTGAGTCCAGCTCGCTGATTCCCAGTCCGCTCTTTTTGATCACCCGAAGCTGGGTTGGAATACGTTCTTTCATGGCTTCAATATGGCTGATCACGCCAATCATTTTGCCGGAGGCGTTGAGGTTATCCAGCGCGTCGAGGGCGATATCCAGCGTTTCGCTGTCCAGCGTGCCAAAGCCTTCATCCAGAAACAGCGAGTCGATGCTGGTTTTGTGGCTCACCAGATCAGCAAGCGCCAGTGCCAGTGCCAGACTCACCAAAAAGCTTTCGCCGCCAGACAGGGTATTGGTGTCCCGTTCGCTATCTCCCTGCCAGGTGTCCAGTACGGCTAGTTCCAGACTGGCGTTTTGCTTGCGCCGCAGCAGGTAACGACCGTGCAGCCGTTGCAGCTGTTGGTTCGCCAGATAAACCAGATTATCCAGTGTGAGCCCTTGGGCAAACTTGCGGAATTTATCGCCGTTTTGCGAACCGATCAGCGAATGCAGCGAGTGAATATCATCGTAGTGGCGGGTGTATTCGGCAATTTTTTCGAACAGCGCTTGCTGGCCCAGGCGGCGGGACTGATCCGAAGTGAGTTCGTGACTGATTTCGCCATCGCGTTTGGCCAGCTGCTCGGACACCCCGTTCAGCGCTGTCAGTTGCGCTTCAACGTCTGCTGGCGGCATTGACTGGTAGTCAGCGGCCTGTGGGTTTTCCAGAACTGCCTTCAACGCTTGTTCAGCATGATCGAGCAAGGCCTTGGCGCGTTCGAGTTCGCTGTCCAGTTGCTGCTTTTGTGCCGTCAGTAACTGGCGTTCCGGTTCAGACAACAGTGCTTGCTGAAAAGCCGCTTCGTTATCAAACGGGCTGGCCGTCAACAGCGACAGCCAGTTCGCTTGCTGTGCTTGCAGCCGGATTTGCAACCCATTGAGGCTGTGTTGCTGGTTGTTCAACTCTGCCACCAGCGCTTGATGGTGGCTGGATATTGCGTGGTGCTTACTCTGTGCGGTGTTGTAGTCGGACTCGGTTCCTTGAAGGCGTTGCAGGCTCTTTTCCCGCTCTTCCCGCACAATGTTGTCGCCAAACAGGTCATGACGTCGAGCTCGAAGTAACTGCAACGACTGGCTCAGCTGCGTCTGCTCTTGCTGCAGCTGAGCCAGTTGCTGGCTGCCTTCATTCAGCTGCTGCTGGCTGTGTTTCTGATCAGTGTCCAGACGGTTCAGACTGACCTTGAGCTGTTCTTTTTCCTGGCTATAAGCATCCCATTGCCCGGCATCCTGCTGCCTGGCGGCCAGCCACGACTGTAATGGTTCCGGCCCGGACTCTGGCGCTAATACCAACGGTGGCAGCTGATAACCTTGCTCACTCAGTTGCGCGGCAAAAGTCTGCCGCAGCGAGGTCAGCTGCCCTGTTGTCTTGGCCTGTTGCTGCTGGCTGTCGGCCAGATTCTGGCGGGTGTTAGCAATAGATTGTTCGGTCAATTTCAGCGCTGCGCGCCATTGTTCCACCTGCCGTTGTGCAGTATCACGTTGCTGTTTGCTGTCATCGTACTGCTGGCGCAGGGCTTTCAGTTGCTGAATGGCGTTGGTGTAGTATTGCTGCTTGGCTTTTTCGTTGTCTTCGTACTGCTGCAATGCCACGGCATCGGTAATGGAGCCGTCGAAATTCAGGCTTGCCGCCCCCTGTAACCATTGTTGTTCCAAACTGGCGTGCTCGGTCTGGATCGTCGTCAGGCGTTGTGTCACGTCTTGCAGATAGCGCTCGATGGACTTGAGCGTCTCTTTGGCTTCCAGCCCCTGCTCTCTGATCACGCTGAGCGCTTGTTCGGCGGCCTCTTTGTTTTGGATGTTGTGCGACGCGCTGTTTTGCCCGCCGGTTAACCCATCGGTGGGCAGCCCTGGATGCAACGTTAGATGCAACGCTGGATGCTCATGGGAGCCACATAAAGGACACTCCTCTCCTGCCTGTAACGCCGTTCGGTAATGAGCCAACTGTTCATCCTGAGTCACCAGCTTGCTCAATGCCTTTACCAGCTGTTCTTGCTGTTGAAACCGCTGTAGCAGCTGGGTACGCGTCTGCTCAACCATGGCGTAACGGCCCCGTTCGACTTGTTCCGTTGTTTGCTTGTCTTGCCGCTCCTTTGCAAGCTGTTGCCACTGACGGCGGATTTGCTGCATTTTCAACAGCACCGCATAGTGAGCCGTCAGCTGATCACGCTGTTGCTCCAGTGCATCCAGATGGCCATGTTCACTGGTGGCCCCCATCAGCCGGTGATTGGCCTGTTGCCAGGCCTGTTCTTTATTCAATGCGTCGGCCTGAGCCGCCAGATAGTGCTGTTCGTCCTGAGCCTGTGTGTTTTGCTGTTGGGCCAGCTGTTGCAGCACGCTGGATTCTTTTTCGGCCAACTGACTCAGCAGCTGCTGTGCGTCCTGAATCTGCCGCGCCTGCAACTGCCATTGGCCCAGATGCTGTTTTAACGACTGGTCAGCCGGATGCTGCTGTAAATAGTGCTCAACGGTTTTGAGCTGCTGCGTCTGGTGCTGAATCTGCTCATGCAGTAATGCCAGTTGCTGCTGGCACGTCTCTTTTTTATCACTGAACGCTTTGATACGACCGTTTCTGTCGTGCAGTTTTTCCTGCTCGGCAGCGATCTGCTGATCCAGCGGCACAACGTGATCATTCAACAATCGTTCTTGCTGTTCATGGCGCACTTTTGCCGCCTGCAGCAGCACGCCCTGCTGCGCAAACTGTTCTGCGGCGGTTGTCATTTGCGTTGTCAGGGTTTGTTCTTGTGCCTGTTTTTCACGGCAGAGTGCCTGACTCTGCTCGACTTGCTCGCGAGTGGCGCTTAACAGAGTGAACGGGGTATTCAACTGCACCGCCGGTTCACTTTGCTGCAAGCGTTGCATCTCTGGCTCAGCGGCAGTCTGTTGGGCTTTCGCGGCCTGCAAGCGTTTGGTATTGGTAGTTTTATGCTGTTGGGCCAAATCGTGCTGTTGCCACCAGTCACGATGAGCAGACGTAGCAGCCAGCTTGAGCCTGTGCACCTCTTGCTGTTGCTGCAGCCGGATTAACTCCTCCTGTAACTGCTGTTGCTGGTCTGCGGTCAGCAGTTGCACACCGTTGGCTTGTGACTCCAACTCGGCCAGTGTTTGCCTGGCCTGTGAATACTGTTCATGCACACGCACGGAAATCTGGCCATAGATTTCCGTGCCGGTCAGTTCTTCCAGCAGCTCTGCTCGCTCACCTTCTTTGGCATTCAGAAAGGCCGCAAACTGCCCCTGGGACAACAACATGGATTTGGTAAAACGGGAGAAATCCAGCCCGGTAATGGCTTCAATCATCTCTCCTTTAGGGCGTACCTGAGTCGCCAACACCTTGCCGCTGGCCACTTCTGCCAGCTCGACATCGGCCTGTTGCAGATTGCCATCGGCCTTGCCACGCGAACGGCGCATGCTCCAGTGCGCCCGATAAGCCGTACCTTTTACCTCAAACTGCACTTCCGCCGAACACTCTGCGGTACCTCGCGTCATGATCTCGTTGGAGGACGACGTAACTTGCCCCAGCCTGGGCGTCTGATGGTAGAGCGCCAGACAGATGGCATCGAGCAAGGTGGTTTTACCGGCCCCGGTGGGGCCGGTGATGGCAAACAAGCCGTTATCAACAAATGGCGGTTGGGTGAAGTCGATTTTCCACGCGCCTTTGAGCGAATTCAGATTCTTGAACTGAAGGCTTAAAATCTTCATGACGTGTGCTCCGGGTGCTCGATTTCCGCGAGGATCTGCCGAAACTGCGCTTCGATTCTTGTCCGTCGGGCTTGCTCCGTTTCGCCGTCAAAGGTTTCCAGTGCCAATCGTTTGGCAAAGACATCGGCTGGGGTTAACTCCGCCAGCGTTTCTCGCACCTGCTGAGTTAACCCCTGCCGGGCGGTATTACGTGCACGACGCAGCTGCAACACCTCCACCGCCAGGCCATCGGTCAAGACTTGGATGCGTTGCGGCAAATCGGCGAGGTAGTCCTGCCCCTCTACCTCAATACACAACCAGACCGGTTCAGTTGGCGGTACATGAGCGTAGGTTTTTAACGCTGCTTCGATCGCGACAAGATCCCCTTTGATCACTGCCAGTGCCTGAAAGACAGGGACTTCCAGCGGCGTGATCGCTACGGTTTTAGCCGCTGCAAACTCCACCATCAATACCTGTTTGGTGGTTTTCAGCTCGTCAAAACTGAGCGGAATAGGCGAACCGCTATAACGAATATGCTCGGTTTTGGCGACCCGCTGAGGCCGGTGAATATGCCCCAGGGCAATGTAATCCGCCGGCGGGAAACCATCCGCCGCAAAGCCATCCAGCGAACCGATGTAAATATCTCGCACCGAATCCGACTGACTGACCCCGAGTGCGGTCAAATGACCGGTAGCAATCACCGGTACGTCGAGTTGTTTGGCCGTTTTGAGCGCCAGCGCCGCCTGATACAACTGATGATAGTGCTGCTTGATCGCCTCGCCTAACGCCTGACGCTTCTCCAGCCCGGATTCCCCCGCGCTGCTCTGCAACACATCCCGAGGGCGGATAAACGGAATCGCACACACGATCGCGCCCGTATTGCCGTGGCGGTCGTTAAGCTCAATAATTTGATCATGGGCTTGAGCCTGGCTTTGGGTGCCGAGCTCCTGGCTGTGTGCTAACGCCTGTACGCTGGCAACGACATAGGTATTCAGGCATGCCACCAACTGTTTTGATTCGTTCAGGGTCGATACCGAATCGTGATTGCCACCCAACACCACCAAGGTACAGCGGCACTGACTGATCGCGACGATAAAGCGGTTGTACATTTCTCGTGCATAACTCGGTGGCGTGCCGGTATCGAAAATATCCCCCGCCACAATCACTGCGTCGATTTCCTCGACCCGCACCTGCTCCAGTAACCAATTCAAAAACGCCTGATGCTCGGCCTTGCGACTCTTGGTAAAAAAGCTCTGACCCAGGTGCCAGTCAGACGTATGCAGAATTTTCATGCCGCTTATCCGTAACCATGAATGAATGGCGGATAGACTATCACAGAGAGGTGGAACGGATGGTCAGGCGAGGGGTCACCTATTGCTCTACGAAGCGCACGGGCCGCTGGCCCGCATCGACAACGATTGATACGCTTCTGTATGACCGACGGCACTCACTGAACAGATGCAAACCCACACTGGAAAGACGACAAAAGCGGAAATGATGTATTCCCGATCAATTCGGATCATTAACCCAGCTTTTCAGTCAGTAAGCCTTCCAGAATTTTCTGGTCTTTTTCGAAACCACGAATCCCTTCAGCCAGTTTCTCCGTCGCCATGGCGTCCTGGTTCAGATCCCAGCGATATTCGGCTTCCGTCATGATAGCTGGACGCTCAATCACATCGCCTGCGTAGCTCAGAGCACGGTTCAGCTCACCCTTGGTTTCCGACAGTTCGGTCAGTAATGCCGGGCTGATGGTCAGGCGGTCACAACCGGCCAGGGCCAGAATTTCACCGCTATTACGGAAACTGGCACCCATCACGACCGTTTGATAGCCATGCTGTTTGAAGTATTGATAAATGCCCGCAACAGAAAGTACGCCGGGTTCTTCCGCCGGAGCGTAGTCGACGCCCGGGTTGGCTTTTTTGAACCAGTCCAGAATGCGACCCACGAAGGGTGAGATCAGGAAGACGCCAGCTTCGGCACAGGCGCGGGCCTGGGTAAAGCTGAAAATCAGCGTCAGGTTGCACTGGATGCCTTCTTTTTCCAGGATTTCAGCGGCTTTGATGCCCTCCCAGGTAGCCGCCAGTTTGATCAGGATACGGTCACGGCCAACGCCTTGTTCTTTATACAACGCCACCAGTCGGCGGGCCTTGTCGATACTGGCAGCGCTGTTGAATGACAGACGGGCATTCACTTCGGTCGAAATGCGACCGGGGATGTGTTGCAGAATCGCAGCGCCCATGGCAACCGACAGCCGGTCACAGGCATCATCGATTCGAGTCGCTATGCTGTCTCCCTCTGCCGCTGCCAGTGAGGCATCGACGGTGGCATCGTACTGGCCGGACTGAACAGCTTTTAACACCAGTGAGGGATTGGTCGTGGCATCTTCCGGTTTCAGAGTCTGAATGGCAGCCAGGTCGCCAGTGTCGGCAACCAGTGTGCTGTAGTGTTTCAGTTGCGCAAACAGGCTTGGCATAACAGGTTCCTTTTGATCGTATTGGTGCGGGGTTAGCAGCGGTTGAATTGGGCTGGCCGCAAGCGGTAACAATTGATAACAAATAGTACCCATATGCTGTTCATTTGCCAGCGCAATTCGGATCCGGGTTTATGACTGGTCAGTAATAACGGCCTTTACGCATTTCGCGGTCGGCAAAACTCTGGCTCGCCCTTAGCGCATCCTCGACACTACGTTTGCCCACCAGCGCAGCGCTGATCTGTTGGCCAACCACAATGCCTATCGTCTGAAATTCAGGAATGGCGGCAAATTGAATACCGATATAAGGCGACGGGTGCAGGGTACTGTTTTCTGAATTGGCACTGCTAATGGCCTGCAACTCAGCATCGGCAAAGGTGGCGGCTTTGATAAACTGCTCGTTCTCATAGGTCGAGTAACGGGTTCCTGTTGGTACGCGAGCCCAACCAGTGTCCTGTCCGACCAGATTAATGTATTCCCTGGACGTGGCCCATGAAATAAAACGGAGAGCCTCGTCCTGGTGCCGCGCAGAAACGGGTATCGCCAACGCCCAGGCCCATAGCCAATGGGAGCCTTTGGGCGTCAGTTGGGTGGGAGCCTGGGCATAAGCCACCTTGTCTGCGACGCGGGACAAGGCCGGGTCGGAGATAAAGGACGCGGCAATGGTGGCGTCCACCCACATACCACATTTACCTTCATTAAATAGTGCCAGGATTTCGTTAAAGCTGTTGGCAGACGAATCGGGCGGCCCGTAGCGTTTCATCAAGTCGACGTAGAAGCTGATAGCATCATGCCAGGGCTGGGTATCGAGTTGCGGCTTCCAGTCCATATCAAACCACTGACCACCCCAGGTATTGACCATCGTCGTCAGTAAGGCCACGTTATCCCCCCAGCCTGGCTTGCCACGCAGACAGATACCGTATACGCCGTTGTTTTCATCATGAATCGCAGCCGCGACTTTGGCGATATAGTTCCAGGTCGGACGCGGTGGTATGTTTAATCCAGCCTTTTCAACCAGATCGGCACGGTACATCAACATCGAGCTTTCACCGTAAAAAGGGGCTGCTACCAATTTACCGTTGTTCGACAGACTGCTGCGAATTGCAGGTAGCAGGTCATCAACGTCGTACTCCGGGCCAAACTCCAGTGTTTTTAGCCAGCCTCGCTCGCCCCAGATCGGGGCTTCGTACATACCAATGGTCATCACATCAAACTGGCCATTCCTGGTAGCGATATCAGTCGTTATGCGCTGACGTAGCACACTTTCTTCGAGAGTGACCCACTTCACCTTGATATCCGGGTTGGCTTTTTCGAACTGCGGCGTCAGCTTTTGCATTTCGATCATGTGGCCGTTGTTAACCGTCGCAATCACCAGTTCGGTAGCGGCCTGCGCAGCGAAAGACAGCGCCATCATGGCACTGAGTACGGCAGTAGCTAACTTGAATGGCATTTCGATCTCCTGACGACTTGTTATTCTTGTGAGGTCTGGGCTGTTGACGATAGGCAACGTGACCTCACGTTACCATTATTTTAGCTGCGAACGTGGATATCACACGGACGTTTCGCCAGATTCAGCAGTCAAGGGATTACCCCTGTCGCACGGAACTCATGTCTCTTTAAAACACCAGCACTACCCCGAATTGCACCCCCAGCAAGCGGCTGCGCGAGATATTCAGGCTTTCGCTCAGCAGCTCGATCTGCACCCGGCGATGGTGCATGCCCACCCGGAAGGCCTCGCCTTTGGAATCCAGCGCCAGTGTCCAGGCAAAGGTATCCGGCTGCCAGCGGAGACCCAATTCATGGCCATTGCGGATCCGGTTCAGATAGCTACGGAGGGTGATATCCAGCTCACTGGTGAGCGCGTATTGCTGGCGCAGGGTATGCACCCGTGGCGGGCGCAGTACACGGTCGTCATAAAATTCGTAACCATAAACAAAATAATCACTATCGGTTGTCAGGGCACCATTATCATACTGCCAGTTTTTGTTGGCTATCGTCCCTGGCATATCCGGCCAGTCGATCCTGGCCAATAGATTGTAGCCTTGATAATCGATCTGATAATTCTGCCAACGCCAATGAAACGCCAGATCAAGGCTGTAAAGGTCACCGTACGAGCGCCCATCCAGCGCTCGGGCAGGCGGGATTTTATCTTCGGTATAGCCATAATCCACATCCAGATCACCACCCCAGTGATCAGCATCCAGATAGTTCATGGTGCCACTCACGTCCCCCCAGATCAGCCGATACAAACGCAACCAGGTAATCGACGGGGTGATCGACCACTGATTGGCTCGTGCAGATTCAAAGTCCCAGGACAGGCTCAGGCCTTCACCCTGATAGTGCCTGGCACGTACTTCAGCCTCAACTTCGTACCTATCATCCAGCTCAACATCGTTGGCCTCATAATAAAAACCGCGCGCCAGCGCATTGGGGAATTCGTACTCGGCATGATGGCGAGAAACGTAGCCGATGGAGAAAGGGCCATAGCCGACCGTTGCCACTTCCTGCATCCACAGAAAGCCGTCATCGCCATCTTTCAGGGTGCCGTTCCAGTCGTTGGTGATTTCCGCCACTGCCATAGCACCAGACCAGGCGTAAATATCCTGGCTGTAGGCGACACGCCAGTCCTCAGCCTGAACCGGCCCAATAAGGGTCGCTCCGGCCAGTATCAGTAGCGGGCATAACAACCACCGGCGGTTCCTTATCGTCATAGATCTTTCCTTGGGGGTTGCTGATTCCAGCAATAACAAAAAAACAAACCGATAAAAAAAACAAACAGGCAAAAAAACAGGGAGCCGTTGGCTCCCTGTTTTTTACACCTGGCGAACAGTTACTGGCCGGTTGCCAGTTCCACCATAAAGGCGGGAGTTACCACCAGATTGTATTTGCTGCCATCGTCGAACACGAATACCGGCAAGCCACTACGGACTTCCAGCGTACCCACATCATAGCCGCCGGAGGTGATGTTGCCAGCAAACTCCAGATCACCGTCACAGGCCGCAATACCCTGAGCCGTGACATCGCCAGAGGCACAGGTGGCGGCGATGGTCATGGTGACATCGCCATTGCTGATTTTCAGGTTAGTAACGGACGCTGTAGTTAACTGTTCAGAATCCAGGTTGATGGTGATCGAGTTGCTACCATATTTCAGTCGTAGCAAGCCGATGCCGTCTTCCAGGCCAGTGCGTTCACCGACCAGGCGGATACTGGCATCGTCCATACCCATGGCGGCGGCATCAACGTCCAAAGCAACGGAGTATTCGAGGTAAGTCTCGGCGGTTTCAGCATCCAGAATGCGGCTCTCAGTACTGGCGTCATAGAGATCGACCCCTTCAACATAAATCTCCAGCGTAACGGCATTACCCGCTAACAAGTCTTCCAGATAAACGTACTCAGAGCCGTATAACCAGGCTTGTGCACTATTCTGATCGGCAACGGTTAAAGAGGCTGACGCATATTCATAATAGGAAAGACTGTCGGATACTGCGGCCCACCAGTCAGTCGCATCATCAATATCAACACTACCGTCCAGATGGACATCCTGAGCACTGATACCAGCAATATAGATTTCACAATCGTAGCCAGCGGTTGTATCACCAACGCAATTTTCAAGCGTAATCTGCGTCTCGGATGGAATATAGGCACTGCCATCAGACACATACCCAGTCCAGCCATACCCGGTCATATTGGTTAACAGACTGGCAAACGATGGGTCGTAGTTACTTTCAAACGTCAGACTGACAGAGTTATCGTCGTTATAGTTTACCGTCACTCCGGTGATGGTAATGCTGTCGATCACCGTGCCATAACCAGGATCAACCGGGCCACTACCAAAGCCCGCCAACGCCGCCACTTCCTGCAGATTGTTGGCACCGATATAGCCGGACAGATGCAAGCGGGTGGTACCGGCCCCATTAATCACTTCCAGATCACCCGACAGCGATGCTTCGGTGAGCACATAGATCGGAGAGTCATAACCATCTTTTATGATCGAGCCATTGGCCGCGAGAATAGCTTCGTCACGCATGCCGATCGAACCATCAAAAGCGCTTGAATATCCGCTCGCCTTGACCAGCTTGGTGGCACCGTCGAAGTTCAGATCCACTCCGGCATCTTCACCATCAGCCAGCGTCGGTACGATGCCGATACTGCCGTCGAAGGTGAGCACATTGCCGTCGGTATCCGTTGCCTGTAGCGCACCAACAAAAGTGATGGCGGCAGTATCAGCCACAAACCAGCTCTCAAGGTCATTGATGTCGTCTGAAGAGCCACCGATAGTAGCCGTCAGGGTGCCTTCAATCTTGTCATCGTTACCAGCATCATTTTGCAGTAATACACCCATTGCCAGTGAACCTTGCAGATCACCCGTGTAGTCACCACTGCCATCGACCGCACGGCTGACTGTCAGATCAATGCTCAGGTCAGCACTGGCCTGGGCAAAGTCGGTGTCGTCCGCCAATTCACTGATGCCGTCAATGCTGCTGTCGAGCTGGATGCTCATGTCTTTCAGGCCATCGATCGCTTCGGTTTCAACAAAGGCCGTCAGGCTGTCGAGAGAATCAAAAGTCAAGCCGAGGCTACCGCTGGCGGAGAAGGATTCGCCATCCTCCAGACCCGTCATATTAAAAGCAGTGATGTTCGCCGTCAGGGCACCGCTCAAGCTGATACTCACGGTCATCGCAGAACCATCATCAATCGTGGCACCAACACCTTCACCGGAGAAGCTAAGGGCATCAACATAGGTGGCACCAAATAGCGTGGTGGTGGTATAGGTGACGCTGACGTCTTTGCCATCGTCTGGCTGGCCATCCTCGTCTGCATCCAGAAAATCAATAATGGGTAGAGGAACACCGCTGGCTAACAACCCGGTTGCCGTAATGGTGAAACTGCCATCACCGTTATCGGTGCTATCCAAATCGTTATAGTTCTGCACGATATAGGCACCCAAGGCAACGTTCTGCAGCATGATGCCGGTTGCCTGGAATACCACACCCGGATGAGTTTCTTCGTAGGTATCGTACTCCAGGCAGTTGTCGCTGCTATCCCACCAGTAACAGTCTTCATACAGCTCACTTTCAACCACCAGCTCTTGAAAACCACGGAAGATATCTGCCTTGCTTTCCATTGCACTCACCAGTGCATCAGTTTCTGCCGCTTCGGTATCCAGAGCGGTCACCAGAGTGTCGGTATCCACGCTCTGGATCGCATCATTCCAGTTGTTCAGATCTTCAATCAGGCTGATCGAAGCGGCCACCGCCTGCGCTTTGAGTTCCTCTTCGGTTGGCTCGGTGGTGGTTTCGTCTTCAACCACCACCTCAGCCACTTCTTCTTCGTCTTCTGCTGCGACACTGGCTTCCAGTTCATCCAGATGGTATTCGGTAGCAATCGCCACACCGGTAGCACCCAGATTAGTCCCCGCTTCTTCCGCCGCATCGGCGGCACCAGCAAAGACATCTTCCAGATCAACAGCATTTTCATCGCTGGAATTAATCACCACTCCGCCATCGCTGTAGTCTGCTGCCAGGCTATTCACGACGTTGGCAATATCGGTATTTTTCCGGCTGGCAACAGTGGCAATGGCCGCCACGATGGCACCGTACTTCTGGCTATCAATATTGGCACTGGCAGAGTCTGAACTGGTGATGTCGGCAGGAGAGGTATTGGTGATATCAACGTTATCCAGGCCCAGCAAAGTCGCGGTTGCCTTGTTCACCGCCGTTACTTCTGCCGCAGTCGCGCCACTGGGATAAGCCGCTGCCGCACGGGTCGCCGCCAGGTGAGTGACCGGGGTTACCATCAGGGTCTTGGCCGTTTCGGAGCCATAAGACGGTAAAATGGCGGTCAATTTGAAATCGGCATTGTCGTAGTCATAGAACTGGCCGAAGGTGTAGCTGTTGCCTCCCCAGGTACATCCCCCTGCGGCGTCACACTTGACCTGGGTAGAGGAATTGGTGGTCATGGTGACCTTGACGGGCACATCGGATGGAATATCCATCTCTGCCAGAGTATAGCGGCCGGTCGCATTCGTCGTCGTCGTGCCATACTCGGTGCTGCCATTGAGGCTGGTCACCGTGATGTCAGCGCCAGTCAGAATACCCTTGACTGCCAGACCGGTCAGGCTGACCCGGGTAACCGTTTCGGTACCCGTATCCGTACCTGTACCTGTACCTGTATCTGTGCCTGTATCCGTACCAGTGTTGTCTGTGCCAGCATCACTGCCACTATCGCTATCACTACTGCCGCCGCCACATGCGGTGAGAGCCAGCGCCATGGCGAATGCCAGTGGCGTTAAGGAAAACCGTATCATATTCACTGTCCGTGTTGGTTGGATTGTCAGGCATCCAACGCAACAGCGTATCTGTCAGATCAGATGCAACTGTACTAATAATGGCTGAAAATCGCTCAAAGGAAAACCGTTCTCCCCCTTTAAGAGCACCAAAATCTGCCAACCTTCGGTCTGCTACAATAGCAACAGCAACTACTCTTCGGGCGCCAAGCCAGACACCAGCATCAAGAACTGCTCATGTTCCGCCATCGCCGCAAAACTGCTGTCGTCGCGGGCCTGCAAACGCAGGGTTTCGGATTGATTGATGGCCTGCTCCAGATCTTGTAATGCTTCGTCGATGTAACCCGATTCGGCGTGCGCACAGGCACGCTGATACATGGCGTGACTGTTTTCCGGATCAATATCCAGTGCCTTGTTCGCCAGACGGCTGGCCCACTGCGCTTGCCCCAGCAAGAGTGCGGCATCGGCCTTGTAGGTTAATGCTTCAACATCATCCGGGCGCAGTAACAAAATCTGGTCATAGATGGTTATCTTGCTTTGCGGGCTGCTTTCCTGTGATGCTTTGAGCCAGAGCGAATGTATTTCGTTGGTCAGTTCTATTTCTTCCTGCGCAGCAGCAATATGCCGTGATTTGCTGTGTAGCTCGAGTTCCAGCTTGTCCAGTCGGGCTTCGTAGGAGTCGGTAATCCGTTTGACTTCATCGTTGGCGTAGGCGCCCACGCGCTCCTTGATGTCGCGCAGGGAGTTCCAGCCAACCAGCACCAATAAGGTTGAGGCTCCGGCAATCAGGTAGAAAAAATAGGTCACCGTATCGGTTGCGTAGGTCAGTGCCCGATCAGCTACCTGAAACTCGCGTTCCACCACTTTTTCAGTAAATTCGACCCGTGCATCGGCGAGCATCTGGCGCAGGTTTTTCACTTCATCAAGGATGTAACGTTCGGTGAAGGCGGTATAAAGCGGTGCTTGCAGGTGGTTTATGGTGGTTGCTGCTTTTTCGTCTGCGGATATTGAGACACCCTCGGCGGCAGGTTCGGGTGCGGCAAAGCAAAACGCAGCAACCAGCCAGAAGCCGGTTGCTGCGCCAAGCCGAAGCAGCAAGTTCGTCGTATGCGTTATGCTGTTTGCTGCTGTTGCCATATATCTGCCTGCTCTACCAACCGGGAATGGAGTGCCTTGACGGCCGTAGCGTAGTCCGCATCACTGACCAGAAACATCATATCCACCTGACGCATCGCCTGATGCACTGAATGAATATTGACCCCCGCATCAGACAAGGCACCCGCCGCACTTTGCAGCAAGCCAGGCACTTTCATATCACTGCCAATCGCACTGACCATCGCCAGTTTCTCAACCCGAATATCGGCATCGGCGTAAACCTGCTGGAGGCGATCCATCAACCAGTTAATACGGCGCTTGTTACCTTTCAGGTAAAAAGTTACGGTATTGGCGTTAAAATCCTTGGTCAGTACCCGTACGCCTGATTCAAACACCAGATCGGCCATTTTCTGCCCGTGGGTGGCATCACCGACCATATCCTGATCAAATACTTCCAGCGCCCAGACGTTACGGGTTCCGGCGATGATTTCGACTTTTGGCGTACTGCTGCAATAGTCGCGGCGAATCTCGGTGCCCTGGTGTTCCGGCTCGAAGGTGTTGCGTACGATCAGGCGAATATTCTTTTTACGCAAACCGGCTGCGGCACGAGGATGGATGGCTTCCATACCCAGGTTCGCCAGCTGATCAGCGACATCGTAATTGGTCATGCCGATCGGCTTGACGTTGTCTGCACCCACCAGCAGCGGATCGGCCGTACTGAAGTGGTATTCCTTGTGAATAACCGCTTCGCAGGCATCTGTCATGGTCGCGATTTTACTGAAGGTCATTTCGCTGTAGCCACGATCATAGGTGCGCATCAAGCCTTCGCGACACTGGGTATACCCCGTGACAATGGGCATTTCCTTATCAAGATCGACACCCTGAAACGCCTTGAGAATATGATCTGAAAAACTCATCTGGGTATCTGAACGCCAGTTGGTAAGATCAATAAACCGGGCATTGACATCGTGCTGACGCAACAACAGCACCGAGTTGTAGGCACTGTGGGCTTCACCCATGGCACTGAGCATTTCACGGACACGATGCAAGTGGTCGTCGAGCTGAAAATGACCAAAGCTGCACACCGCTTCCAGATGCTCGAGACAATCCCGCACATCGGCCATACGGCTGGAGATAAATTGGTCGGCACGCTTGCGTACCATGTCGTTGTTGAGTCCCCCGGAACCGAATATGCCCATGTTCACCGCCAGCATGGCATTCAGCACATCTTGCAAGCGCGACTGCCAGGAGCGGCCATCATCCATTTCGGCAAACAAGGCATAGACACCGGCTTCACCGGTTTTCTTGTGCTCCAGCAAGCCATTGGTGATCCCGCCGTAAGCGGACACTACGAAGATCCGTCGATACAGGCTTGTTTCTGCACCATTTACCGAACGCGGACGCATCCAGATATTTTCCAGTACATGTTGATATTGACTCATCGACGTGCCGCCGATTTTTTCGACACTGTGTGTCATGTAAAAATGATCTCCTGATAGGTTCTGACTGAGCGTGATGCCATATTCCCGATTTACAGCGAGAGAGGTTCATCGTTCAGTTTGTAGGAACCATCATCATCATGAATTTCCTTGCCGTTTAATGGCGGGTTAAACACACACGCCATCTGCATATCCTCGGTGGTGGCACGCAACAAATGCTTGTCGTTCTGATCAAGCACATAGAGAGTGCCAGCCTTGATGGGATACACCTTGCCATCGGCACAGGTTTCAATCTCGCCTTCACCACTGATGCAATAAACCGATTCCAGATGGTTTTTGTACCAGATAGGGGTTTCAGTGCCTTTGAAAATCGTCGTGATGTGGAATGAAAAGCCCATGTTATCGTCAGCCAATAGCATGCGGACGCTTTTCCAGGTGCCGCCATCAATTGCGCGTTCAGAGTTGTCACAGTCCTGCAAAGTACGAACAATCATGAATATAACCTTGAGTTTTTTGAGATAGGGAAAGTGCGGGGCGGGTAACCACGACAGCGGGCCACCCGCGAGCAAGAGGATCAGGAAGCGTTGGCTACCTTGAGTCGTTCAGCCAACACATCGTCAATACAGGATTCCAGAATATCCAGACCTTTATTGAGATTGGCTTCTTCAATCGTCAACGGTGTCAGAATCTTGACCACCTGATCATCGGAGCCGCTGGTTTCGATAATCAGCCCCCGGCTGAACGCCAGCTCGGTAATCTCGGACGCCACCTCACCGGAAGCAAACTCCAGCCCCTGCATAATACCGCGTCCCTTGTGCTTGCAATCGCCAGCATGTCGCGCCTGAATACTTTTCAGACGGCTTTTCAGCAAAAATGCCTTATGTTTGACCTCTGTCGCAAAGCGATCATCACTCCAGTAGGTTTCCAGCGCCCGGCGCGCCGTAACAAAGGCATGGTTATTCCCCCGGAATGTGCCGTTGTGTTCGCCCGGCTTCCAGGTGTCGTATTTTTCTTTCAGCAACACCACTGCCATCGGCAGACCATAGCCGCCGAGAGACTTGGACAGGGTAATAATATCGGGCTGAATATCAAATTCTTCAAAGCTGAAGAAGGTGCCACTGCGGCCACAACCCGCCTGAATATCATCGACAATCAGCAACATATCGTGGCGACGACACAGTGCCTGCAAGCCGCGCATCCATTCAGCACTGGCGACATTCAGACCGCCTTCACCCTGGATACATTCCACAATCACTGCGGCGGGATGGCCAAGACCGGAAGAGCCGTCTTCCAGAGCCTTTTCAAAATACTTGAGCGTATCGAAATCGCCGAGATAACCATCAAACGGCATAAACTGCACACCTGTCGTTGGCATGCCGTTGGCCTTTTTGTAATAGCCGTTAGCGGTAACCGCTGCCGCTCCCTGAGTGACACCGTGAAAACCATTAGTGAACGACACAATGGTCTGACGACCGGTATTCATCCGGGCAATTTTTAACGCCGCTTCCACCGCATTGGTGCCGGTCGGGCCGGTAAACTGCACCTTGTAGTCCATGCCACGAGGTTCAAGGATATGACTCTGGAACGTCTCGAGAAAATCTCGCTTGGCTTCGGTATGCATATCCAGACCGTGCGTAATGCCGTCAGCCTCGATGTAATCAATCAGCGCCTGCTTGAATTCAGGGTTGTTGTGGCCGTAGTTCAGCGTCCCTGCACCACCCAGAAAATCGACATACTCTTTACCCTGATCATCCACCAGAGTAGCGTTATATGCTTTGCGGAACACCACCGGAAATGCACGGCAGTAACCACGAACGTTTGATTCGATGTCTTTAAAAATACCCATAATCCAGTGCTCCTTATTGCTTTTCCAGTGGTTCAAGTGAAGGGGTAGCCGTCTCGGCAAATGGCCCGATCGAGACCAGGGTCTCGGTAGCGTGCGCACCATCAAAGTGCTGTTGCTGATCAAACATCACCTCAGTAGCCAGCTCTGCGTCCAGATCCCGCGCCAGACGGCGGAAGGTACTCCAGGACGCTTCATTGGCAGCGGTGATGCTGGTGTGAACAAAACGAACGAGAGGCCCTTGTTGCTCGATCAGTCGTGCCAGCATCTGGCTGGCCAGTCCCTGGCCACGGGCATGTGGCGCAACAGCAACCTGCCAGACAAACAGTACATCTGGCTGTTCCGGCACCCGGTAGCCGGAGACAAACCCAGCCAGCTGCCCCTGTGACTCAGCCAAGATAGCGGTATCCCGGAAGTGAGAGCATTGCAAAAGATTGCAATACATTGAATTGACATCTAAGGGCTTACACTCATTGATAAGCTTGAAAACCCGATTCCCATCAGTGGAATTTGGTTTCCGGAAGAGAATATTACTTTGATCTGTATTGGTAATTTCGGACATTTCTGACAATATATCAGTCACACATTTTCTAGAGCCGCCTACTGAAGCCAAAAGATGCTTCATTACGGCCCAACCATTTATTTAGTACACGAAGCATTTTAGCCGCTCACCAAGATACTTACAACCCTAAGCAATATTTAGATCAAAATTTAACCAGGCAAGTCTTTTATTGACCCGCTTTTTTATTCACCACCTGTGTCAGCGCCATTCATGGCCGCAGCTGTAAGATCCGCCACAATCGGGCAACAACCATTTTCTTCGTACTCTAATCATTGCCAGCAAGGTAGAATCATCCGATCTATCCACAGTTGTGCTGCTCATGAAACGTTATGATGAAGTCCTGGTCGCCTTGCGACGTATTATTCGCGCCACTGACCTGCATTCAAAACAACTGAGTAAAACGTCAGGGTTAACCGCTCCCCAGCTCCTGATCCTGCAGACCCTGCGCCACAACGATGACATGACAGTGGGCGAAGTGGCGCGCAAGGTCAGCCTGTCCCAGGCCACAGTCACGACGATCATTGATCGTCTGGAAAAGCGTGGTTACGTTGTCCGAGAGCGTGGCAGCAGTGACAAGCGCAAGGTTTACGTTCACCTGACGGAAGAGGCACACAAAGCGCTGATGAATGCACCACGGCCACTGCAGGAAAGCTTCATCCGACAATTCCAGGATTTGCAAGAGTGGGAGCAGACCATGATCCTCAGCTCTCTGGAGCGAGTGGCCTACATGATGGATGCGCAACACATCGACGCCTCCCCGGTACTGGATGTTGGCGCCCTCGACCGAATAGGAAATAATTCCCCGACAGAGCATTCATCAGGGAACCCCTGACCATCCGCTACATCTCAGGACAACCCCAACAGTGATTGTCCGACTTAGGCGGGCTAACTGACGTTGGTCATACACTTGTCACGCCGGCTGTGATACTCAATAGGACAGCCCCTATCAACCCAGGACGGAGAGAGTCCATGACAGACGTAGTAATAGTTGCAGCAACCCGTACCGCCATCGGCAGCTTTGGCGGCTCCTTGGCCAGCCTGTCTGCTGTCGAACTCGGCGCACAGGTCATCAAGTCACTAATGAACAAGACTGGCGTTGCTGACGATCAAATCGACGAAGTAATCATGGGTCATGTACTGACCGCTGGCTGCGGACAAAACCCGGCCCGCCAAAGTGCAATCAAGGCAGGTCTGGCAGAAACGACCTCGGCCATGACCATCAACAAGGTCTGTGGTTCAGGTCTCAAGGCATTGCACTTGGCAGCACAATCCATCGCTTGCGGTGACGCCGATCTGGTGATCGCAGGCGGACAAGAGTCCATGTCCAACGCTCCCCACGCATTGCCAAACTCCCGCAATGGTCAACGCATGGGTGACTGGAACATGGTAGATACCATGATTTCCGACGGCCTGTGGGATGCATTTAATGGCTACCACATGGGTGTTACCGCCGAAAATATCGCCGACGAATACAACATCACACGAGAAGAGCAGGATGCCTTTGCCGCCGCTTCCCAGGCCAAGGCTGTTGCTGCCATTGAAGCTGGCAAGTTCAAAGATGAAATTACCGCCGTTGAGATTCCACAGCGCAAAGGTGATCCACTCATTTTTGATACTGACGAAGGCCCTCGCGCCGGTGTAACGGCTGAAAAACTGGCGGGCATGCGTGCGGCATTCAAGCGTGATGGTTCCGTCACCGCTGGCAATGCGTCCTCCCTGAATGACGGTGCCGCCGCTGTCATGCTGGCCAGCAAGGAAAAGGCCGACGCTCTGGGCTTGCCTGTTCTGGCCACCATCAAGGCCTATTCCAACGCGGGTGTGAGCCCCAAAATCATGGGTACTGGTCCAATCCCTGCGACCAAAAAGTGTCTGGAAAAAGCAGGATGGGAAATTTCAGACCTGGATCTGATTGAAGCCAACGAAGCCTTTGCCGTGCAGGCTCTCTCCGTCAACAAGGGGCTGGGCTGGGATGTCGAGAAAATCAACGTCAATGGCGGTGCGATTGCATTGGGCCACCCGATCGGCGCTTCTGGCTGCCGCATCCTGGTTACCCTGCTGCATGAAATGATTCGTCAGGATGCCAAAAAAGGCTTGGCCACCCTGTGTATCGGTGGCGGCATGGGTGTCGCTCTGGCTATCGAACGCTAGTCAGTCAGATCTGGCGATAGCCGCATGACAGCTATCGCCCAGACAGTGTAAGACAAAAAAGGCCAGGACTGTTTCAGTCGCTGGCCTTTTTTGTCTTTTATAACAATTTGTAGCAAGGATGCTGCCGTTGCCCTCTCTGGCGTCAAGAAGCCGCTATTCGGCAAGAGCCGATCAGCGGCAACGTCACTTACTCCGGAGTTTCAGTCTTTGGCTTGCTCGGAGCAGGCTTTCTTGGCGCACGAGGCTTACGAGCCGGGGGCGGTGATATGGCGCTGGCGGGTTCTGGCGCACTGGCACTGGGCGACGACTTACTGATGGCAGCAACAGGCGCTGGCTGCGGCGTAGCTTCTTCAACAACCGGCTCTACCGCCTCAACAACCGCAAGATCTTTATGTTCACTGGCTCTTTTTGGCTGCTCCGCAATAAATGCCTTCACTTTCGGTGCAATCATCTCCCTGAACCGACGGCCATTAAAAATGCCGTAGTGGCCCACACCTTCCGCTTCCAAATGTTGCTTGCGATCCTCTGCAATCTCGGAACACAGCTCCAGCGCACACGATGTCTGGCCACGACCAGTGATATCGTCCAGCTCACCTTCAACCGTCATCATCGCCATGTCAGTGATGTCAGCCAGATCAATCCTGCTGCCACGGTAATCCATTTCACCTTTGGGTAACGCCTGATCCAGAAACACCCGACGAATGGTATCCAGATAATAATGCGCTGGCATATCCATTACAGACAGATACTCGTTGTAAAACAGCCGATGCCCTTCGGCGCTTTCACCATCGCCCTTGACCAAATCGGCAAAGAACTTGAAGTGTTTACTGACGTGAGAGTCCATATTCATGGACATAAAACCGGAGAGCTGAATAAACCCTGGATACACCAACTGACCACGGCCGGTAAAGCCACGAGGCACCCGACAAATGACGTTATCTTCAAACCACTCAAGATCCTTGCCCGAGGCGTAATCATTCACTTCGGTCGGATTGATACGGACATCGATCGGCCCACCCATCAGCGTCATACTGGCTGGCAAACAAGGGTCGTTATCCTTCGACATCAGACTGGCAGCCACCAGAGCTGGTACACACGGCTGGCACACCGCAATCACGTGAACGTCTGGCCCCAGGGCACGACAGAATTCAATCAGGTAGTCGACATAATCATCAAAATGAAAAGCGCCATCTGCCATAGGTACATCACGGGCATTTTTCCAGTCAGTGATATATACCTCATGATCAGGCAAAAACTCCCGTACCGTCCCCCGCAACAGGGTCGCATAATGGCCTGACAAAGGCGCGATCATCATTACCTTGGGTTGATTTTCGGGCGCATTCTCACGACGAAAATGCAACAGATTGCAGTAAGGACGATCCACGATCACTTCGTATTCTATGGCAACTTCGCGACCATCAATCTCGGTTGCATCCAATTCCCAGGTAGGGGTTTCATAACAATCGGTCAGTCGCTCAACGGTTTCCAGCCAGGCTCGCATGGTACGGAAAGTCCAGCCGTAATTAAGAGGGTTAACAGGCTGATACAGGAACTGTCTGGTCATTCGAGACAGGATGTGGATGGGCCGCATGGCGTCCATCATTTGAGCATTCATGTTATAGAGCATGATCTGTTTCCCTCGCTTCCGCCTGACACACAGGCCTGATAAGTAACCAAAATCGTAACAGAAATCGGTTGATCCGTATGATGAAGGATTAGGTCGAAATCATCTATAAACCGAACAACAAATAACCAACATGGACGTTTGTAATGTTTGTCCTGTATTACCCCATCCCTTTGTACAATAGGCAGGATCACGCAACAGTGTTTACAACTGCGGCCCCGTCATGGCGGCATAATGACGGTTTACAATTGCCAGTGGCACATTCCCCTAACGTTACGGAAACCTATCGATGCACCTGAAACTAAGACTGATACACAGCACCATGATGTCCGGCGTACTCAGCCTGCTGATGAGCTGCTGGATTCTATATATCAACCTCGGCTACTCCAGTCATTTTTTTGCACTCTGGATGAAAGCCTGGGGGCTGGCGTGGCCGCCCGCATTGGTCATTTCGTTTCTTGCAGGCCCAAGCCTTCTCCACTTAGCGCAAAAGCTGTCGAAATAAGCCTGGTCAAGATGCCCCGTCCCGTAAAACCACCCAGTCAGCACCCATGACGAAAACGCCGTTGCTGAGGTTGAATTGTCAAACATGCGCCGTTACCCTGCCGCATTAAATTGCTACGCCTCTTACGGAGATATCCATGATCAAACAGGCCCTTGCTCTGACCTTACTGGCTCTCGCCGCACACTCCCAGGCATCAGACGCAGAAAAGACGCCACCGTTTTGGGGAGGAGCTGCCGAGCTGGGCAGTATTACTACCTCCGGCAATACCGAGACCAGCAGTTTGAATGGCAAGTTCGCCTTGTGGCGCAAAGGTATCGACTGGGATACCAACTATCGCCTTGAGGCTCTGACCAGCGAGGAAGATGGCACCGTCTCCAAGGAAACCTACTACGGCTCGGTGCAGTTTGATCGTAACTTCGGCGAACACTCCTACCTGGCCATTCACGCCGATCAGGAACGGGCGCGTTTTTCCGGTTTTACCTATCAAAGTACCGTCTCAATTGGCTACGGTTACCGGGTCATCGAATCGGACACCATGAAACTGGATCTCGAAGCTGGCCCCGGTTACAACCGTGACAAGCTGGAAAACTCTGGCGAGATTAAAGATCAGGGTATTGCCCGGCTGGTACTGAAATATGGCTGGGAAATCAACAAGGGCACCGTCTTTACCCAAACAGCCAGCGCGGAAATGGGTGGTGACAACAGCACCTATAAAAGCGAAACCGGCCTGAAAAGCCAGATCAATGGCTCACTGGCCACCAAGCTGACTTATAAAATAAAATACGTTGATCAGGTTCCCGAAGAAAACAAGAACCTGGACAAGGAATTCGGCGTTACCCTCGTATACAGCTTCTGAGGATACGCTGGAGCCAGACCATCATGACCGGTCTGGCTCCCAGGCGGGCCATTCCGGATAGTCGCTCCCGGATTGCTGGCAGAACTTGCTATTGCCTGCCGGTTCGTCAAAGCATCGATCCGGTTTGGCTGAGGGTTCAGGCGGCGAAGGTAAATTCCAAGGCAATCTTGCACCACCTTTTCCAGGGCCATCCCGAAAATCTTCCGGTTTCGGCCAGCGCTTCCTTTTCTCACGCCGTCGTTGTTGTTGCTGAACCTCCGCCAGCTGCTCTGGCGTCAGAACATTACTCAACAGCTTTTCTATTCCAATCCGAGCGGCTTCCATCTGACTATGATCCATTGGCCAATCAAAATCAGCCGTAATGGCAGCCTGCGAGTGTTCCAGCCGTTGCCACTGAGCCGGAGAAAGCGCCAACTCTTGCACCATACGCTCCAGCATTTCTGCGGTCGCTTTGCGGTGAAAGCGCTGCACAATGGTATCCGCCTGCAAACGCTGAGCCTCAGTCAGTACCTGCTGCAACTGCTTTCGCATCCCGACTTCCAATTCACGCTCTTGCGCCCGTTGCTTGAGCCATTGCTGCTCGTCAAACCCCTGCCCCCAGCGTGGAATAGATTCGTCACGCAGTTGCTGAAAGTGCTGTCGAAAACCGGTTTCAATACGTGCCATTTCAGCCTGCTGTTTGCTGCTGAGATCAAGCAACTCCGACCAGTCCATCACCCGATGAGGCCCTTCGAACGCACAAACTTCCATACCAAAGCCCAGCACGGGCAGCAGACTGATCAGAAGCAACCATTGTCGTAAAATTCTCATGTCACGCCTTCTGCAATCTTATTTATAAACCACTCAACGATATATCACATTGAGACATCTAACCGTCCTGGATGTGTGAGCCTGAGCAAAGAATTGTCACAGTTCATCTGCAAGTATCCATACCTGAATCCGTCCACCCGGTTACCGTCCAGCACCAATACTGGTTATTATAGGTGGGAACATTCGTTAGAGCGCAGCCCCATGACCGATCACGACGATACGTTTTTCCAGGAGATGCAAGACGTCAAACCTCTGCAAACCCAAGCC
This sequence comes from Candidatus Thalassolituus haligoni, assembly GCF_041222825.1. Lineage (NCBI taxonomy): Bacteria > Pseudomonadati > Pseudomonadota > Gammaproteobacteria > Oceanospirillales > Oceanospirillaceae > Thalassolituus > Candidatus Thalassolituus haligoni. Next base: position 4,256,315 of record NZ_CP139482.1, read on the forward strand.
AAAGTCGCTCTTCGAAAGGGGGATATTACACTGGCCTCACAACAGGCACGCCGCCTTGCGGCCATTGATGACAGCCCCAAACGCGACCCCAATTATTTACAGACAAGCAACATCAAACGTATTGGCCCACACGATGTCGTTGGCTTTAAACGTCCAGGGATTCAGGATGGCGTATTTCGCAAGTTACGTCTGGGAAAATATGAGAGCGAGGCGCGTCTCGACCTGCATCGCCGCACGGTAGAAGAGGCCCGCCGACAACTGTTCCGATTTTTTCAGGACTGCATGGAACACGACATTCGCAGTGTGATTGTGTTGCCCGGTAAAGGTGAACGCAGTGAAGGTGATTCCGCAATATTAAAAAGCTACCTGGTGCATTGGCTGGAACAGATTGATGACGTCCAGGCTTACCATACCGCCCAACCGCAGCACGGCGGAGCCGGGGTGTTTTATGTATTACTGCGAAAAAGCGAACGCAAGAAACAGCAAGCCAGAGAACTGTACAGCAAGGGACGGCTGTAATATCAGCCAGCGGCAAACCAACTCCGACTACCGCTATTGCCGCATCCGGGATGTCGGCCACCCAGCATGGCATCATCATGTAGTACTCCGCTGTTACCCACCGCCGTTAACCAGCCCTTAAAGTAAAAGCCCGTCGTCGTTGTGACGACAGTCCAGATAACAATTCCAGATAACAATAAGGAACTGACTCATGGCCAAGGTACTGTTTATTGCCGGTGATTTTGTTGAAGACTACGAACTGATGGTGCCCTTTCAGGCATTGCAGATGGTGGGTCACGAAGTGCATGTAATCTGCCCGGATAAAGCCGCGGGCGACATCATCAAAACGGCCATTCACGACTTTGAAGGCGACCAGACCTACACGGAGAAACCAGGCCATAATTTTGCGCTGAACGCTGATTTTGCGGGCCTCAACCCCGCGGATTACGACGCCCTGCTACTGCCCGGTGGTCGCGCCCCGGAATATCTGCGCTTGAACAGCGACGTGATCACCATGGTCAAACACTTTGCCGACGCCAACAAGCCGATTGCGGCCGTTTGCCATGGCGCCCAGATTCTGACCACGGCAGATGTTATTCGTGAGCGTACGATTTCCGCCTACCCCGCCTGCGCGCCAGAAGTTACGATGGCCGGTGGTATTTACGCCAATATCGCGGTGACCGAAGCCGTTACCGACGGCAATCTGGTGACCGCTCCGGCCTGGCCTGCTCATCCGTCATGGTTGGCTCAATTTAATCAGCTACTAATGGCGTTGTGAGTTTCCCTTCTGGCCAAACCCGCTAGAATCGTCCAGATACGCCCTGCCATATCCGCAGGGCATTCTGAATTTGGCCGGTGCCAGAGGAGGCGATATGTGTGAAATTTATTCCGCTGCCGAACCTGAGTTGTTTGAATTAAAAACCCGTTCCATCCGCCTGGATGGTGTTGTCACCAGTATTCGGCTGGAGGCGGTTTTCTGGCATTTGCTAGAAGACATCGCCAGTGATGCGGAGCTGTCACTGGGTACGTTTCTAAGCCGCATTCACCGCGAAGTGATTGCACGGCGAGGCGAGGTCGGTAACTTTGCCTCACTGCTGCGAGTCGCCTGCACCACGCACCTCAACCAGGGCCAGCGCCTGACAGTACCACCAGACCGGGCCCGCTTGAGCCCGGATATTCAGCACTGACGACTGAATCAGCGCAAAAACAACTGGTAGGCCATATTGTCGCTCTCGTCCCAGTAGGGGTAACCAAGTTCATCCAGATAACCGTGCAACTGGGCCAGCTTTTCTTCCGGCACCTGCAACCCCACCAGCGTCCGGCCACTGGCCGCGCCGTGGTTACGGTAGTGGAACAACGAAATATTAAAGCGCTTGCCCAGGGTTTTCAGGAACAGCAACAACGCCCCCGGACGCTCGGGAAACTCAAATCGATACAGGCGTTCGTCATCGACCGCAGCGGGCGCATGACCACCGACCATATGACGAATATGGTACTTGGCCATTTCATCATCGGTCAGATCCAGCACCGGGTAATCGTCCGCCTGCAACTCCGCCAGCAGGGCCTGCCGCGCACCTGGCTCAGGGCCGACTTTGACACCAACATAGATACGCGCCTTGTCATCATCGCCATAACGATAGTTGAACTCGGTGATCGGACGCTTGCCCAGTAACGAGCAAAAGCGCTGGAAGCTACCAGGCTGTTCGGCAATGGTGACCGCCAGAATGATCTCACGACCTTCGCCGATTTCTGCCACTTCCGAGATATAGCGCAAGCGATCGAAATTGACGTTAGCGCCACTCAGAATGGTCACCAGATTCTGGCCTTCGCAGCCTTCGCGCTCAACGTACTTTTTCACCCCGGCAATCGCCAGTGCCCCGGCGGGTTCACAGACAGCTCGGGTGTCATCAAAGACATCCTTGATCGCGGCACAAATTTCATCCGGCGTACAGGTAATCACCTCGTCAACACAATCCTTGGCAATCGCCCAGGTATGCTCACCGATGGTGGCCACGGCAACGCCATCAGCAAAAATACCCACTGCCGGCAAGGTGACACGCTTACCCGCCGCCAGCGCCGCCGCCAGACAGGCGGACTCGGTACATTCAACCCCGACAATCCGGACTTCCGGCTTGAGCGCCTTGATATAAGCGGCCACACCCGCCACCAGACCACCACCGCCAACCGGAATAAACACCGCATCCACGGGCTGTTGCATCTGCCGCAGAATTTCCATACCGATGGTGCCTTGTCCGGCAATCACATCCGGGTCATCGTACGGATGGATATAGGTCATGCCTTTCTCAGCGACCAGCTTTTGCGAATAGGCAAAGGCATCGTCAAAGGCATCGCCATGCAGCACCACTTTGGCCCCCTTGGCCTTGACCGAGCGCACCTTGATTTCCGGCGTGGTGCGGGGCATCACAATCACGGCTTTTAATCCCAGATCACGGGCTGCCAATGCCAGTCCCTGGGCGTGATTACCCGCAGAAGCCGTCACCACACCACGGGCTTTTTCTTCATCAGTCAGCTGTGCCGCCTTGTTGTAGGCACCACGAATCTTGAAGGAATACACACCTTGCTGGTCTTCACGTTTAATCCAGATCTGATTACCCAGTCGCTCTGACAAAAATGGGGCAATATGCAGCGCCGTCTCGATGGCAACATCGTAAACCCGCGAGGTAAGGATTTTTTTCAGATACTCGTTCAACATGAAGTGGCCAATCCTGAAGCAAGGCCAGACCGGATTGCCTGGCAAGGAAGAATGAAGCCAGGCATTGTAACGCACAGCGCTCTATAATGGGTGCCGTTTAAGCACGACCCGCACCTCTTGGACATACGGAATCAACATGACTCAAGACGAACTCAAACAAGCCGTCGGTGACGCCGCAGCACAATATCTTCTGCCTCACCTTGAAGAACGCACCATTGTCGGCGTTGGCACCGGCTCTACCGCCAACTGCTTTATTGATGCCCTGGCCCGGCACAAACATCTGTTTGATGGCACCGTCGCCAGCTCTGAAGCCTCGGCCCAACGCCTGCGCGAGCATGGCATTCCGGTTTACGATCTGAACGCCGTTGATAGCATCGACTACTACATTGATGGCGCCGATGAGATTAACCACCGGCTGGAGATGATCAAGGGCGGCGGTGCGGCGCTGACCCGTGAAAAAATCGTCGCCGCCGTCGCCCGCCACTTCATCTGCATTGCCGATCAAAGCAAGCTGGTCGCTACCATGGGCAGCTTCCCGCTACCGGTTGAAGTGATTCCCATGGCTCGCTCCCATGTGGCACGGGAAATCGTCAAACTCGGTGGCGATCCGGTCTATCGCGATGGTGTAATCACCGACAACGGCGGTCAGATTCTGGATGTCTACAACCTCCGTATTGATGCCGCCATCACGCTGGAAAAACAGCTGAACCAGATCACCGGCGTGATCACCAACGGTCTGTTCGCCATGCGTCCGGCCAACACCCTGTTGCTAGGCACCGATGAGGGCGTTAAAACCCTGACCGCACAGTAATGAGTACCCGGCCCCCGAGCGGCTGGCGGATCACGCTTACCTGGCTCAGCCGGGGCCTGGCGGCATTCGGGCTGCTGGTCGTGTGCCTGCTGCTTGTTGTTCTGGTGTCGCTGCCAACCCTGGTGAAATCCGCTGCCAACCAGTGGCTTCCGGCGCTGGTGCAACAAATCACCGGAATCGAAGTCAGCTGGCAGATAAAAACCCTGCAATGGCATCAACTCGAACTGGATTACCTCACTGCCCGGCTGGCTGACGGCACCACTCTTGCGCTGCTGGATGGCGAGCTGCAATACGATTCCTTGGGCTTGCTCGGCGGTCAGCTGGAGCAACTGCGTATCCGCGAGCTGCACATTGTGCTTGGCAGTACCAGTACCCGCCTCGCTGCCGCCCAAGCCAACAGCACCGAGGCCGCCGCCCGCGCACAGCTGGACAATGAATGGATCGAGTTGCCGGCACTGAACCAGCTACTGACAAGTCTGCCGATCAAAGACATCAGCATTGAGACACTGCAACTCGATCACCCCCTGCTGCAGGCCAGATTAGCTGTCGAGTTGAATGCGCAACACTGGCAGTTGCTCGGTCAGTTGACGCCGTTCCCGGCTACCCAGATCACCGCCGACGTACCACCCGCGCCACCCTGGAACCTCAATCTGCAGCTGCTGGCCAATGGCCAGATACTGGCGCAGCTATCCGATCAGTCCACCCTGCTGGCGCACTGGTTTATCCAACTGCAACAGGATGCAACCACCACTCGAGCCGAGTTACGACAAGTACTGATACTGCCCGAGCTGTCCCGTCAGGCCTATCGCTTGCCGCCAGAAATACGCCAGATGTTCACCGCTCACCCGGTGCTGGCGACCCTTGATACACTGGAATCCACCGCTACCCTGACCGTTAACAATCGTTTTCGCTTACCACAAGACCTGCAACTGGAAGCGGTCACCCGGTTAACCATGGCACCCGGCAAGCACCTGATCCGTCGAGATCTGCCAGAGCTGCAAATCGAAACCCAAGCCACCGCCAACACCCTCTCCAGGCAATGGCAGCTCAAGCTACAACATCAGCAAGATGCCTGGCACAGCCAACTGAGTGGCCCCGCCATCCGGCTTCAGCTACCAAACCAGACCCTGGATATCAGCCCCTGGGAAGCAGAGATACAGTGCAACCCGTTACTGTCTCAGTGCCATGCCAGTGCCAGCCCCACCTTGCGTTTTCAGCAAGATCAGGATCAACAACATCTGGATGGCACCGCCAATCTGCCTTTGCAACTGGACTGGAATCGCGTCAGCACGACCGACCAGCCCATGCTAACCGCACAGATTCAGCTGGCCGCCCAGGGCAACCTGCGCAGCGCTGCCATTACCAGTGCCTGGGATATGACCAGTCACTTGCAACTCACACTCAATCGTACCGGCCCACTGACCCTTCACCTCGACGACACCGCCTTCAACGCCAGTCCGCAACCGATTGAACAGTGGCGCGTCGCCGCCTTACACATCCGCCAAAGCGGCCGTTTTGGCGCGACCTGGGACAGCAATCAACTCGAGACACCTTTTACGCCGCTCTCCGAGCTGGCATTTGACCTCGATCCGCTGACACTGCAACAACCAGAGCGGATTATTCGTACCGGCGCCTCACAACTACGCTGCACCGTCGATTTGGTACAACCCTTGTGCCATCTGCGGCTATTACTTCGGCCATCACAGTGGCAGCAATGGCCGCTGCCAGATGCTCGCCTGAGCGCCGATATTCGTTACAACGTCGCCACTACGCAGCTCACTGCCAATCCCGAGATTCGCCTGGGCAACGGCGAGTTGCAGCTGCGTAGCCAACTCCAGCACCAACTCGAATCCGGTGCCGGTTCCTGGCAATTTCAGCTCCTCAACAGCAGTATTGTCTGGAACAAACTGGGGCTGAACAGCATGCCCGACCTGACCGGCGTCGATATTCTCAGCGGCGAATTGTCGGGTCAGGGCTGGGTTGACTGGAACCTTGAGCAGCAACGTTTCCAGCCCGACATCATGCTACGTGGCGACAATATCAGCCTGGTCTACGACAACCGCATCACCCTGGACAACTGGCAGTTTTTAATGGCGATGCGGCCGGGCAGTGAGGGTAATTATCAGATCAACAGCCAGGTGGGAGGCGACACTCTCAACACCGGGGTCGAAATGACCGACCTGCTGGCCAGAGCAGACGTCACCCTCGCCCACGACTTCAGCTGGGCCAGCGCCGACATCCGCGAGCTGCATACCCGCCTGCTGGGGGGTCGTATTTACATTCCGGCGGTCATGTACGACAGCCGCAAGGAAATCAACTCTTTCGGCATTGCGATTGACCAATTACAGCTGGCCAGCCTGGCGCAGCTGGAACCCAGCGCCGAACTGGAAGCCGATGGCCTGCTCGATGGCGTACTGCCAATTGTATTGACTCAACAAGGCCCCAGTATTCCGGGAGGCAATCTGTTTGCCCGCGCCCCCGGCGGCACTATCCGCTATCAAACCGATGCCAGTGAAGCCCTCAAACAAAGTGACCCCAGTGTCGCCCTGGCAATGCAATTACTGGAAAATTTTCATTTCAAAGAGCTCAGCTCCGGCGTGCGTTACCAACCCGATGGTTCACTTAACCTCAGCCTCAAATTTGAAGGCAACAACCCCGATTTCTTCAACGGCCAGGCCACTCACCTCAACGTCAATCTGGAATACAACCTGCTCGACCTGCTGTCCAGCCTGCGGGTGGCCGACGACGTGATCAATCGGCTGGAACAGAAATACCAATAACAACCTTTCTGATTGCCGCAAAACCGTCATGTATTTGATCTAGGCTGCCCGTCTTTTGATTCAGGTTCGGAATTCGGCGCTATCCTCCAGGATAAAGTCACCAGCCCCGGCCAAAGCGAGCTACAATCCGGGTTGTTTTTTCACGGGTAACTCAGGAGCACATCATGGCCTTCACTGACTCTCAACGCATGTTTCCAGAAACTCGACTGCGTCGTATGCGCCGCAATGATTTTTCCCGTCGGTTGATGCGCGAAACCCAGCTGACGACCGATAGCCTGATTTACCCGATGTTTGTGCTCGAAGGCCATCAGGAACGTGAAGCGATTGCTTCCATGCCAGGTATCGAACGCCTGTCCGTTGATTTGCTGGTCGCCGAGGTCAAGCACCTGTACCAGCTCGGTATCCCGGCGGTTGCCCTGTTCCCGGTAACGCCGAACAGTGCCAAGTCCGAATTGGCGGAAGAAGCATTTAATCCTAATGGTCTGGCTCAACGCGCTGTGCGGGCGATCAAGGATGCCGTGCCCGAGATGGGTGTGATTACCGACGTTGCCCTGGATCCGTTCACCACCCATGGCCAGGATGGCATCATTGATCAGGATGGCTATGTACTGAATGACCGCACCGTCGATACGCTGGTGAAACAGGCTTTGTCTCATGCCGAAGCTGGCGCCGACGTTGTCGCTCCTTCCGATATGATGGACGGCCGCATTGGTGATATCCGCGTTGCGCTGGAAGAAGATCGTTTTGTAAACACCCGCATCATGGCCTATTCCGCCAAATATGCATCGGCCTACTATGGCCCTTTCCGCGATGCGGTCGGTTCTTCGGCCAACCTCGGCAAAGCCGACAAGAAAACCTATCAGATGGATCCGGCCAACAGCGATGAAGCGCTGCATGAAGTGGCTATGGATCTGGCCGAAGGTGCCGACATGGTGATGATCAAGCCGGGCATGCCGTATCTGGATATCGTTCGCCGCATCAAGGATGAATTCCGCGCCCCCACCTTCGTTTATCAGGTCAGCGGTGAGTACGCCATGCACAAAGCGGCAGTGGCGAATGGCTGGCTGGATGATAACGCCGTTATGGTGGAAGCCCTCACCGCCATGAAGCGCGCCGGTGCCGATGGCATTCTTACCTATTACGCCAAACAATACGCAGAGTGGATCAACGCTTAAGGAAGCAGAATGAGCGACGTACAGACAACCGAAGCAAGTATCGACCTGAGTAGCAGTGAGTATTACTTCAATCGTGAACTGAGCCATTTACAGTTCAATATCCGGGTGCTGGAGCAGGCACTGGATGAAAGCCACCCACTGCTTGATCGGCTGTTTTTCCTGTGTATTTTCAGCCGCAATCTGGACGAGTTTTACGAAGTCCGAGTCGCCAACCTGACCCAGCAGCTGACCTTCGCCCGCGAACAGGCAGGGGCTGACGGTATGCACCCACAACAGGTGCTGAGCGCTATTCATACGCTCTGCAGCGAAACCGTTGAACGTCAGTACCGAATTCTCAATGAAACCATTCTGCCAGCGCTGGAACAGGAAAATATCCACTTCCAGCGCCGCCGTGACTGGACCGAAGAGCAACGGCTCTGGGTTGAAGGCTATTTCCGCGACAGTATCCAGCCGCTGATCAGTCCGATCGGGCTGGATCCTTCCCATCCGTTCCCGCGTCTGGTGAACAAGAGTCTGAACTTTATTGTTGAACTGGATGGCAAGGATGCCTTTGGTCGTGAAACAGGGCTGGCCATTATTCCGGCACCGCGCTCGCTGCCGCGTATTATTCGTATTCCAGATCATCTGACTAATGGCGGTGATCACTTTATTTTCCTGTCGTCCATGATTCACGAACATGCCGATGAGCTGTTCCCTGGCATGGAAGTCAAGGGCTGTTACCAGTTCCGGGTTACCCGCAACGCCGATCTGGAGATTGACGAAGACGGCACCAACGACCTCGCCTCTGCCCTTGAAGATGAGCTGCACTCACGCAACTTTGGCGAAGAGATGCGTCTGGAAGTGGCAGATAACTGCCCGTCCGAGCTGGTGAACTTCCTGTTACACAAATTCAGCCTGGAAGCCAACGACCTGTACATGGTCAATGGCCCGGTGAATCTGGGCCGGATGATGGAAGTGATTGGTCAGATCAACCGCCCGGATTTGCAGTACACGCCTTTTACACCCGGGCTGCCCAAGAACATCAAGTTCAAAAAGAGCATTTTCGAAAGCATGCGCGAGCGCGATACGCTGCTGCTACATCCGTTTGAATCCTTTACACCCGTCGTCGACCTGCTGCGCGAAGCCGCCAAAGACCCGGCGGTGCGGGCGATCAAACAGACGTTGTACCGCACGGGTGCCAAATCTGAAATTGTTAATGCGCTGGTGGATGCCGCCCGTAATGGCAAGGAAGTCACGGTTGTTATTGAACTGCGTGCGCGCTTTGATGAGGAAGAAAACCTCTACCTCGCCAACCGCCTGCAGGAAGCCGGTGCCGTGGTGGTGTATGGCGTGGTCGGCTACAAGACCCACGCCAAAATGATGCTGATAGTGCGTAAAGAAGAAGACCGCTACAAACGTTACGTGCACCTCGGCACCGGCAACTACCACGCTGGCAACGCACGGGCGTACACCGACTACAGCTTCCTGACCAGCAATGATGTCATGGGTGAAGACGTCGCCGCCGTGTTCCAGCAACTGACCGGCATGGGCGCCGCATTAAAAATAAAGAAGCTGTTTCATGCACCGTTCACACTGCACAAAAAACTGATCGAACTGGTTGAACGGGAACGGGTTCATGCAGAAGCAGGCCATCCGGCACTGATCCGCCTGAAAGCCAATGGCCTGACCGAACCAAAACTGATCCGGGCGCTTTACAAGGCCTCGCAGGCTGGCGTGAAGGTAGAGTTGATCATTCGCGGCATGTGCTGTCTCAAACCTGGGATTCCCGGTGTCTCTGAGAACATTGAAGTACGCTCGATTATTGGCCGCTTCCTGGAGCACACCCGGGTGTATTACTTCCTCAATAACGGCAAGGACGAAGTATATGCCGCCAGTGCCGACCTGATGGAACGTAACCTGTTGAATCGGGTGGAAACCGCCTTCCCGATCGAAAGCAACAAACTGAAAGATCGGGTCAAATCGGAGCTGGAAGCCTATATGCTGGACAACAGCCAGGCCTGGGTACTGCAGTCGGATGGCCGCTATGTTCGCCTCCAACCCGCCGAGGGTGAAGAAACCATCCGCGCCCAGAGTATTTTGCTGGCCACGCTCGCAACCACATCAAGCTGATTGATATCACCGGGTTCCGGGTTAAGTAGCCGCACGGCATATCGTGCGGCCAATCCACTTCCATACGGCTACATCACACCAAGCGCCATGCCGGCAGCTTTCTGGAATTCCACTTCCGCCATCAGGTCACCGGCCGTCAGCGGATGCTCCGCCAACCAACCTTCAGGCAGTTGCAGTTGCAGTTGATTATCCTCAGCAATGGTAACAACAGGCACCGGCACCGGATGCGCTCCACGGCTGTGGTTTAAAATAACCGCGATGCGAAGCAGTCGGGTCAACTGAATCACAAATTGACGACGTCCGGGAGATACCGCCGCAAATTCCTCAAGGCTGAATTTACGCCGATGACAACGTACCAGAGCTGCCAGTTTCACTTGCCCCTGGCGGGTAAAGCCCAGCATGTCTGCGTGCTGAAGCAGATAGGCACCGTGTTTATGGAAACCACTGTGAGAGAGGCTCAAGCCAATCTCATGTAACTCTGCCCCCCACAACAGCCAGCGCACCAGGCTGTCGTCCATCCCCCAGTGCTGATTCACCTGCACAAACAGGGCACGAGCCATGTCACTCACCCTGGCCGCTTGCGCATCATCGACATAGAAGCGTTCTTTCAGCGACTGAACTGTGCGCTGGCGTACATCTTCGTGACTCGAGCGCCCGAACAAATCCCACAACGCCCCTTCACGCAAGGCACCATCGGAATACACCATGTGTTCAATATCAAAGGTGTCAAATACCGCCGTCAAAATCGCCAGTCCACCAATAAACACCTGACGACGCTCGACCTTGACCCCAGGTAATACCACATCATCCAGCGTGGCAAATTGCAGTGCCTGCTTGCGTAATTTTTTTAGCGCCGGACGTGTTATCCCTTCCGTTGACCAGCCAAATTCCACCACGGACTGCTCAACTGCCCGAATCGTGCCGGAAGATCCCACCACGTTTTGCCAGCCAAGCTGCTTGTAATGGGTTTCTATGTTCAGCAACTCCTGACGAGCAGCGGCAACTGCCTGCTCAAACGCGGCTTCGGTAATCAGGCCATCGGCAAAAAATCGCCGGGTGAACGATACGCAACCCATATGCAGGCTTTCCAGTGCCTTCGGTTCAAACCGTTCACCAATAATAAACTCGGTGCTGCCGCCACCAATATCGACCACCAGACGATTCCCCATATCATCCGCCAGCGTATGCGCAACGCCCAGATAAATCAGGCGGGCTTCTTCGCGCCCGGCAATGACTTCGATGGGATAACCCAGTACCGCCTCGGCCCGTTCAATAAACTCCTGGCGGTTACGGGCGGCACGCAGCGCGTTGGTTGCCAACACCGTCACTTTGGCAGGATCCATGCCCTGCAAACGCTGGGAAAACTCTCGCAAACAATCCAGACCGCGTTGCTGTGCCTCTTCCGACAGCATGTAGTGCTCATCCAGACCAGCAGCTAGCTGCACTTTTTGTCCACGCCGTTCCAGAGTACGAAATTCACCATGAAATTCGCGGGCGACGACCATATGAAAACTGTTGGAGCCCAGATCAACCGCTGCAATCAATTCGCCTGGCTGGGCTGAGGTATCTGACATAACTCGAAGTCCTGAAACTGTCTTTTTTAGGGCAAGCCCCGAATATGCAACTCACAAGAGCATGCGTCCAGTAGATCTTTGATCTATCTCTGCGATTGATTCCCACAGGGTCCAGCGTACAATGACATTAATTATGACCTCAACACGCAAGGGGAAACCATGAGCGATCTCATTCTGATGACGAGTGACGACAGTTTTGAAACGGACGTACTGAGTAACGACCTGCCGGTACTGGTAGATTTTTGGGCTGAATGGTGTGGCCCCTGTAAAATGATTGCTCCTGTGCTGGAAGAAATTGCGGAAGAATTCAAGGGTCAGCTGAAAATTGCCAAACTGAATATCGACCAGAACGAAGCAACAGCACCCAAATACGGTATCCGCAGCATTCCGACCCTGATCCTGTTCAAGGGCGGAAACGTTGAAGCGACCAAGATTGGCGCCATGAGCAAATCCGAACTGACGGCCTTTATCCAGCAAGCTCTGTAAGTATTCACCCTGCTTGCAACACCCAAAAGGTGCCACCGCACCTTTTGGGCTGGACACCCCCATATATTGAGTCTATAGTTTCTTTACGCCTTGGGTTCTCCAAAGCATTTCTCCTCTTGATATCGTTTCAAGCTCCGCCCCAACACCCACTAAATTGCACTTATCTTTCCCTATGAATCTTTCCGACCTTAAATTGAAAGCCGTTCCCGAACTCCTTGATATCGCCAAGGAAATGAATCTCGAGAATGTGAGTCGTACCCGTAAACAGGATATTATCTTTGCCATTCTCAAGCATCATGCCAAGAGCGGGGAAGATATTTATGGTGATGGGGTATTGGAAATCCTGCAGGATGGTTTTGGCTTTTTAAGAAGCTCCAGTAGCTCTTATCTTGCCGGTCCTGATGATATTTATGTTTCACCCAGCCAGATTCGCCGTTTTAATCTGCGCAAGGGTGACAAGATTTCAGGAAAAATCCGTCCCCCTAAAGATGGCGAACGTTATTTTGCGATGTTAAAAGTCGCCGAAATCAACGACGACAAACCTGAAAACGCCAAATCCAAGATTCTGTTTGAAAACCTCACCCCGCTCTTCCCTGACCATCGCTTCTTTCTGGAACAAGGCAATGGCTCGACCGAAGACCTTTCTTCCCGCGTACTGGATCTGGTAGCCCCGATTGGTAAAGGACAGCGCGGTCTGATTGTTGCGCCGCCCAAAGCCGGTAAAACCATGCTGCTGCAGACCATCGCCCAGTCCATCACCCGGAATAACCCGGAATGTGATGTGATTGTGCTGCTGATTGACGAGCGGCCGGAAGAAGTGACCGAGATGAAACGCTCGGTTCGTGGTGAAGTCGTCGCATCAACCTTCGATGAGCCTCCTGCGCGTCACGTCCAGGTCGCCGAAATGGTGATCGAAAAAGCCAAGCGTCTGGTTGAACACAAACGTGACGTGGTGATTCTGCTCGACTCGGTCACCCGTCTGGCACGGGCCTACAACACCGTAGTACCCAGCTCCGGCAAGGTACTGACCGGTGGTGTTGATGCCAACGCACTGGAAAAGCCAAAACGTTTCTTCGGCTCCGCCCGTAACGTTGAAGAAGGCGGCTCCCTGACGATTATCGCCACCGCACTGGTAGACACTGGCTCCAAAATGGACGAAGTGATTTACGAAGAGTTCAAGGGTACTGGTAACCAGGAGCTGCATCTGGATCGCAAGATCGCGGAAAAGCGGATTTACCCTGCGATCAATATCCGCCGTTCCGGCACCCGTCGCGAAGACATCATGTTTGATGAATCGTCCCTGCAACGTCTGTGGATTCTGCGCAAACTGCTCACAGAAATGGAAGACGTACAGTCGATTGAATTCCTGCTTGGCAAGCTGAGCCAAACCAAGACCAACGATGAATTCTTCGATTCCATGCGTGGCGGCAAGTAATGTTTATGCGCTAAATATCCGCTCAGACCATGTTTGAGCGGATAACAAAAAGCACCGTTCGGTTGATTTTTATCCGTTAAGTGCTTTGTCTGAATGATCGAACACAAAAAATCCAGAACTCACACCGGGTTCTGGATTTTTTTTATGCTTTGAATTCAAGTGCACTTTCGTCAATACCATTGAGCTTGTTCAGCACACCTCACTGAATCAATTTCTTCACTCTCTGACTGGCAAGCCCTTTCGCTCGTCACCAAAATGCGCGGGGTGCTCTCGGGTCCATCGCCGCAACGCTATTTTTTCCAGCAACGAGGCATAGACCTCGGCACATTCAGGACGGGATTCCAGTACCCCGGAAAGTTGGCAAACCAAGGTAAGTGCCGAACTGCGGCTAATCAGCGGCAAATTGGCCAGAGCCGCTGCAAATGCCTTGTTTGCTTCCTCTTCATTTTCCTTTTGCCAGTAGCAGTATAAACATGTCGAAACCGACCGCCCCCTAACTGTCAGCGACAATTTTCTTGAACCGCCTACTCCTGCTTGCTGACACATTGAACAGCCCTTCCAAGCTGCTCGATGTGTCACAATTCTGGCACACATGGAACCGTCAACGCCTGAGAAAAAAGCGACCTGCAGCACCGGCCCGCCAATCCCGCTATACTTCGCGCTGCTTTGAAAATCGAACCTGGATCTTTTCCTTATGCTGCTCGAATCCATAGGCCAACGCCTTGCAGAAGAACTCAACATCCGCCCGCAACAGGTCTCCGCCGCCGTTACCTTGCTGGATGAAGGTGCTACGGTGCCGTTTATCTCCCGCTACCGGAAAGAAGTCACCGGCGCACTGGACGACACCCAGCTGCGGAATCTGGAAGAGCGGTTGCGCTATCTGCGCGAGATGGAAGATCGTCGCGGCAGTATCCTGAAAAGCATTGAAGAGCAGGGCAAGCTGACCACCGAGTTAAAACGCGACATCCTCACTGCCGATACCAAAACCCGGCTTGAAGACTTGTACTTGCCCTACAAGAAAAAACGCCGCACCAAGGGCCAAGTCGCCATTGAAGCTGGGCTGGAACCACTCGCCGAACGCCTGCTGCAAGACCCGACCCTGACGCCAGAATCCGAAGCCACAGGCTTTATCAATGCCGAGCAGGGCGTGGAAGATACCAAGGCCGCGCTGGATGGAGCCAAATACATCCTGATGGAGCGGTTTGCCGAAGATGCCAACCTGCTGGCCAAACTACGCCAGTTTCTCAAGCAAGAAGCGACCTTGTCTGTCCGGGTTATCCCCGGCAAGGAAGCCGAAGGCAGCAAGTTTGCCGACTACTTTGAACACGACGAAGCGTTAAAAAGCGTGCCGAGTCACCGTGCGCTGGCGATTCTGCGGGGTCGTAACGAAGGCATACTGGGTTTCTCACTGGTGACACAAGCCGAGCTGGCAGACAAACAAGCAGGCAGTCCGTGCGAAGCCATGATTGCGGGGCACTTCCGCCTCAAAAATGAAAGCCGGGCCGCAGATCGTTGGCTCGCCGAAGTCGTCAAGTGGACCTGGCGCATCAAGCTGTTGACGCATCTGGAAACCGAACTGGTCGGGCAGTTGCGGGAAAGTGCCGAAGAAGGGGCCATCAAGGTCTTTGCTGACAACCTGAAAGACTTGCTGCTTTCCGCCCCCGCTGGCGCCAAAAACACCATGGGTCTCGACCCTGGTTTGCGTACCGGCGTAAAAGTTGCCGTGGTCGACAGTACCGGCAAGGTGCTCGACCACAGCACGATTTACTGCACGCCGCCGCAGAACAAATTTGCTGAATCGGAAGCGGTACTGAGAGTCATGATCGCCAAACACGGCGTGCAACTGATTGCCATTGGCAACGGCACTGGCAGCCGTGAAACCGACAAGTTTGTCGGCGATATGCTGAAAAAGATCAATCCGGCGCTGGATGCCAACCAGAAAGTGCAAAAAATCATGGTCAACGAAGCCGGTGCCTCGGTGTATTCGGCATCAGAGCTGGCAGCAAAAGAATTTCCGGATCTCGACGTCACCATTCGTGGCGCCGTTTCTATTGCCCGACGTCTGCAAGATCCACTGGCAGAACTGGTGAAAATCGAACCCAAGTCCATTGGGGTTGGCCAGTACCAGCACGACGTCAACCAGAGTCAGCTGGCCCGTTCATTGGATGCCGTAGTAGAAGATTGTGTGAACTCGGTCGGCGTCGACCTGAATACCGCCTCTGTCCCGTTGCTGAGCCGCATCTCTGGTTTGAACAGTACCCTGGCTAACAATATTGTCGCCTTTCGTGACGAAAACGGCGCCTTTACCAGCCGTAAGGAATTGGCCAAGGTGCCACGACTGGGGGCCAAAACCTTCGAACAGGCGGCCGGTTTCCTGCGTATTATGAACGGCAGCAACCCTCTCGACGCCTCCGCCGTACACCCCGAGTCGTATCCGCTGGTGAATAACATCGCCAAGCAGTTCGGCAAGGATATCGGCAGCCTGGTCGGTGACCACGCGTTTCTCAAATCGGTTAATGCCGAGCAGTTTGTCAGCGAGCAGGCCGGATTAATCACAGTAAAAGATATTCTTTCCGAACTGGAGAAACCGGGTCGTGACCCGCGCCCGGAGTTCCGCTTTGCCGAATTCCAGGAGGGTGTCGAAAAAATTTCCGACCTGAAACCCAATATGGTGCTCGAAGGCGTGATCACCAATGTTGCTGCGTTTGGTGCCTTTGTGGATATCGGCGTGCATCAGGATGGACTGGTGCATATTTCCGCGCTGTCTGACAGCTATATCAAAGACCCGCGCGATGTCGTCAAAGCCGGTGATATCGTCAAGGTAAAAGTCATGGAAGTCGACCCCAACCGCAAACGTATCGGTCTGTCAATGCGGCTGAGCGACGACGCCAATGAAAAAGCCGCCGAACAGGCAAACCGGGGGCAACGCAACGGTGGTAATAAACGTGGCGGTGGCAGCAATCAGACCTCGTTTGGCGACAAACAGCCACAAGGCCAGGGCGCCATGGCCGGGGCACTGGCAGCGGCTTTGTCCAACGCCAAAAAGAAATAAGTTGAAACGATCAACACCCCGCATGTAACGCGGGGTGTTACTGCCCCTATTCAGGGCCTATATGCTTTCTCGCCATGACATTGAGTCGCCGTGTCCCGATAGTCAATGACACTCCGACCGACAACAACCCCAGCGTCAGCCAGGAAAATCCATCCCACCAGCCATTACCAATCAGTGCCGCAAAAATCCCCGCTAACGCCATCATATTAACCAGCAGCGGCCAGCGATAAATTTCCCAGCCAGAGCGTAATCTTCCGGGGTTGTTCATACGCTGTCTCCATGGGGTGGTTCTTGCTGCTGTGCTGCAGCGTCGTATATTTCCTCGACTCGTTTTGCGCCCTTGCGGCCACGGGCCAGCCACAGATACACCCCGGATCCCAACACGACGATGGTTATAAGATCCAGCACTGCCCAGATAATTTTAAGTGGCAACCCACCATAATCGCCAAAGTGCAATGGCACTGACAGGTTCACCATGGTCAGGTACCAGGGTGTGTTCTTGATATCCTCCAACTGGCCAGTCTCCGCATCCACAATCGCCAGCTTGATCAGGCGTTCCGTCAGTGGCGTATTACCTCTCAAGGCCACGGTATAGTGGTGCGGTGTCGCGTATGGACTACCAGGCATCGACATAAAAGAGATATCCGCATCCGGCACGTTGGTGAACACCGCATCTCGAATCCTGTCCGGGCCGACCACCGTGGCTGTTAGGGCAGTACCTTGATATTCCGCAGCAATCTCGGCCAATTGGCCATGTTTCCACAACAAACTGAGCGGCTGAACCAGCGTCAGTATGATACCGGTCACTCCGACGATCATGACCCAACTGGTCGTCACCATGCCTGTCGTATTATGAATATCGAGCCATTGGATGCGAGGCCCCCGTTCACGCCGTACTGCGCTAAAGGGCAAGCGGCGCATATAAGGTGCATAGACCACCAGGCCACTGATGACAGAAACCGCAAACAGCACTCCCATCAAACCCAGGAACAAGGCTCCCGGTAGTCCCGCCAGCAAGCTGCCATGCAAATCAAGCAGAAAGAACATGATGCCTTCATTGGGAGAGCGGGCCAGCAAACGCTTGCCAGTACGTCGGTCAAACGTAAGAAAATACGCCGTGCCTTCACTGACGTTCATACTTTCACCCATGACGGCACGTATGATCGGCTGCTCGTCATCCCAGACCAAAAACACCAATTCCCAACCCGGCTTTGCCATCTTTGATTGCTCAACAATGTCGTTGAGACTGGCAGACGAGTTCCCCTGCACCGCTCCGATAAACTCCGGTTTGTGAGTCAACTGATCAATTTCACTGTGAAAAATCAGTGGTAGCCCGGTAATACACAGCAGCAACATAAACAGCATGCATATCAGGCTGGACCACTTGTGAACCAAATACCAACGCCTGACCGTTCGCCCAGTTAATGTCATAGCGCCACCTAAAACCCAAACTCAACGCCGGCCAACAGCGTTCTGGGTTGCAATAAGGTCGCGGAATCATCGGCGGCGGTGTCGCCCGTCAGTATCGAGACTTCGCTGTCGTTATCGAGCAGATTCTTACCGCTGAGGAACAGCCGGGTTTGCTTGATCGCGTAACTGACTTGAGCGTTGACGACGGCGTACGGATCGACCTTGCCACGCGGCGTATTGGTCGCATCCGAGTAGTACGCATCGGTATACAGCACGCTGAGTGTCAGTTCGAGACCATCGTATGGTGTCGCCAGTACACCAGTGTCCAGAGAGTAGGCCGGGGAACGTGCCAGCTGATTGCCCTCAACCGTATCGTCGTCGTAACGGTCGACCCGCGTCTTCAGCAAGCCCAGGTTCAGATACACTTCATTCCCTTCCGATAAATAGTAGTCCATGCCCGCTTCCAGGCCCCAGGTGGTTGCCTTGTCGGCATTACGAATTACCGTCGAACCGGAGGCGAGATTGAACGGCAGTTGCATATCGCTGAAGCGGTTATAAAAAACGTTGGCCGTAACGCCCATCCGCTGATCCATCAGCTGCCCACGCATAAAGCCTTCGTAATTCCAGATGTATTCCGGGTCATAACTGTAATCTACAAATGGCGAACTGAGCGTAATTCCGGCACCACCGCCGTTGTATCCTCGACCGGCAGAGAGTCCCAGCGTCCAAAGTTCGTCGGGGTAAAAGCTGACGCTGATCTTTGGCAAAAATTCTTTGTACTCATCCTCGAAGTCAATCAGCAACGGGCCAGCGCCACCGACCCGGTAGCGGGATTCTTCTTCGTAACGAGCGCCCAGTATCAATGCCATTGCCTCACTGATGCGCCAGTTCAGTTCACCCAAAACGGCATCATTATCCGTTTCATCGCGGAAAGTACCGCCGCCGAACAGATCAATATATTCATCCTGCTCGCTGCGAAACACATAGGCCGCAAGAAAACCGGAGACAGTGTCATACGCGGCATCACCAATACGCAGCATGGGCTGAAAGACCTTCTCCACGCCATCAATCTCCAGGTTACCCTGGCCCGTCAAAGCATGGCGGTCGGTGTGGAAGTCAGTGGTTTGAAGAGCAACATCCAGCGCGATCAGATCCGACACTTGCCACTGGCTATCGAGCACCCCGTAAACGTTACGGGAATGAAATGTCGGCTGATTGGGAAATTCAGCTTCACGTTCTTCAAACGGTCGCACAACTCGCTCGGACTGAGGAGCGCGACCATCTGTCACACCTGCCGTCAGCAGGGTACGAAAACCCTCAACAGGTACAAATAGCAGCTTGCCTCGCAGCGTTTGGGTTCGATAGCGATCCGGTTCGTCCTCTTCCGCATACGGGGTAAAATCCACCGCTGTTTTATGCTGCTGAGAGTCACCCGCCAAACGAAAAGCCAGCGTGTCACCCAGCAGCGGACCAGACACCACGAATGAACCGCCACGATGCTGCTGTTGACCGACCATGGCGCGAACTTTTCCTTGCCATTCAAACGAGGGATCTGCGGTTGTCATTACAACCGCACCCGCAATAGAGTTACGCCCCTGAAGCGTGCTCTGAGGCCCCCGGTAGACCTCGACCTGATCGATATCCCACAAACTCGCAGACTGGAAAACCGACTCATTAAAACCGAGTGTACGTCCATCCACCTGATAGGTCAGGCGCGGTCGGGTGCCGGCCAGAAAGGCATTGGCGCCAGACGCTGGCCCGGTACCATCAATACCACGCACGGCCGGAGCATCGTTACCCGGCTCAACGGTTACGATATTGGGAATATGTTCCAGCAAATCGCCAGACATCTGCACCCCCGCCATACTGTCCAGATCCTCTCCTGTCTTGGCCAACACACTGGACGCCGTTTCACTCAGGGGGCGACTGGTTTTCTCTCCCCTCACCACGATTTCTTCAATGAGCACAATCCGGTTATCTTCTATCTGCTGGCCAGATTCTGCCAAAGATGCAACAGATGTGGTTGCCACCACAGCACTGCCCAGCCACACCAGCGGGTTGATCTTCAGGTTCACGACGATTCTCCTGGCTTGATTACATTGTCAGTTGGTTATGGGATACGTGACCTTCAATAGTTGCAATTGAAAATCCTTCGTATTAATAGTAGCGTTACAACCAACTCCGACCACTCCAAAAAGGACACTTGGCAAGGTCATCACGACAAACTGAAGACGCCATGACGAACTGGTCGAACCACCGCGATAAGCTTTACCAACAACTCAACTCCCTTGGCGAGGGCAGCAACACACTGATTTCCAATCCGTCTGGTTCAGTCGTTATCAGCCAGGCCAGCTACGGGGCATTTTCAGGAATCGGCCGCGACCGGCCCTATGCCGTATTTATGTTATGCGTTGGGGGTGGTGGGCGAACGGTCAGGAAAAACAACAGCGTCCTGCTAGACGATGTCTGGCAACCAGGCAGAGCGGGCTTTGCCTTGCCGGAAAGCGCTGCCGAAGGTTTCACCCCCGCCATGGACACATTGGCTATCGCCTTTGATATCGACGATATTCCCGCCTGCCACAGTGGCTCGATCAACCCGGAAGAATTGCGCCCGGCTACCCGACAACTGTTGGATGACACCCTGCTGACGGAACTGATGCTGGCCCTGCTACGCAACGCCGAATGCCATGGCGCAGCATCGGCCTTTTTCGACCATGGGGTATCGTTGCTGATCTACCGGTTAACCCAGCTACTGCAGAGTCAGCGCTACCCGACGCGCATAACAGCCAGTAATTGCGGAAAACTGGAGGCCGCAATGGCAATGATGGATACCCGGCTGGACGGTGACCTGCGAGTCACGGAGTTGGCTCATGCCTGCGGTCTGGATGCCAAAACCTTCACCCGCACCTTCAAGCGCCAAACCGGTTACACCCCTTATCAGTACCTGACGTTTCAACGAATGAAACTGGCTCGGCTGCTCTTATTGAATGACACGACGGTCACTGAAACAGCCCTGAGGGTGGGCTATTCCAACCCAGCCAAATTCGCCGCTGCGTTCAGGCACTGGGTCGGCATTCTCCCCAATCAGTGGAAAAATTCACACAACCAATAGGGGACATCTATTTAATCCGGTGCCCGCTTTGGGCTTTCGGATGGTTTCGGATGGTTTCGGATGGTTTCGGATGGTTTCGGATGGTTTCGGATGGTTTCGGATGGTTTCGAATATAGCCAGCGAAATAGCTCCGTCTCGCCAAAGCCAGGTTCTCAGCGCTGGGAGCATAGGCCACAAAAATAACTGGCTTTGTTCAGCAAACACCCGCCGTGAAGATGTGTCGAAAAATCAAATTGTGCATGACCCCGCCCACAAATCATCAGCGCCGGGGGATCATCGATACCCCGCAGTGGAAAAGTGATTTTCCGGGCGACTAAAAGACCCCCGTACTACAGCAGCGAAGTTTCTTTTATACTCCGCCAACATTTGTTCTGAATCGAGACGACCTTGGCGACAACAACCCTTCCTCATACTTTCCGAGATGCAGCCTATCGTGACGCATTGGCTCTGCTGCAAAACCCGCAACACGCAGCCCTGCTGACCCGGTTACAGCGCGGTATCGAGAAGGAAGGTTTGCGTTGCAATAACGACGGCGTGATCAGCCAAAAGTCCCATCCCAAAGGTCTCGGTTCGACCCTGACGCACCCGAGTATCACCACCGATTACTCTGAAGCCTTGCTGGAATTTATTACTCCGGTCTACCGCAGCGGCCATGAAGCGATCGCCTGCCTGGATATCGCACACCGCTTTGCCTTCAGCCAGATGGATGCCGAACTGATCTGGCCCAGCTCCATGCCCTGTATTCTGGAGGGCGAGATGAGCATACCGATTGCGACCTATGGCAGCTCCAATCTGGGTCAGCTCAAGCATGTCTATCGTCATGGCTTGTGGCACCGCTATGGCCGCACCATGCAATGTATTGCCGGGATCCATTACAACTTCTCGCTCCCTGACGAACTCTGGCCAATCCTGAAAGCACTGGATAACCGGCCCGACGAATCCATGCAGTCTTTTATCTCACGACGCTATTTCGGCCTGATCCGTAACTTCCGCCGGTACTCCTGGTTATTATTGTACCTGTTTGGCGCGTCACCAGCGGTCAGCAGCAGCTTCCTCGCCGGACGAGAACACAACCTCGACACCTTGCATCAGCACACGCTGTACAAGCCCTACGCTACCTCCTTGCGGATGAGTGACCTGGGCTATCAGAACAATGCCCAGTCCAGCTTGCGGGTGTGTTACAACAGCGTCGACGACTACGTCGCGACACTCGGCGATGCCATTCATGTTCAGGTCGACGAGTACGAAAAGCTGGGAGTACGAAACAACGACGGCGTATACCAGCAGCTCAATACCCACTTGCTGCAAATCGAGAACGAGTTCTACAGCGATATCCGCCCGAAACGGATCGCTCGCCAGGGTGAAAAACCGCTGGAAGCACTGGACAAATTTGGCGTGGAATACATCGAAGTGCGGAATACCGACCTGAACCCCTTTATGCCCGTTGGCATCGATGTGCCACAAACGGCCTTTATGGATCTGTTCCTGTGCTACTGCCTGCTGCAATCCAGTGATGCCATTGCCGACAACGAATATCAGGATATCCAGACCAATCAGCAACGCACTGTGATGCGTGGTCGGGAGCCAGGGCTGACACTGATTTGCCAAGGCGAGGAGCGCAGTCTGCAGCAATGGGGACTGGCTCTACTGGATGACATGCAAACACTGGCGCAACAAATGGACGCCGCCAACCACCACAGCTTTCACATCGACACACTCGGTCAACAAGGGTTGAAACTGACGGATCCGTCGCACACACCGTCGGCACAAGTACTGGCGGCACTGCAGGAGCAAGGACTGGAGTTCAGCGAATTTACCCTGCAACAGGCCAGGCAACACCGTAAAGCCCTGTCACAACCACTGGCAGCCGAGGTTAACCGTCACTGGCAAGCTCTGGCGCGCCAGTCGCTGGACGAACAGGCCCGGATTGAAGCCAGTGATACCCTCTCGTTCGAAGACTTCCTTGCCGATTACCTGAAACGCTGAGCATCAATCAGAGGATCAGCGTTCAGCCAACCAGAATTGAAACAAGACGATGACAATGGTGTTTGTGGTTCAAAACCGTGGGGCATCCCCTCAGTTCTGAACCACAAACGTATTAAAAAACAGATCGTCGACATAAGGCATCCCTTCCAGGGTTTGCAAGGTAACCCGCACCGCTTCCAGCGCCTGCTTGCGCAGTATTTCACGCCCTTGGGACGTATTCACTGCGTCAGATTCCTGTCCACTGAGCAAAAATACCAACGTATTACGCAGATAAGGCTTGTGCTGACTGACCTTGCCCGCCGCTTCCTTCGATGACACCTTGAGCGCAATCTCGGTGCGTAAATAACGTATACGGCCACTGCTGCCAAAATTGATCACCAGCGCTGGCTCAAAATAAATGTACTGGGTTGCTGGCACCGCGTCCTGCTCATCTTCAGCATACGCCTGAGAACCTGCCAATATCCCGATAAACAACAAAAACCCGACCAGACGGAACATTTTTCACTCCCCGCTGACTGACATCCGCCATCGCGGCCACTTTGAATTGAAGAACCTCTGAAACAAGCTTAGCAGGCCCTGCTGCAAACGCAGGTTTTGCACCGCCACGATCGGGTTCCCGTACAAAAGGCTGTGATACACTCGCCCATCATCACGATTTCGCATAAGGCAAACCCATGAGCCCGAGATTATTGCGTTTTGGCTATCTGGCCGGATTTCTGACCTGTGCTGCCCTGCTTGGCGCAGCCTATTATTTTGAAATTGTGCTCTACATGGAGCCCTGTCCGCTCTGTATGGTGCAGCGCCTGGCAACCCTGCTAATCGGCATTGGCTGCTTGCTGGCATTTATTTTTGATGGTTTTCGCTGGATGTCGCGCCTGGCACTGGCGCTGACTACCGGGTCTGCCATTTTTGGTGCCGTTGTTGCTGACCATCACATCTGGATTCAGCATCTGCCGCCAGAAGACGTGCCGGCCTGTGGCCCCAGCTTTGATTACCTGCTTGAAACCCTGCCCATGAACGAATTGATCAGCATCATGCTGCATGGCGACGGCAACTGCGCCGATGTGTCCTGGATGTTCTGGGACATGAGCATGCCGGAATGGACTCGTCTGTTCTTTATTGCCTTTGCCATCGCGGGTCTGATTGCGCTGATCAGCAGCTGGCGTCGCGGTGATCGGAAGTCCTGACCAACAAGCAGATACTCGCCAGATTGCAAGCGGCAAATGTTAAAAAAGCCGCTTGCACAGGGGTTTTAACCTTGCCTATATTGATCACGCCAGCTCTGGCTTTTAACGCCAGCAGAGGCTGTTCTCTGTCCTGTTGTTAACACAGGGGACAGACTCACGACCAAAGACAGGAGTGCCATATGCTAGAACAAGTCAACACTGCCAAAGAACGCTGGGGTGGCGTCCATAAAATGATCGACAGCTGGCTGAATGAACGCCAGGCGCTGATCGTCCAGTTTTGTCATCTTTCCACCGCCAAACCGCTGTGCCATGAAGAAACACCACTGGCCGAATTGCTGCAGAATTTTTGCCAGGGGATGATGGACTATTGCTCCGCCGGGCATTTTGAGATTTACGAGCGATTGATGGTCGAGGCCCGCGAATACGCCGACGGCGGTCTGGAATTTGCCCAGCAGGTCGTGCCAAATCTGGATAAACTGACCACTCAGTGTGTCGACTTCAACGACAGCTACGATCGTTCCTGTGATCTGGAGCAGCTGACCAAACTGTCAGAAGACCTGTCGCGTCTGGGCGAAGTACTGGAAGAACGTTTCCAGCTGGAAGACCAGCTGATTGAACGGCTGCACACCGCGCATCGTGAGCTGGTCACCGAGTAATCCCTATACCGCTTCGAAACCCACGACCGGTTTCGAAGCACCCGCCCGACTATCCTCGTCTACACTTCTCTCCAGCTGCCTCTTATTCAGCCGTCCCTGCGCAACCTCGGTTTCGCTCTGTGTGACTTCCGGCACCACTGCAATTGCCGGTCAGGAGATGGATCATGCCTTGTTTGAAAACCAGTGCCCGGCTGGTCACCAGTACCCTTTGTTGCCTGTTACTGACAGGTTGTTTACCAGGTGGTGATGCGCCGGAATCCACTGCCACGGTCGCCAACCAGGGAGTCTATTCCGCAACCTTCAGTCAGGATGGCCAATGGCTGATGGTGGGCAGCATCCATAACGGCGGCAGCCTCTGGAGTTTGTGGCCACCGGAACGCCATTTTGACTGGAACCACCGCGAAGGCAGCAATACCGGCGTACTGGCCAGCGCCTTTTCCGCCGACCAGCACTTTGTTGCCAGCGCCGACAATCGCACCATCGTCCTCTGGCAACGCCAGACCGGCGAAGCCGTCAGCTTCTGGAACACCCCTGGTGATATTGAAGACCTGGCCCTCAGCAGTGACGGGCGCTACGCCTTGCTGGCGATGCGAGACTACACCGCCACCCTGTTTGACATCCAGAACGGCGGTATTCGCCAGCGCCTGCAGCACGATGGCGCGGTATTTGATGTCGACCTGGATGGTAGTGATCAGCTCGCCGCCAGTGCCAGCGACGATCTTACGGCCCGGATCTGGCAACTGGAAACCGGCAAGGAACTGCTGCGCCTTGCCCACGGCAATCAGGTGCGTACCGTCAGCCTGAGCCGCGATGGCCGCTGGCTGTTCAGCTCGGCGCTGAGGGAAACCGGCAAGTTATGGGAAGTATCCTCAGGGCAACTGCAAATCGAGCTGCCCAAACCGGCGGGCTATTATGCTTGCGCCCGCTTTTCGGCCGATGGATCACAACTGCTGACCGGCAGTAGTGATGGCCTGGTCAGTCTGTGGCACACCACCGATGGCACCCTACTCCGCCAATGGCGTATCACCGGCAATAGCGTCTGGAATCAGCCCCGAGTCCTGGTTGAAGACGTTGCCTTCGGCAGCAGCCACTATCTGGCGGTGGGCACCAACGGCCAGGTCTATCAGCTGCAATAACCCACATCAGCCCAGCTTCTCTGGCTGCTGCCGTCAACTGTTTTGGCAATGGCGGCAGATTGTCAGGCCTTAACGCGTCATTTGTTCCAACTGGTTATTCCGCTCGTTCAGCATTTCCTGCACCGCTTTGGCGTCATTCAGTGTTTGCTCGGCAGCCTTGGGGTTAAACAGGGCTTCCAGGCCCGGTTTTACCCTGTCGGGATCGTCCGTTGCAGCCAGTCCCTTTTTTTTAGTGTTGTCGTCCGCTTCCGGTTTAGGGACGCTAGTTGGTGCCAGAATATTGGCAGCGGTATCCACATGCACCGGTATCGCATTAATGCCCTCAGGTACTTCATCACCAAAATGCCAGATACCATCGGGGTCTTGCCATTTGTAATAGATTTGCCGTGTTGCGGCCGTCGACAGCGTCGAATCCACTTGTTCAACAAACGCCATCAATGGCTTGCCGTCCGGGCCTTTGAGAAAGTAAGGTGCTATGAATGCTCCGGCCAACAGTAATGCCAGCGGAATCAGAATTCTGGCTTTTAACATTTGATCATCCCTTGATACGCTTATTTTTTGTTGATTGTAGCCTATGCTTCAGAGCATCTGTGTCTGCAGGTACTACCCGATTTAACCCGAAACCCGGTATTCCGGACACCTGCACGACGTTCAGAAGAGGGAGAAAAGACCGTGGCCCATGCCTCCGCAACGGGAAGTGATTCTGCGACAAATGCCACCCGATCGCCAAGCAAGGATGCCGGTGTTCGGGTAATTCGTCACGAAAAGCCGTTTCGGGTGCTGATAGCCAATGCCAAGGGCGGCTGTGGTAAAACGACGCTGGCAACCAATCTGGCCAGTTTTTTTGCCGCCCGACAGCTGCCTACCGCGCTGATCGATTACGATCCCCAGGCGTCGGCCACTGACTGGCTCGCAGCACGGGATCGAGCGCTTCCCGACATTACCGGTGTCAGTGCCACTCGGCGGAGCCAGACCCAGGGCACTCGCAGCTGGGAAATGCGAGTACCCAGCAACACCGCCATGATTGTGATTGATACTCCGGCCGGACTGACAGGTAATGCCCTCAGCGACCGCATCCGGCACAGCGATGCGGTGATCATACCAGTGCTGCCATCGGCTATCGATATTCGCGCTGCGACGACATTTATTCGGGATGTCATGCTGTCACCAAGTTTTCGGCAATCACCTAGAGCAATCGCGGTGGTCGCCAACCGAACCCGAAAGAACACCCTGGTTTACACCAAGCTGACGTTGTTTCTGAAGAGTCTCGGCATCCCCTTTATTACCACCCTGAGGGATACCCAACGCTATGTGAGAACCAGCGAACTGGGGCAGGGAATCATCGACGACCAGCAGGTCGAAACCCAGGATCTGGCACACTGGGACGCCTTGCTGGCATGGCTGGACGACACCCGCGCCCGAGTCGAGTTCTGTCGTCGACTGACGCGCTAACAGCGCCGCCACACGCCGGATTGCCAGCGGCAGGTGAGTTACACCAGTTCGAGATAAACCTCCAGTGCGTCGATCAGTGGTTCGGGCGACTCATCATGCGGATCGATTCGCGGCAACCCCGGCACCCACGCCAGATTTTCCATCACACAATCGGCCAGACTTTCATCTTCTGGACAGTCATCGGCAACGTCGTCCAGCAAAGAAAACAGACCAGCAAGACCGAACTGTTCCGCTTCCAGCTCCAGGTCTTTGACTCGCTGACGAAAACTGCCAGCAAAACGGTTGCTGTCCTGCTCTCGCGGCAGCGTGATGCGTATATTCCGCAACGGCCGAATAACGCTGTCACGCCAGCCTACATAGCCGGTCAACGCCTGTTGGAACGGCTCATCTTCTGGCCAAGCGCGCCAGTCACTGGCCAGCCATAATGCCGCTAGCACCAGCAGTACATCGACCCCCTCATCCTGAAGCTCAAGCAACCGCTGCTCAACGCTGTTCACCTGGTAAAACCGCTGGGCGAATTGCCACAGTGGGTTGTCCAGGGATTCTGTGGCACACTGCGCCGCCATTGCCGCTACCTTTAGTCACTTGTCGAATATGATCGAATTTAATCAGGTTTCCCTGCAAAGGGGTACGCAAACCCTGTTGAAAAATGCCAGCCTGCGTATCCATGATGGCCAGAAACTGGCACTGATCGGCCCTAACGGAGCTGGCAAGTCCAGTCTGTTTGCACTACTGAATGCCGAATTGACGGTGGATGGTGGAGATCTGGAGGTTCCCGGCAAGTGGCGAATTTCTCATATGGCGCAAGAAGTGGTTGCCAGCGAGCGCAGCGCACTGGATTACGCGATTGACGGCGACAAGCCCTATCGCACTATCGAGGCTGGCATCGCCAACGCCACCGATGATAACCAGCTGACCCTCTGGCTCGACCGCATGGATCAGCACAAGGGCTACGAAGTTCCCGTCAAGGCCGAGCAACTGCTGCATGGCCTGGGCTTCAGCCAAACCGATTTGCAGCGTGCGGTGAAAGACTTTTCCGGGGGCTGGCGTATTCGGCTGAATCTGGCGCAGGCATTGATGATGCCATCCGACCTGCTATTACTCGACGAGCCAACCAACCACCTTGATCTCGAAGCGACGCTGTGGCTCGAAGGGTATTTGCGCAAATACCCCGGCACGCTGTTGTTTATCTCTCATGATCGTGACTTTATCGACGGTGTCGCCGACCATATTGTCCATCTGCATGAGCAGAAGCTGACACTTTATCCGGGGAACTACAGCGCCTACGAACGTTTGCGGGCAGAAAAGCTGGCCCAGCAACAGACCCTGTTCGAGAAGCAGCAAACCCGTGTTGAAGAGATCGAAAAATTTGTCGCCCGCTTCCGCGCCAAGGCATCCAAGGCCAAGCAGGCCCAAAGCCGTTTGAAAGAACTGCAACGTATGGAGCTGATTGCACCGGCCCACGTCGACTCGCCGTTCCGGTTTGAATTCCCCTGTCACGAACAGATGTCCAGTCCGCTGCTGACCTTGAAGCAGGCCGACCTGGGTTATCACCAGCCCAGTAGTGACCGGATACTGCTCCCCGGCGTTAACTTGTCCATCGTACCAGGTCACCGTATCGGTTTACTTGGCCCGAACGGAGCCGGTAAGTCGACCCTGTTAAAAACCCTGTGCGAAGAAATTCCGCTGCTCAACGGCGAACGTACCCGTGGCGAGCACCTGCACATCGGTTATTTTGCCCAGCACCAGCTCGAATCCCTCGATACCTCAGCCTCCGGCATGTTGATCCTGCAACGGCTGAAGCCCAAGGCCAGCGAGCAGTCGATTCGCAACTTTCTCGGCGGCTTCGGGTTTCATGGCGAGCGCGCACTGGAAGTGATCGAACCCTTCTCCGGTGGTGAAA
The DNA here is from genome assembly GCF_041222825.1 of Candidatus Thalassolituus haligoni. NCBI lineage: Bacteria > Pseudomonadati > Pseudomonadota > Gammaproteobacteria > Oceanospirillales > Oceanospirillaceae > Thalassolituus > Candidatus Thalassolituus haligoni. Next base: position 4,285,790 of record NZ_CP139482.1, read on the forward strand.
AAGCTCGTATGGCATTGGCCTGCGTCGCCTGGATGAAGCCCAACCTGCTGATTCTGGATGAACCGACCAACCACCTCGATATCGAGATGCGCGAAGCCCTGACCCTGGCGCTGCAGAATTTTCCCGGTGCCATCCTCATCGTCAGTCACGATCGCCACCTGCTCAAGGCCAGTGTCGACGAATACTGGCTGGTCGATCATGGCAAGGTGCAGGAATTTGACGGTGACCTGGACGATTATCATCAATACCTCAACAACCGTGGCCAATGGGGTGCTGCCCATGTCGACCCTGGCAGCACTGACGGCCACAGCGCGAACGCCACGACCAATGCCGTTGACCGCAAGGAACAGAAGCGCCTGGATGCTGAACGCCGCCAACGCCTGGCACCGTTGCGCAAACAACAGCAAGCCGCAGAAAAACAAATGGAAAAGCTGCAAGGTCTGCTTAACGCCGTAGAAGAAAAACTCGCCGATAGCAGTCTCTACGAAGACGCCCGCAAGGACGATCTGAAACAGCGGTTAGCCGAACAGACTGACACCAAAGCCAAACTGGAAGACATCGAAATGGTTTGGATGGAGCTGACTGAGCAACTGGAAAGCAGCGACTGATCAGACGCCTGCGTACTGGACGGCCCGCTGCTGATTGCTCAGAAATTCAGCATGCCGTCTTTGATTTCACTATGAACGCCGTAACGCTGATAAATTTTATCAGCCCAAAGCCGGGCAATATGCTCAAACGTACCGTCTTGTTGCATCTCTCGGGCAGCCGACTGCCATTGCTCAACCATCTCGTTGGTGGTGCCCCAGCGTGACATCATGATGTATACCTCAGATCGACGCACCGTCAGCAAGGGTTCAAAAGCTAACAGTGGCAAGCTAAGGTTGGCACACACATCGGCCAGGCCAAGCGGCTCGTAGAACAGTGCATCAATTCGATGGTGATAGAGTTTCTTGACGTTGTGCTCATGTCGCGACACCTCGTTCAGATTCAAAAACTGGTGCTGCTGCAAATATTCAGCGCGGATATCACCTCGTACCACGCCAATCGCTGCCAGTCCCTTGAAGTCCTCCAGCGACTCCAGCGTCAAACCCGAGTCCTTGCGACCATAAAGCACCCAGGATTTACTCAATACCGGGGCAATCAGATGAAAATTCAGTTCCCGTAGCGGTGTTTTTGAAAAACCGAACAGCACGACATTAGCCTGTTCCTGCGCCAGCTCCAATGCCCGCTGCTCCGGTACAATACGAATCGTATTGTCATTGCCGGTACGCCGCTGGATTTCACGAACAATATCCGTCACATAGCCACTGATGCGGCCATCCGAATCGGTATAGCTGGCCGGAGGCTCCTCTACGGCCAGCAGCTGCAAGGCCTCAGCGGCCATTACCCACGAGGCCGCTGTCAGCAACACCACCAGGGTCAGCCCATAAACACAGCCGCCAATCCAGTAGCACCAGGAAATCCTCCCCCACAATGGACTGCCACTCAAAAACAAACGCATTGTTAACCGCCAGTTATTAATCATTTTATTGAACGCAAGACCCGGAGATTTCCGCAATATCCCGTCGCAGAGACGTGCAGAGTCTTCCGACAGCCATTCACACCGCCTCCAGCACCTTACGGCACTAACACCGCCACCTCTGCCGCAAGCCGGGCGACCGTTCCCCGGCTATGCCGAACCTTGTTTTGTCCGGCGTAACCCATTTGCTGCCGCTGCTGCGGATCGTCCAGCAATCGCGCCACATCCGTCACCAACGAAGAGGATGTTGTCAGCTGTAATGCCTTTTCGGCTTCCAGCTCATCCACCACGGCCTGAAAATTAAAATAATGAGGCCCCATGAGTACCGGCTTGCCCAATGCAGCGGGTTCGATCGGGTTATGGCCACCTCGCGGCACCAGACTCCCCCCCATCACCACAACATCCGCTGCCGCCAGTAGCAGCAGCATTTCACCCATAGAGTCCGCCAGATAAATCTGACAACCATTGCCGGACTCCTGCCGGCTGCGACGGGCCACAATAAAGCTTTCGTCCAGACAGGTTTGTGCTACCGGGTCAAATCGCTCCGGATGTCGGGGCACCAGCACCAGCAACAGCTGCGGCCAGCGTTGCATCCATTGTCGAGCTGCAGCCATCAACAGCGCTTCTTCGCCCTCATGACTGGATGCCAGCAGCACAACTGGGCGATCAGCTCCCCAGCCTTGACGTAAATCGTGAGCCTGATCCTCAATACTCGTAGGCACCACCACGTCATATTTGAGACTGCCACACACCGTCAGCCGCGCGGGGGGCAAACCCAGATCCAGAAAGCGCTGGCCATCCACCTCATTCTGTACCGCCACACGGGTCAAACGCTGCAACATAGGACGGGTCAGCGCAGCCAGGCGAGCATAGCCTCGCGCCGAGCGTGCCGACAGCCGGGCATTCGCCAGCAAGGCTGGAATCCGGCGTTGCTGGCAGCATGCCAGCAAATTCGGCCATAATTCTGTTTCCATCACCACCAGACAGACAGGCTTGACCCGACGGCAAAACAGCCACCAGCACAGCGGTAGGTCGTAGGGCATAAAACTGCGCTTAACCCGGTTGCCGAACAAACGTTCGACCTGTGCCGCTCCGGTCGGTGTGGTACTGGTTATCCAGATAGTGCGATCCGGATAATCCTGTAACAGCTGCTCAATCAGCGGTGCCGCCGCCAGCGTCTCACCGACAGAAACCGCATGAATCCAAATAGCGCCAGGCTGGGTCTGAGCGATCACCCAGCCCAACCGTTCGCCAACACGCTGGCGATAGCCCGGATTTTGTCGCCCGCGCCACCAGATGCGACAGAGCAGAGCAGGCATTATCAGGGTCAGTAAAAAAGTATAGGCAAGCCGCGCCACAAGTGAGTTCTCTCGCTGGAACAAGGCGGAGAATGGTAGCACAACAAGCCATTGTGCTAGACTCGGCCCTCCTTTTTCAGCGCGTTAATAACGATGGATACCAAAGTTCCCGACTACCACCAGGCCAACGTGCTTGTGTTTGGTGACGTCATGCTGGATCGCTACTGGCAAGGTCCGACTTCCCGTATTTCTCCAGAAGCCCCTGTGCCCGTGGTCAGGATCCAGGACAGTGAAAACCGTGCCGGTGGTGCTGGTAACGTTGCCCTCAACATTGCCACGCTTGGCGCCCATGTTGAGCTGCTGGGGATTACCGGCAACGACGACAATGGCCGCCAGTTATCCGGCTTGTTACAGCAGGCCGGGGTGAGTTGTTATTTTCTCGAACACGCCAGTCACCCGACCATCACCAAGCTGCGTATCATCAGCCGTCAGCAGCAGTTGATCCGGCTTGATTTTGAAGAAGCTTTTCATGCCACCGATATAACGACACTGGTCGAGACCTATGACCAGCAGATCAGCCAGGCCAACGTCGTGGTGCTGTCAGACTATGGCAAAGGTGCCCTGAACAACCCGCAACGGCTGATTGAATCCGCCCGCCGCGCCAACACCCCGGTATTGGTCGACCCCAAGGGCACCGATTTTGAACGTTATCGTGGCGCCAGCCTGATTACCCCCAACCTAGGCGAATTTGAAGCCGTGGTGGGTCACTGCCCGGATGACGAGACACTGGTGGCCAAAGGTCGAGCCCTGATCGACACCTACGCGCTGGGCGCCATCCTGATTACTCGCAGCGAAAAAGGCATGACGCTGATTTGCAGGGATCAGCAGCCGTTCCACCTACCAACCCGCGCCCGTGAAGTCTTTGACGTCACTGGCGCTGGCGATACCGTCATTTCGGTGCTGGCGGCCTCACTGGCCGCTGGCTGCAACCTCCAGCAAGCCACGATTCTGGCCAACACTGGCGCCGGTATCGTGGTTGGCAAGCTCGGCACCGCGACCGTCACCACAGAAGAGTTGCGCGCCGAGTTACGCAGCGAAAGCCACCAGGGAGCCGGCATGTTTGACGAAGACAGCCTCGCTATACTGGTTGAAGAGGCCCGCTCACGTGGCGAAACCCTGGTGATGACCAACGGTTGCTTCGATATCTTGCATCCGGGCCATGTGCAGTATCTCAAGGAAGCCAAGGCCCTCGGCGACCGGCTGCTGGTCGCGGTCAACGCCGATGATTCCGTCAGCCGTCTGAAAGGCCCGAGTCGGCCGATCAATCCGATTGATCACCGAATGGCGGTGCTCGCCGGACTGGAAAGTGTCGATTGGGTCGTGCCCTTTGCCGAAGACACCCCTGAGCGCCTGATTTGTCGCCTGTTACCGGATATTCTGGTGAAGGGTGGAGACTATAGCGTTGACCAGATTGCCGGTGGACGCTGTGTTCAGGACAACGGCGGCGAGGTCATCATCCTCAGCTTCAAAGACAACTGCTCTACCAGTGCCATCGTCAAACGTATCCAGAATTCCGAGGAGAACAAGGCATGATCATTGTTACCGGCGGCGCCGGTTTTATTGGTGCCAACATTGTCAAAACCCTGAACGAACAGGGCCGCAGTGACATTATTGTGGTCGACGACCTCAGCGACGGCAAAAAATTCTACAACCTGGCCGACTGCGACATTGCCGACTACCTCGACAAGGATGATTTTATCCAGCGAGTACAGCGAGATGACGGCCTGCTGGATAATGTTGAGGTTATTTTTCACGAAGGTGCTTGCTCCGAAACCACCGAGTGGAACGGCAAGTACATGATGGAGAACAATTACGAATACTCCAAAATCCTGCTGCATGCCTGCCTCGAAAAACGCATTCCCTACCTCTATGCCTCCAGTGCCGCCGTCTATGGTGGCAGTGCGGTCTTCAAGGAAGAACGCAGTTTCGAGCAGCCACTGAATGTGTATGGTTACTCCAAGTGGCAGTTCGACCAGTACGTACGCCAACTGCGTAGCAGCTCACCGGCGCTGTTTCAGAGCCAGGTCGTTGGCTTCCGTTATTTCAACGTCTATGGCCCGCGCGAACAACACAAGGGATCCATGGCATCCGTCGCCTTCCATTTTAATAACCAGATTCAGGCCAGCGGGCTCTGCAAGCTGTTTGCTGGCTGTGATGGTTATGCCGATGGCGAGCAGCGCCGCGACTTTGTGTTTGTGGGTGATGTTGTCAAGGTCAACCTGTGGTTCTGGGCCAACCCGGAGAAAAGTGGCATTTTTAACCTGGGAACAGGTCAATGCCAGAGCTTTAATGACGTTGCCGATGCCGTGATCACCTGGCATGGCGAACAGGGCAACAGCGCCCGCAAGGAATACATGCCGTTTCCGGATCACCTCAAGGGTGCTTACCAAAGCTTTACCGAAGCGGATATAGGTGCCCTGCGCAGCGTCGGCTACGACCACTCCTTTGCCGATGTCAAAACCGGTGTCTATGCCTATATGAACTGGCTCGACCAGCACTGAGTGTATTACCCACACAAAAGGTTCAGATCCGGCAGCCCTGCCGGATCTGCCGGACGTCGAAAGAGATTCTCCCATGCCGCCGAAGCACCTGTTACATCCCCGTTACTGGCCTGTCTGGCTCGGAACCGGCCTGCTGATATCCATGACCTACCTGCCTTATCGGATTCAACTGGCGCTTGGTAAAACACTGGGATTGATATTGTACAAAACCGGTAAAAGCCGCCGCCATATTGCGACGGTGAACGTGCGCCTCTGCTTTCCAGAAAAGACCGAGCAACAACAAACCCAGCTGGTACGGCAAATCTTTATCGACAACGGTATTGGTCTGATGGAAACCCTGATCGGCTGGTTCCGACGGCCGGACTATCTGCTGGATCGCACCCATTTTCACGGCTTCGAGCAATTGAAGGCCGAACTGGCCACTGGCCGAGGGGTCATATTATTGGGAGCACATTACTCCATGCTGGATCTGGCAGGCGCGCTGTTTGTCACCCAATTACCGGCTAACGTCAGCTATCGGCCACAAGACAACCCAGTGATGAACTGGTTGATGGAGCAACAACGGCAAAAACTCTACACTGGCTGCTATACCCGCAAGGACATCCGCTCCTTTATTCGTTGCCTCAAGCAGGGCGAAGTCCTGTGGTACGCGCAAGATCAGGATTTTGGCCGCAAGAACAGTGTCTTTGTGGATTTTTTTGGTATTCCGACCGCGACTATTACCGCGACCTCTCGCATTGCCAAAGCAGGCAACGCAACGGTCATGCCACTGACTTACTTCCGCCGTGATGACAATTCTGGCTATGACATTACTGTCCATCCGCCGCTGCCGATTCCAAGCGGTGACGACGTCGAGGACGCCCGTGTCGCCAATGCTTTTATCGAACAGCAATTACGCCAGCATCCGTCACAATATTTGTGGTTACATCGCCGTTTCAAGACCCAGCCTGACGCTGGCAACGGCAAAGCCAACCTGTATCGTTAATCAGACCAGCAAGGTTTCGGTGCTGCCAGCCGCCATACCCGTCGGGTCATAATGCAGCTGAGTCTTCCTGACCAGTTCACCAAACGGATTGTAGTCGTACTGAAAGACCTCCCGACCCAGCTCATCGTATTCGGAGGAGCGGGTCGGATTACCGGCCACATCAAAATGCATCCGATACTTGAGACGATCACTGATAAAGGTTTCCGCCGTCAGCTTGCGACCGCTATCATCAAACTTGAATCGGGTTGACTCCCCTGTCGACTTGTCTTCTACCTGCTCGATACGGCACGGGCTTAAATACTGCACCGTATCCGCAGTTTCTATACGGGCACCATTGGCACTGATATCGGTCGACAGTGCCTGGTTAGCAATACTGGTTGAAACCAGTTTTTGCAGACGTAACAACTGCATCACTTGCCGAAGGTCATGTAGTTCAGTCGTCGCCTGCTGCTGTGTCAGACGCAACGCATCCAGTGATTCAGCCAGTACTGTGGCATCACCAGCCGCCGCCGGATGCGTATCATGAATGGATTCCAGTAGCGGCTGCATCATCACTGACAGTTCTGCCACTTCCTGGCTGAGGGACTCATGCCGACGCTCAAAGGTGCTGGCTTCCAGCTGGTTACGCACCAGGTTTTCCGTCATATCAGCAACAGTGCTGCTGTTCTCGCTCACGTCATGTAACTGCTGCCGCTGCATCTGCAAGGAACGATTGATGTCCGCCAATGTGGTTATGAATGTTTCGGCCAGCTCCAGTTGCTGACCCTGACGCTCAAATACCGAGTGAAGCTCCGCCAAGTGCTGCTTTTGCTGCTCGCCCACCGGTTCCAGCGCCTGCTCTAAACGGGTGGCTATTGTGTGATCAAAACTGCGCTGGAAGTTAATAATCGCTGCCACCGCCTTTTTGAGGGTGGCAATTTCCTTGCTTATTTCACTGAAATTCGCAGTCATACCGCCAAGCATACGTTGGGAAGATTCGCTCAGTTTGAGTAATGCGCCGTTGTGCACTTCGAGCGCCTGGTGAACATTCCCCTGCACATGAGCGGTCGTTTCACGGAATGCAGCCACCGAAGTACGGGTCAGGTCTTCAATCAATTTTTGCTGACGACGATGGTTTTCCGACAACACATCCTGAATCCGGGTATTGCCGGTGGTGGCTTCACTGAATGCCAATTCCTGCAATTCCAGTGCGCGCTGGCTTTGTTCACCATTAACTTTCAGATTGTTGTTGATGTCATCGGTATCGCGCAGCAGATTGTTCAGGCTGATTTCGAAGTGATCCTTGATTTCATTAACCACACTGTCCAGAGTTTCTGAGCTGAGCTTATATTGCTCTGACTGCTCGGCAGCTTGTATTTTCTGACGGGATTCAATTTGATCAAGACGTTTTTTTAACGGGGTAACCACCAGAAACAGGGCGACCAGGGTCACGAGCTGCGCTGCCAGTGGTATTAACTGGCTGACATCCATTCTTATCTCCAGTTCTCGTCAGAGGCCGGTAGGGCCCGAATGAGGGGCATCCAATGTAGCCATGTTTGCAATACAAAACCAGCGAACCAACCCGCAAGTTTTTAACGGCACTAACCAGAACCGCCGCGGGTGACAGCATAACAGACAGAATGACGAGAAAACCCCCGAACATAAGGGTCGAGAGAACAAGCAACACCCGCGATGCTGAATTCAGATCCGTCCAGTGACTCGCAAGAACGTTTCCTGTAACACCCGTACGTCATTGGCAGCACGATGGCGATCTATGCTCATTTCAGCCCACAGACTGTCTTTGGTGTCGTGCCATGCTTCCATCTGCTCCTGGGTAAGCAGGCGGTTGATGGTCTCAATGCGGAAGCGCTGTATCAGCTCGGCTTCATCGAACAACCGTCCAAGCCAGGAACTGTCATAACTCCAGGCGTCGGAGTACAGGGTTTTGCCACGCAGGGCATCGTTCAGACGTAATGCCACTTCGCGAGGACTCAGACCGTCCTCTTCAAGCATGTTGCGTGAAATGCCATGAATTTTTTCCGCATCATCGCTCCAGTGTCGCCATGACGGGGCCGGGCGCACCAGGCAGCAATTAACCATACGATCCTCCAGCGCGTATCCGATTTCTATCGGATAACTGCCTGAACCGAAGCCTGAGGCTTCGAGATCGATAATCGGAGGAACGAGTTTTTGCACCTGAATGTCCTGTTACCTTGATTAGCTGTCAGTCATTGTAGCGGCTGGAGGCTTTACGCTCCATGACGATTCGCGTTACTGAATTGCTGTTAACCATATCAGCTTGAATGACGAGCTAATGGCGCGACACGCATTACCTCTTCCATTGTTGTCAAACCCGCTGCGACCTTGTGGGCACCACTGAGACGCAAGCTGTGCATGCCTTCTTTCATCGCGGCCTGCCGCAGTTTTTGCTGATCCGTTTGCTCATTGACCAGGGGTTCCAGTGCTTCGGTCATCGGCATCACTTCATAGATACCCATACGGCCCATATAACCGGTACCTCGGCACTCAAGACAGCCAACGGCGGTGTACACCTGTTCGGGGGTTTTCACCAACCATGGTGCCGTCAATTGCTTCCATACCGCTTCGTCAGTGGGCTGTTTTTTCTTGCAGTGAGGGCACAATGAACGAATCAACCGTTGCGCCATCACACCCAGCACACTGGAGCGTATCAGATAAGCTGGCAAACCCAACTCCTGCAATCGGGTAAACGCCGAAGGCGCATCATTGGTATGCAACGTCGACAAGACCAGATGACCCGTCAGCGCTGCCTGCACCGCAATCTCTGCCGTTTCAAGGTCTCGAACCTCTCCTACCATGATGATGTCAGGATCCTGCCGCAGCAAAGCCCGCACCCCGCTGGCAAAGGTCAGGTCTATACCCGGATGCACCTGCATCTGATTAAAAGACGCTTCCACCATTTCAATCGGGTCTTCAATGCTGCACACGTTTACATCCGTCGTCGCCAACTGCTTCAGCGTGGAATAAAGCGTCGTCGTTTTACCGGAACCGGTAGGACCGGTGACAAATACGATGCCGTGATTATTGCTGACCATTTGCTGCCAGCGGCGCTGGTCTTCCTTGCCAAAACCCAGCTCGGAAAAGCTGCGCACCAGTACCTGCGGATCAAAAATACGCATCACCAGCTTTTCACCAAAGGCGGTTGGCAAGGTCGACAAACGTAATTCCACTTCTTGCCCGGAAGGCGTCTTTGACTTCAGCCGACTGTCCTGTGGCTTGCGTTTTTCAGCAATATTCATACGTCCGAGCGATTTGATCCGCGCCAACACCGCAGTGCCCACCTGGGCAGGCAACTCGTACACATTATGCAGTACACCATCAATCCGGAAGCGGACATGGGCTACCTCGCGGCGCGGTTCCAGGTGAATATCACTGGCGCGCTGATCAAAAGCGTACTGCAACAGCCAGTCAACAATATTGACAATATGCTCATCATTGGCGTCTGGAGCTCGGGCCTTGCCCAGCTCCAGCATGGTTTCCAGATTCTGTACCGCACTGGCACCGGCATGATCACCACGCGCACGGCTAACCGAGTTGGCCAGCTGATAAAATTCAACCCGATAACGCTCTATGGATGAAGGTGCCGCCAGTACTCGGCGAATTGTGCGCCGGGAGACATGCTCCAGATCACCCACCCAACTGGCCACATCCGGTTCCGCCGTAGCCACCACCAGTTCATCACTGGTCACCCGCACTGCGAGAATACGATGACGTTCGGCAAAGGCATAGGACATCACATCCGTGACCAAGGGCACATCAATTTCCAGTGGATCAATCTGGCAGGCAGTCATCCCCACTCGACCGGCCAGCCACTCGCAAAGGGCATCTTCTGTCAACGTTTTGCCGTTCGGACGGGCATCGTGAAAATTCTGTCGCGCCAGCAAGGTCAGCGGATGAAGGCTGGCTTCGCCAGATTGACGGCGAATGCCCAACGCCTGTTCATAATCGTTAGAGCTGAGCAACTTGTCTCTGCGCATATCCTCCAGCAGACCGGTGAGACTCAGTTGGCGATCAGCACTAGACTGCATGGAAAAACTCCGGGGTAGTGAAGTGGATTAAACTAGGGGGCGTTGTTCTGACAGCTGGATCAGCAAGCTGGACAGATGTAACCGACGGTCATCCCGCTGCTGGCAACGTTGTCGCCAGTCTTCGCTATTCAACGTCGGGGTGTAATGTCGAATAGCCGTTAGTTCAAGCTGTAAACCCAGTAGCTCGGCAGCGCTGGTGCGAACATCATGATGCCAGCGGGAAGTCAATGCCAGGCCGTCGTCCAGTAACATCCATTCGACCAGCCGTTGTGGCTGTTCCAACCCTGCCCCACGATGTTCTGGATCACTCTGACACTGTGCCAGCAACCGGTCGAATGTCATCTTACCCTGTTGCGGCAGCGGGGTGCTGGTACTCGTCTGCAACTGCCACAACCAGCGACCCAATTTCAACAAGGTCTGAGCCAGCATCGGCTGATCACGCCACTCGGCTATATCTGTGACCGCACATTGTACAACCGGCGACTGCTGGGCAAACTCAGTCCGTACCAGACAGGCACTCGTCAGTGCCAGCGACGGATTAACCAAGGTCACTGTCGGCAGGCATTGCCGGTACGACGGCTCCAGCCGGGCCAACGTAAAAAATGCCAGCAGGTGGGCGGCAAAGCCGACGGCCAGTTGAGTGGTGGGTGGTGGAGCTTCCCACAGCAGGGTCTCTAACGCCCGCTTGATCCATTCGAAGCAATTGTTCAGTTGATCTGGCAAATTGGCGAAGTCGACACCGACCTCAAAAACATCACCCGGCTGTTGCCAGTCGCGGCCCAGCCCGAGCAGCCGGTAGCCCCGTTCAGCCTTGCTGATATCGCTGATCCACAAGGGCACTTCAGCACAAAGCGCTTCCGCCATCCTCCAGATCACTGCCGGGTCACCCTGCAACAGTTCCAACTCCAGCTCACACAGCGGTATCTCGGCTCCTTGCGCCTGTACCAGGCCCTGATCCAGCACAATTTCCACCTCACTCTGACCCAGCTGCCAAATCCAGCGCTGACGTTCAAAGTGAGTGTTAAACAGGGGCATCAGGGAGTCAGCAGAGATGCCTTCAGGCCAGTGCCCCAACACCTCGTCGGAGGCCAGCAAGGAGGCATCCAGCTGCCCTTGATCAAGTGGCCAGTTCCACTCATGGCGCACCGTCAAGCCGCCCTGACTGCTACCCAGGGTCTTCAGGGTTTGCTCGAAGGCGGTCTCTCCCTTTTGTCGAATCCGCAAGGCACAGGTCTGGCGCGACAAGGCTCCTTCCTCAGTGTCAAAGTAGGTATTGTTCAGCGTAGAATGTCCGCCACGGGTTGCCCGACTATCCAGCGCCTGCTGCAATGCCGCCGTCTTGTCTGGAGCAAAACGTAATTTGAGCTCGATTTCATAAGTCATGACGCTATTGTCATGACGCTCGTCAGGTTGCGCAAGCACAAGGTCATTGCTCCATGTCCAATTCTGTCAAGAAAGTACCCACATTTGTCGAAAGCCTGTCCACACTGGTTGGTCACAACAGTATCAGCTCGGTGCTGCCCCAATACGACCAGAGTAATCTGGCGGTGATTCAGAGCCTGGCCGGCTGGTTTGAAACACTGGGATTTGCCACTGAAATTCTGCCGGTGGCAGGTAATCCAGGCAAAGCCAATCTGTTGGCGACACGAGGAACGGGGGATGGTGGCCTGGTGCTGAGTGGACATACCGACACCGTGCCCTGCAACCCGGAACGCTGGATCTCAGACCCCTTCACCCTTACCGAGCGGGACGGTCGTCTGTATGGCCTGGGTACCTGCGATATGAAGGGCTTTTTCTCACTGGTACTGGAAGCCGTACAGGCGTTTCATACCAGCGACTTCAAACAACCCTTGATGATTCTGGCCACTGCCGACGAGGAAAGCTCGATGTGCGGCGCCCGCGACCTCGCCCGCCAGGGCCGACTGAAGGGCCGTTATGCGGTGGTCGGTGAACCCACCAGCCTGCGCCCTATCCGCATGCACAAGGGGATTATAATGGAAAGCGTACGGTTGACCGGACGTGCTGGACACTCGTCCAACCCGGCACTGGGCATCAACAGTATTGACGCCATGCACGATGTTATTGGTGAGCTGAAAAACCTGCGCCAGGAGCTGGCTGCGCAGTACAGCAATGCCCATTTTGCCGTATCGGTCCCCACGCTCAACTTTGGCTGCATCCACGGGGGTGACAACCCCAACCGGATTTGCGGCAGTTGCGAACTGGCCTTCGACCTGCGCGCCTTGCCCGGTATGAGTAATGACGATTTGCGCCACGAAATTCGCCAGCGGCTGAGTCCGATAGCTGCCCGGAATAACGTAATTTTTGAACTGGAAACCCACTTCCCGGGTATCGAACCGTTTGAAACCCTTGCCAGCAGCCCGCTGGTGCAAGCGGCAGAGCGATTGACCGGCCATCGCAGTGAAGCCGTCGCTTTTGCTACCGAAGCGCCCTTTCTGCAGGCACTCGGGTTTGAAACCATCGTCATGGGGCCAGGCAGTATTGATCAGGCTCATCAGGTCGATGAATTTCTGGCGCTCAGCCAGATAGCGCCGGGGGTCGAGCTGATTCGCTCGTTGATACAGCAATTTTGTCTCGAAGAGAGCCGCTGACCATTATCTGCCACTCGCACCGCCGCCGCTAGACTGCCATTTCAGCGGCGGAAGTAGTCCGCAGCCGGTGAGCGTGGTTAAATCAGTTTATTAACCCTATTTGCCTGAGACACAGCATTGACGCCAGTGACCCCTGACACCACCGCTTACGTGCAATGGTTCCGCCAGTCTTCCCCCTACATCAATGCGCACCGGGGCAAAACCTTTGTGCTGATGTTCGAAGGTGATGCCATCGCCGATGCCAACTTCACCAACGTCGTGCAGGATATCGCCCTGCTCACCAGTCTCGGCGTACGCCTGGTACTGGTGCACGGTGCCCGGCCACAAATCGACATGGCCCTTGAGCGCCTGGGGGCACAGAGTACCTTCCACAAGGACTTCCGTATCACCGACCGTCAGGCCCTGACTGCCGTCAAGGCTGCCGTTGGCTACGTCAAGGCCGATATTGAATCACGCATGTCGGTTGGGCTGCCCAACTCTCCCATGCACGGTGCCCGCATGCGAGTTGTCAGCGGCAACTTTGTCACCGCCCGGCCCATGGGGGTGATTGACGGCATCGACTTCCAGCACACTGGCGAAGTTCGCCGGATAGACCACAGCGCCATTACGGATCTGCTGGCGGCCGGTAATATTGTGCTGCTGTCCTGCCTGGGTTACTCACCGTCAGGGGAAGTCTTCAACCTCGCCGTTGAAGATGTCGCCCGCCACACCGCCACCAGCCTGCGCGCCGACAAACTGATTCTGATGGGTCAGGATGACGGCTTGCTGGATAACACTGGCCATACCCTGCAACAGTTGACCTGTCGTGCACTGGAAGAACGCTTGCCACAAATCAGCGGCGAAGCACGCAACCATGCCGAAGCGGCACTGAGAGCCGTTAGCCAGGGCGTGCCACGCGCCCACCTGATCGGTTTTCACCACGACGGCGCGCTGCTGCAAGAGCTGTTTACCCGTGAAGGCAAGGGCACCATGATCAGCCAGGATCCTTACGACCAGCTGCGGCCCGCCAGAATTGATGATGTTGGTGGCATTCTCACCCTGCTGAAACCGCTGGAAGATGCCGGTATCCTGGTGCGCCGTTCACGGGAGTTGCTGGAAACCGAGTTGAGCCGCTTTTACGTCATCGAACGTGACGGCATGATCACCGCCTGCGCCGCCTTGTATCCTTATTCTGATGATCGTGCCGAGCTTGGCTGTGTGGCCGTGCATCCCGACTATCGTGGTGGCCATCGCGGCCAGCTATTGCTGGAACAGATCGAACAGGAAGCCCGCAGACGTCAGTATCAACAACTGTTTGTGCTAACGACCCGAACCGCACACTGGTTTATTGAGCAAGGCTTTGTGCCTGGTCAAGTATCTGATCTACCCGAAGAGCGTCAGAAGCTCTATAACTTCCAGCGCAACTCCAAGGTATTCCTGAAAACACTCTGAACACAGGCATCACACTATGAGTGAGTGGTTTATTGCTGCCAATGAAATACACCGACGCTACGACGACTATGGCGTCATACAAGTGTTCGACGATGGTAATAAACGCTACCTCAGTTTCGGCACCGCTGATGAACAAAGTTGCTTGCTCAAACATCAGCCAATACAGCTGCAGCATGAATACAGCCGCGCCATGCTGGCTTCGCTGTTACTGTTTACCGAACAACCCCCGCAGCAGATCAGCCTGCTGGGGCTGGGTGGTGGACTACTGACCAGTGCCATCCACCGCCTGCTCCCCGACGCCCAAATCAACGTGGTAGAACTACGCGCTGCGGTCTTACAGGTGGCACGACAGTATTTTGCCCTGCCTCGCAATGACCACCTCAACGTCAATATTGCCGATGCAGGCGTTTGGCTGGCGCAAGCGCCTGCCAACGCTGCCGACTGGTTACTCAGCGATCTGTTTCTGGCCGACGGACTGGATCAGCAACAACTGCAGGAAAACTTTCTGGATCACTGCCACCAGCATCTGGCTCCTGGTGGCTGGCTGGTACTGAACCTGTGGCGCGAACACCGCGATCAGGCCATCTGGCTGTGGAAGTTAAAGCAACGCTTCCCCATAACACGGCATGCCACAACAAAAGATGGCAACTGGATTCTGTGGGCACAAAAACCGCCGCAAGCCGCCTCAACAGTCCCCGCTGCCAAGCAGGCACAAGTCCAGGCCAAACGCTGGTCGGCGGAACTGGGCTTCAACTTGTGGCGCGCCGGACGGCCCTTCTTTCGCGACAAATCCTACAACAAGGAACGGCAATACAGTCACCTGCTGCTGGGCAATCTGATGTCCGACAAGGATTAGCAATTGATCAGGCGCCTATGGGCCAAGCAACAAACCACCACCCGCACCCACCAGCACCACCAACCAGGAAGGTGCCTTCCAGGCCGTCAGCAAAACAAAACACAGCAGCGCCAGCACCAGTTCAGCGGATGATTGAATGGCGCTGGTAAAGACGGGTTGATACAGTGCCGCTCCCAGAATACCCACCACAGCAGCATTCGCACCCGCCATCACCGCCCGCAAGCCCGCCCATTGACCAGCCCATTGCCAGAATGGCAACACCGCGATCAACAACAGCAATCCTGGCAAAAACACGGCGACTAACGCCAACCCGGCCAGGCTCCAGATCATTGTCCCGGATGCGCCCAACCCCGCCGCCCATTCAGCACCGAGAAAGCCGGCAAAGGTAAACAACGGCCCTGGCACTGCCTGAGTGGCACCATATCCGGCCAAAAAGGCATCCGCTCCGATGTGACCGGCCTGAACGGTTTCGGCTTCCAGTAGCGGTAACACTACATGCCCACCGCCAAATACCAATGCGCCAGCGCGATAAAAACTGTCCAGTATCTGCCAACCGGGCTGCGCGGTCAGTGTTGCCATCCAGGGCAACCCGGCCAACAGAACGACAAACACCCCCAGAGCCACTACTGCAGCCCCTCGGGAAACCCCGAACAAGGGTGCCACCGCTGCTGGAATAGCCAGATGACGACACCAGACCGCACCGGCCAAGGCACCCGCCATTATCGCCAGTAATTGTCCGCTCAAGCCTCCCAGTAACAGCACCAGCGCCGCCGCCAGCAGCGCCATCGACGCCCGCGCCCGATCAGGGCACAAATTACGCGCCATCCCCAGTACCGCATGAGCAATAATCGCCACCGCCACCACCTTGAGACCGTGTAACAGTGCCTCCAGACTACCCGCTGCGGTACTGGCCAGTGTTGCCAGTAACACCAGCGCCAGCGCCGATGGCAGCGTAAACGCCAGCCAGGCAGCCAATGCTCCCGGCCAGCCGGCCCGCATCAAACCCAAGCCAAACCCCACCTGGGAACTGGCCGGGCCAGGCAAAAACTGACACAAGGCCACCAGGTCAGCATATGCGGCGTCACTCAACCAGCGGCGTTTATCCACCAACTCGGTACGAAAATAACCCAGATGGGCAACCGGGCCGCCAAAGGAGGTTAGCCCCAGCAGCAGAAAAACCCGGAATACTTCGCTCACTCGTGCCATACGATTCCTGTCGCGGTAGTGTTGAGGGGACATCTATTTAATCCTGCACGACTCTGCGCGAGTGTTGCCGGTTTTTGACGTGACCCATCAGGCCTGCAAACCGGCTTCGTGATTCGACACCATCCGAAAGCCCAGAGCGGCACCGGATTAAATATTCAAGAGTCAATTGTGCTCGTTCTGTCTTTACCAGGGCAAGGGTTCGGCGATTTCGGCCCAGCGCTGCTGGCTGTGAATCCGATCCAGGGCATCCGCCAACGCTTCGCAAGCAGCCAGTGCCTGCTCCCAGCGCAAGCAGCGCTGAGGGTAATCAAAGTCGTAAAAATCATCCAGATCCGGGATCCGCCCTCCCGGCAAGGTAGCCGCAAACTCCCATGACGGTGCCACGATGATGGTGCGGCGGTAATGTTCACGAGAAGCCGTTCGCCAGTGCAAGCGCTTGTCAAACCAGCCACCCTTGGGTGCCTGGGCAAAATAATGGGGATAAAGCACAAAACCGGTTTTCGGCAACACTGGCAGGTCAAACTGGTAATCGGTAATACCGCCATCCCGGTAAGTACCTGCTGGCGCACCGGCAATATTACGTACCCCGGCAATTACCAGTGGAATCGCACCGGTCGCCAGGATCGCTGGACGCAGGTTATCTGCGGTCAATGTCACATGACGGGCGGGTAAATGAGGGAAATAGTCGATCGGCGGTTTCTCAGGATGATGAAACAACACCCGGTCAATCCAGGGTCGCATGCCCTTGCGCGACAACAGATTCGCCCCGATAGCCCCGAGCCAACCGGCTGTTTGCAGCCATCGGGTATCACTGGCAGTCAGACCCCGACAGCGTGTTACCAGGGTGTGATAGCGCATAAAGGGATGTTCCAGGATTTCGCTGATGCCCTGCTCGCCCAACGCCAGATCAAGCATACGGCGACATTCAGCGGCCACTTCCAATGGCGTGGGTTTGGCCGAGTAGCGCTGGCTAACATAGGCTTCCAGAAAACGTTGATGCGCGGCCAGCGGCTCATTGCGGGCGAAACAACTGAGCCGCCAGGCACCGGCCGAAGTCCCGAGCAAATGCAGCGGCTCGGTACGATGTTTGAACCACTCACTGAGCAGGTAACGATCCATCGCTGCCAGTGCCAGCCATTTCGGGCCACCGGATGCTCCAAGCACCACCTGGATATCGTCCGGTTGCAAACCATGGTCACGAATATGCTGTAGCGCCTCGACACCAGCAAACACCTTTAATGGTAAATTGGACACAGCCCGAACCCTGCTCAATACAATGGGCCGCTATGATGAGAGGATTAAGGGCTGGACTCAAGATCTGCGTTCGTACACCACAAAACGGTAGGGATACGGATTATCGTCACTCGGTGAATGCGCCTCTCTGCTCAGCTCCTGCCACTCGGCACGATCAAACTCGGGGAAAAAGGCATCCCCCTCAATATCGGCATCCACTTCCGTCAGATACAAGCGCTCAACCAGCGGCAATACCTGCCGGTAAATCTCAGCCCCCCCCATAATCATGGCTTCCTCGGCACCGGTTTGCAGTGCCAGTCGGGCCGCCAGTTCGATGGCACACTCCAGACTGCTGACCACGGCCACGCCGTCGGCCTGATAGCCTGGCTGGCGACTGATCACAATATTGGCGCGACCGGGCAACGCCCGACCAATACTTTCATGGGTTTTGCGCCCCATGACGACAGGCTTGCCCATGGTGCTGTCACGGAAATACTTCAGATCACCAGGCAGGTGCCAGGGCAACTGGTTATTGAGACCGATAGTGTGATTGCGCGACAGGGCAACGATCAGGGACAACTTCATGATGGCAAAAAACCGCTTCGAACCGGGGAAATGTCATGGCCGCTACCAGCCAGACGATGAAACGCTCGATGATAACGCCCACCCGGCAACAGAGCCAGTCCCAAACAAGCCAGCAATTTGTTTGACTCAGTGGCAGCCAGCAATCAACAAGGGAAGGCCAGTGGCAGCAACCGGACGGGCAAAAAAATAGCCCTGATACTGATCGCAACCAAAATCTGCCAGTACGTCGAGGATATTCTGTTCTTCAACCCCCTCTGCCACCACTTTCAGCCCGAGATTGTGCGCCAGGCCAATAATCGAGTTGGCGATCGCGGCATCATTGCGATCCGTGACAATATCCTTGACGAAACTGCGGTCGATCTTGAGATAATCAATCGGCAGGTCTTTCAGATAAGCCAATGAGGAGTAGCCCGTACCGAAGTCATCAATGGCAATACTGACGCCCAGATGTCGTAACTGACGGAGCAAAACCGCGCCTTGTTCGAGGTTGTACATCAAGGTACTTTCGGTAATTTCCAGGGCCAGACTGGTCGGTGGCAGCCCGGTATCCTGAATCGCCGCCTGAATACGTTCTCCCAGGTCGCGCTGACGAAACTGGCGCGGGGAAAGGTTAACGGAAATTTTACTGTTCAAACCGACCACGCCGTCATCCAGCCAACGCTTGTACTGCTGGCAGGCACGTCGCAGCACCCACTCACCAAACGGTTCAATCAGCCCGGTATCTTCCAGCACCGGAATAAATACCGTCGGTGATACCAATCCCAATACCGGATGCTCCCAACGTAACAGCACTTCAGCACCGACAAAATGCTGACCAACCACTGAGATTTGCGGCTGGTACACCAGTCGTAGTTCATCCCGCTCCAGAGCATGGTGCAAGGCACTTTCCAGCCCCAATCGAATCTTGTCCATAGGAGCGGTTTGTGGCGTAAAAACCTGACAGCCATTACGGCCATCGCGCTTGGCCTGGTGTAATGCCAACTCGGTACGGCGCACCATCTGGCCGGAATCGTAGTTCGCCTCACAAGACAAATCCGCCCCAATACTGCCCGTTACAAAAATTTCATGGCCATCGATGCGGAAAGGCGCTTTCAGCGCATGAATGAGTTTTTGCGCAATAGCAGTAACCACCTCGACACCCCGCACGGCATCCAGAATCACGGCAAAACTGTTACCGCCCAGCCGGGCGACCGTATCCGAACGGCGCAGTTTTTCCTGTAGCCGTTGTGAACTCGCGATCAGTAACCGGTCGCCCAGCTGATGGCCGTAGACATCGTTCACCACCCGAAAACGGTCGAGGTCGATAAACAACAACCCCACATTGGTGCCGTTGCGATGCGCCTGAATCAGGCTTTGCTCCAGTCGATCCTGAAACAACCCCCGGCCAGCCAAGCCGGTTAACGGATCAAAATGGCTGAGACGACGCAGCGATTGTTCGTATTCCATCCGGACGACTGCGCCTTCGCATAACTGATCCGTCTGCGCCTGTTCCAGCTGCTGTGCAGCAAAAACCTCCTGTACACCACAAGGAATCAACCGTGCTACCGCCTCGCTGTCGATCGCATCCAGGGTAATCACCAGTGCCGCTGCTGGTAATTGCAATCGCACATGCCGGACGGTATCCAGCAGGGTATCGTCAGCCTGACCGCTGACAAGGCAAATAACATCACCAGCACCAAGCCAGCGCTCAATGAGTTGCTCCAACGAGGGCAGCCATTCCTGCGGCACACGGGTGACCAACCGGGGAGACTCTGTCCCCGCATCCAGTGCACACACCAGCAATCTGGTACAGCGATAAGATGGCGCGCTTGAATCCATAACGCTCAACTTCAGATCAATCATGAATTCTGAGTATAGACACGGATCAGCAAGGTGCCGGATTCTGATACTTTTATCGGAATGGACAGCCCCTGATCAGGGGCATGGATATCACTGGAACAAGCAGGGGCTGATGTCGATCAGACCCCAGAGCGGCGGCTCTGGCTCAGATTGCAACCGGTGCCTTGATATGCGGATGATGCTGATAACCATCAATAACAAAGTCGCCAAAATGATAGTCAAACAGTGATTCAGGTTTGCGTTGAATCACCAGCTTCGGCAGCGGCAGCGGAGTGCGAGACAACTGTTCATCCGTCTGTTGCAGGTGATTGGCGTACAGGTGCACGTCACCACCAGTCCAGACAAAATCACCAACCTGTAAATCACATTGCTGCGCCACCATATGCACCAGCAAGGCATAGCTGGCGATATTAAAGGGCACACCGAGAAAAATATCGGCACTGCGCTGATACAACTGGCAAGACAACTTGCCATCGGCGACGTAAAACTGGAAAAACGCATGGCAAGGAGGCAAGGCCATATGACTGATCTCACCGACATTCCAGGCACTGACAATCAGACGGCGAGAATCGGGGTTATTCCTGATCTGCTCAATCAGCTGGCTGATCTGATCTATATGCTCACCCTTCGCGGTCGGCCACGAGCGCCATTGAGAGCCGTACACTGGCCCTAGGTTGCCATCCTCATCGGCCCACTCATCCCAGATCGACACCCCGTTTTCTTTCAGGTAACGGATGTTGGTCTCGCCACTGAGGAACCACAACAGCTCATGAATAATCGAGCGCAGATGCAGTTTCTTGGTGGTCACCAGCGGAAACCCCTCACTGAGATCAAAGCGCATCTGATAACCAAAACAGCTGTAGGTGCCCGTGCCGGTGCGGTCTTGCTTGAACACGCCGTGCTCACGTACATGGTGCATCAGTTGCAGATACTGCTTCATACATTACCCTTTTTATCAAAAAATGCTCAATTGACTGGCGCAAAGCGGTTACGACGATAAGCCACCACCAGCAAAATCAATCCGGCCAGAATCATCGGCAGACTCAACAACTGCCCACGGCTCATCCAGCCAAACAGATCAAATCCGATATGGGCATCCGGCTCGCGGAAAAATTCGGCGACACTGCGCAGAATACCGTATCCGAACAGAAAAACGGCACCCACTGCCATTCTGGGACGCGGACGATTGGAGTACCACAGCACCACCACAAACAGCAGCAAACCTTCCAGACCGGCCTGATACAACTGCGACGGGTGACGCGGCAAGTCGTCTGCACGAGGGAACACCATCGCCCAGGGCACCAGCGCAGGGTCTGCCACACGGCCCCAGAGTTCACCCCCAATAAAGTTACCAATACGGCCGAACATCAAGCCAATCGGCACCAGTGGTGCAACAAAATCGCCTACATCAAAATAATTCTTTTTGTACTTGAAACTGAACCAGCCCAGGGCTGCCAGTACGCCCAACAGGCCACCATGAAACGACATCCCCCCTTCCCAAACCCGGAACAGCCATAACGGGTCTTCCAGAAACTGCGGAAAGTTATAAAACAAGACATAGCCAAAACGGCCACCCAAAATCACTCCCATGGCACCAAAAAAGACCAGATCCGACACCTGCTGATCGTTCCAGCCGGAGCGAGGCCGACGTGCCCGCCAGGTTGCCAGCCAGTAGGCGGCACCAAAGGCCAGCAGATACATCAGGCCATACCAGTGAATTTTTAATGGCCCAATGGCCAATGCAACAGGATCAATCTCGGGATAGGTCAACATGGTGACGTCCTTGCAAAAAAGTTACCCCGGCCAGAAGCGAGGACAATGGATACTGCGATAAGAGTCTAGCGGGCCAGTTCGACATCAAAATGACAGGCTCAAAAACTTGATCGACACACAGATCAACAACACCGCAAACGCTTTTTTCAGCTTGCCCTGATCCAGCCGGTGAGCCAGATGAGCACCCAGCCGGGCAAACGGCACACTGGTCAGCACAATACCGGCAACTGCGGGCCAATAGACAAATCCAGAACTCCAGGCAGGCAACTCCGGGTTGCCCCAGCCCGACCAGATATTAGTCAGCGTCCCCGTCAGCGCGATAGGGAAACCACAGGCCGCCGACGTCGCCACCGCCCGCCGCATATCAATCTTGCGCCAGCTCAGATAGGGCACTGCAAACGTCCCGCCGCCAATTCCGAACCAGGAGGAACCAAAACCAATAACCGCCCCTGCCACGGCCAGCTCCTTGCGCCCAGGAGGTAAATCACCTGGTCGCGGCTGCAAGCCAAAAAACATCTGAATCCCCAGCAATCCTGCAAAGACACCAATAATTTTCAACAGTAGCGGCCCCGGTACCTCAGCAATCAACACCACACCAAGGCTGGTGCCAACGACGATACCCAGTGTCATCAGCGACACCATATGCCAGTCGATGGCACCTTTCTGGAGATGGGCACGGATTGAGCTGACGGAGGTAAATACAATCGTCGCCAGCGAGGTAGCGACCGCCATATGGGTCATCACATCAACGCCGACGCCTTCGGCTGCCAGCGCAAACAACACCGCCGGAACAATGATCATGCCACCGCCAATGCCAAACAGCCCGGCCAGTGTCCCGGCAAAGGCACCGACGGCGAGATACATCAACAGCGTGACCACAGACCACCTCCCGGGCAGAAAATTCAAGGCGCGCATTATGACCCAGCGCAACGTCAATGGCGAACAACGACGCCAACCGGGCAACGGTCGCCAAGCGGTGACGATAGCGGTAACCTTGAAGACCCTGTCTATTAAGGACACCCGCATGTGCCTGATCGTGTTTGACTGGCAACCCGGTGCAGAACAATGGCTGGCCCTGGCCGCCAATCGTGATGAGTTTCATGCCCGCCCGACTGCCTCCCTGCATCGCTGGCCAGGCCAGCCAACACTGCTCGCCGGGCAGGATTTACAACAAGGTGGCACCTGGCTTGGCATCACCCAGGACCTGCGCTTCGCCGCCGTCACTAATATTCGTTTACCCAACCCACCCGATAATGTTCGCTCCCGTGGCGAGCTGGTAACCCGCTATCTCAATAGTACCCAAACACCGGCCGCCTTTGCCCGTTCGCTGCTGTCAGAAGCATCGCAATATGGCCGTTTCAATCTGCTGTGTGGTACACCCGAACAACTGTGGTACATCACCAATACGCCGCAACCCACGGCTCATGCCGTCACTCCGGGGCAACACGTACTCAGCAATGCCTGGCTCGACAGCGACTGGCCCAAAGCCCAACTGGCGCGGACGCAGTTACAAACATGGCAGGGAGATCAGCATCAATTAACCCGGCTACTGAACCGGCGGGTGCCATGGCCAGACCAGTGCTTACCCGATACCGGCGTAACAGCTGAACTGGAACGACTATTATCGGCCCAGTTTATTACCTCTGCCCGCTACGGCACCCGTAGCAGCAGCAGCCTGATTGGCCGCAGGCAGCGATTGGCAATTGAAGAGCAACTCTGGCTTGATAATGGTGAAAGCGGTCAGTCGCGCCGCTTTCAGGTGCCTGACTAACGGACGAACAGCCACCTTGCAAAACGAATCAGACACCCGCTAGAGAGCGATTGAATGGCAGGATCAACAGGACACCGGCATCAGCATCGGCCTGATGCCGGGCCGATGATGCGACCGAAACCTTCCTTTTCCAGTGCCAGCTGCACCATCGCCGCAATCACATGAGCGCTCTCGATCTGCATCACCTGATCAAGCAGACGTTGCGCCCACTCCAGATTGATGCCCCGGATTACCGATTTCACCTTCGGTAAATTGGTCGCGTTCATCGATAACATGTCATAACCCATCGCCATCAACAGCACGCTGCCAAGCGGATTACCCGCCAGCTCCCCGCAGACACTGACCGGCTTACCCACTTCATGGGCAGCTTCTGCAATGATTTTGAGGGCCGACAGCACCGCTGGATGAAACGCCTGATAGAGATCGGCAACCCGCGGGTTATTACGATCCACCGCCAGCAGATACTGGGTCAGGTCATTACTGCCGACCGACAAGAAGTCGACTCGCAAGCCCAGATCACGAATCTGGAATACCGCCGAGGGCACTTCGATCATCACCCCCACTTGTGGCATATCGACATCGCAACCTTCTTCGATGACTTCGGCGTGGGCACGATAGATCAAGTGCAACGCCTCATCGACTTCATGCACACTGCTGATCATCGGCAACATGATGCGCAGATTATTCAGACCCTCACTGGCTTTCAGCATCGCCCGCACCTGTACCAGAAAGATTTCCGGATGATCCAGTGTCACCCGGATACCCCGCCAGCCCAGAAAGGGGTTAGCTTCGTTGATCGGAAAATAGGTCAACGACTTGTCGCCGCCGATATCCAGAGTCCTCATAGTCACCGGTGCCGGTGCAAACATTTCCAGTTGTTGACGATAGATTTTCTGCTGTTCACTTTCACTGGGAAAACGATCCTGCATCATGAAAGGGACTTCGGTACGGTATAAACCCACACCTTCGGCACCGCGATCCAGGCTGCGCAAGGCATCGGTCAGCAAACCGGTGTTGACCCACAGCGGAATACGATGACCATCCAGAGTAATCGCCGGTTCGTCCCGCAGTACTTCCAGATCTTCCTGCAGCGCCAGCTCTTCTTCGTAAATTTCCTGATACTGCTCGCGGATCTCTTCATTGGGATTGGAAATCAACACCCCCCGATAACCATCCACAATCAGATCCTTGCCATGTAATTGGGCATAGGGTAAATCCACCACCCCCATCACGGTTGGAATACCCATCGCCCGAGCCAAAATCGCCACGTGCGAATTGGAGGAACCCTTCACCGACACCAGCCCGCGCAGCTTGCTGGTAGGAACTTCCCCCAACATCGCCGGAGTCAGCTCTTCACTGACCAGAATGCAGTCATCCGGAAATTCATCTTCTTCCGGCTCATCTTCGGAAACGCCCTGAAGATGAGCCAAAATCCGGGTGCCCAGATCAAGAATATCCGTCGCCCGCTCGCGCAGGTAGACATCTTCCATTAACTGGAAGTGGCCAACATACTGCATCACCACCTGTCGCAAGGCACCGGGAGCCCAATGGCCTTCACGAATACGACCAGTGACTTCCGCACCCAGGGCGTTGTCGTCAAGCATATTGATATACACATCAAACAGCGCCATCTCTTCCGGGCGCAAGTCGTTGCTAAGCTGGGCACCGAGCTGGCGGATTTCACCACGCGCAGCAATCAATGCCCGGTCAAAATTTTCCAGTTCAAGCTCAATACTCTCAGCCATCTTGTCGACCACACTGATCAGATCGGCGGCCGGCGTAATCACATAACCCGTTCCCAACCCGACACCAGCAGCCCCTGGCGCACCATTGAAGCGGGTGCTCTTGCGCTCGGTGTTGGCGGGCGTCAATTCAAGAATATTACCCGTGGCTTCGGCATGGGCAATCACCCCTGCCAGCTGCGCCGACATGGTGCCCAAAAAGGCCTCTTCGCCTTCATCAAACTGGCGGCTGTCACGCTGCTGTACCACCAGCACACCCATCAGGCGCTTGTTGTGAATAATCGGCACACCAAGAAACGACAGAAACGGGTCTTCTCCGGTCTCGGACAAAAAGTGGAATTTGGGATGAGAAGGGGCATTATCAATATTAATAGGCTCGGCGCGTGCGCCTACTAACCCGACCAAACCCTGGGATGAAGAGAGGCTGACCCGGCCAACGGCTTCCTGCTTCAGACCTTCAGTGGCCATCAGCACATAGCGCTTGCTGTCCGCATCAAACAGGTAAACAGAGCATACCTCGGTTTCCATGGCCTCACGGATACGCACCACCACCACTCTTAAGGCATCATTAAGATCGCTGGCGCTGCTGACCTCCTGGACGATTCGGCGAAGTATGTCGAGCATAGGACCTCAACTGGTGCTTTTACGTTGCAAGCGAGCGATTTTCGGCGCCAACTCAGTCATTGCGCGACGATATACATCGCGCTTGAAAGCGACTACCTCACCCAGCGGAAACCAGTAACTAACCCAGTCCCAACCATCAAACTCCGGTTTGGGTGATGCGGCCACGTCGATTCGTGCTTCTTCCGTGGTCAACTTTAACAGATACCACTTTTGCTTTTGGCCAACACACACCGGCTGGCGGCCTTGACGGATCATACGTTTTGGCAAGCGATAACGCAGCCAGCCACGGGTACACCCCAGAATCTGGACATCCTCGGCCGTCAGCCCCACTTCTTCGGTCAACTCCCGATAAAGCGCATGTTCCGGGGATTCACCCTGTTTGATACCGCCTTGTGGAAATTGCCAGGCATCCTGTCCTATGCGTCTGGCCCAGAGCACTTGGCCCAGGTCATTACACAGAATGATACCGACATTCGGGCGGTAACCCTGATCATCAATCACAATGCCATCCGAGAATTATTACAGAGTTGCAAAACTTGCCCATTTCAACGCAAAGGTCAAGCGGCATGCATCGACTCGCTGGTATTGATTGTCATTCTTTATCCTCACCTGAACCATGAGAATTTGGCAAGCAGCAGAACAAGACGGGGGTTATCAGAGCCGCCAACCCAATGACCGATTGTTTGAATCGGATGATCAAAAAGTGCTTTCAAACCGCAGGGTCAATGCCCAAATGGCCAAGAAAGCACGATTATGCGTTGTATCCTGGCATTCCTGGGTCATTTTTCATGTAGTCATCGCCACACCGATAGATTTTCAATAACCTGTAAAAATGTGACCCGTGCCGTCCATTCATAATAGAATACGGCTCTTTTTTCAATCCGTCCGGGAGGATCGCTTGGCTCTGGCAATTTTCGACCTCGACCACACCCTGTTATCCGACGACAGCGACCACGCATGGGGCCAATATCTGGCTGATCGCGGCCTGGTTGACCCGGCGGTGCACAAATATCGCAACGACCATTTCTATGCGCAGTACCAGGCCGGCACCCTGAATATTCACGACTACCTGCGCTTTACCTTGCGGCCGTTGCTGGATCACCCTCTTGAGCAGATGCTGGCCGAGCGCCAACGTTTTCTCGAAGAGCGTATTGAACCACTGATCAGCCAGAAAAGCCGTGACCTGATCCAGAACCATCGGAATCAGGGAGACCAGTTACTGATTATTACCGCAACCAACGGCTTTATCACCTACCCGATTGCCGAGCGACTGGGCATCGACAATATCATTGCGCCGCACCCGGAAGTCATCAACGGCCAGTACACCGGCGCTATCGTGGGCATTCCCAGCTTTCAGGATGGCAAGGTGACGCGACTCAACGCCTGGCTGAATGAACGCCAACAAACCATGGAAGGCGCCTGGTTCTACAGCGACTCCCACAACGACCTGCCATTATTACGGCTGGTTGACCGGCCTGTCGCTGTTGACCCGGACGCCATCCTGGCGGCAGAAGCCAACCAGCAAGGCTGGCCGGTGATTTCATTACGTGATGATTGACAGTACGACGCTCCCCTGTACGACCAAGAGACACCGAATGAAACAAGTCGTTATCTGGCTACTGCTGCTCTGTGTTGCCGGTTGTGATCAAGCACCGGTACCAGCCCAGCCATTACCTGCCGCAGTCGATTTCACCGGCGATCCGGCGACGCATCCTGAAAAGATCAATGACCACCTGATTCACTCAGCCCTTGACAGCCATGTCCAGGCTTGTGCCAGCGCAGAGGCCCTGCAAAGTGCCATTATCACCCTGCTCGACCATCCAAACCCGTTCACACTGGCAGCCAGCCGCGACGCCTGGCGCGACAGTTACAGCAGTTTTTTACGTGCTCGCCTGTATGGCTTTCTACCGGTAACCGACCCCGTTGAATGGCAACGTCAGGGACTCAGTTACCATCAAACACTGAGCCTGATTGACAGCTGGCCGATTGAAGGTGGCTACATCGACTATCTGCCAGGCTATCCCTTTACCGGTATCGTCAACGATCTGACCCTGCCACTGAGCAGCGACACGCTACAACAGCAGCATGGTTTCGCCGATCCGGCATCTGTCAGCCTGGGGTTTCATGTTATTGAATTTTTGCTTTGGGGCAGTGACGGACAGCGCAGTGCCAGCGACTATCTGCGGACTGAAACCATAACAGCGGTCGCGGGCAGTAGCAGCAACAAGAATACCGCGACTCATGCCGACAACACCGCTGATAACCACCTCAACAAAGACACCCCGCCTGGCGTCATCAACCAGGATCGCCGTCGCCAATACCTGCAACTGGTCACTGCACAATTGCTTGACCATCTGCGCCGCTTGCAACGTCGCTGGGAACGGGACACTGGCTACTACGCTCGACTGGTTGCCAGCAGCACACCCGCAGCCGCCTTGCAGGCTGGCATGAGCGCCAGTGCGCGATTGATCAGAACCGAATTGCTGGAAAAACGCTTGTCGGGAAACAGCAGTGAGTTCAGCGCCAGCAGCCAGCAGGACAGCCTCGCCTTGCTGCAAGGCATGCAACTCTGGCTACTGGGCAGTGAATCCCACCCCGGTGCGCTGGTGCCGTTATTAAGTACTACACAACCGGATTTGCTGATGCAATGGCAAACCACGCTGGCACAGGCGTTGACGCCCGCCACCGAAGCCGCAACCACCAACGCTGGGGCATCCGACACAACAGAGACACCAGCGGCGACGTTACTGATTCACAACATTGAGCAGCTGGATACCTTGCTGCAACAAACCGCCAGCGTGTTACGCCTGACATTGCCCGATACACACTGAACCCTTCCGAAACGCCCCATAAAATGGGGCAACGGCCACGGCGGGAATACACGCAACGGCCACGGACGACACGGACGACACGGACGACACGGACGACACGGACGACACGGACGACACGGACCAACGGCCACGGACGACAACGGCCACGGACGACAACGGCCACGGACGACAACGGCCACGGACGACAACGGCCACGGACGACAACGGCCACGGACGACAACGGCCACGGACGACAACGGCCACGGACGACAACGGCCACGGACGGAGCCGGGCCCTACGGTAGTGGTTGTCGAAGTTAACGCGTTGGTAACACGCGGGCAAACACGGCTTTGAGGTAACGGGTTTCCGGGATCGCCGGAACCACTGGGTGGTCGGCACCCTGACTGCCGACATGCTGAATCAGCACGTCTCGATCCAGCTCCCGCCCCAAGGTACGGATGATCCCTGGCAAACGGGTTTCTCCCAGATGCATGGAACAGGAGCCAGCGACCAGCAAGCCATCTCGATTCAGCAACCGCATGGCCAGTTGATTCAAGCGGTGATACGCCTGTTCACCGGCTTTAATGTCTTTACGACGGGGAATCAGTGCCGGAGGATCAACCACCACCACATCAAAACGCTCACCGCTGTCCTTGAGCTGACGCAGGGCTTCGAAAGCGTCACCCTCCCAGCAGGTCATACGATCAGCAACGCCGTTTAATTCTGCATTCTGGGCGACCCAGTCAAGCGCCTTGGCAGACGAATCCACGCAATGCACTTCAGCAGCACCATGCCGTGCGGCCTGTACTCCCCAGCCGCCGATATAGCTGAAAACATCCAGCACCCGTTTGCCAGTAACCAAACGATTCAGTACCGCACGATTCTCGCGATGGTCGTAGAACCAGCCGGTTTTCTGACCATCAATCACAGGGGCCATAAAACGGGTGCCATTTTCGATCAGCGGTGCGCAATTATCTTCCAGCTCGCCGTAGACCACTTCAACGTATTCCGGCAAGCCCTCAACCGCACGCAGTTTGCCGTCATTTTTCAACACCACGGCGTCCGGTTTGATGACCTTTATAATCGCGTCGACAATTTCCTGACGCAAGGTTTCCATCAATACACTGGAGATCTGTACCACCACGACGCCGCCAAAGCGGTCAACCACCAGACCCGGCAGACCGTCGCTGTCGCCATAGACCCAGCGATAACAGCCCTCCGGATACCAGAGTTCACGACTGCTCAGTGCCACCTTGAGGCGATGCACAATCAGAGAGCTGTCCAGAAACTGCTTGCTGTCGCGACTGATCAGTCGTGCGCAAATCAGCTGATCCGGGCTGATCACCGCACTGCCCAGCGCTTTGCCATTGGCCATTTCAATCACCACCTGGCTACCTGCTTGCAGCCCCTGCAGCGGTGTTTTTTTGATGTCCACCTCGTTGCTGTAAACCCATAAATGGCCGGACTTAAGACGGCGCTCGGCCTGTGGATTCAATCGCAGACAGGAAACAGCTTCAGACATGGAGACCTCAATAGGGCGGAGCAAAAAGAACCGGGCATTATATCGGTTCAGGGCACTGGCAGCGAACCATTCCTGCACTCTTCATGCATTGCTGCACCGCCAGTGATACAAACGACCACCAAACCCGCTTTCACTACAACCCCATCACAGCCCCATCACAGCCCCATCACAGCCCCATCGCCTGCATCATCGCGTGCTGTTTGACCGGTAACAGCCGGTCAAATTGCGTCATACCGCTATTTCTCAGCAACCGGATCAGTGGAGCATCGGCGGCAAACAGGCGCTTGAAGCCTTCCATGGCAGCCATGGTCGCCAGATTATCAAGCTGCCGCCGGCGTTGATAACGGGCCAGAACCTGATCGTGCCCTGGAGAGATACCTCGCGCCACCGCCGCCAGAATTTCTTCAGCCAACACTTCCACGTCCTTGAAACCGAGATTAACCCCCTGACCGGCCAGCGGGTGAATGGTGTGAGCGGCATCTCCTGCCAATACCACACCATCCTGCCAGTAACGTCGGGCATGACGCTGACGTAAAGGAATCGCGGCGCGTGGTGAACAGGCGGTGATCGCACCCAGACGCTGTTCAAATGCCGCTGACAATGCGGTACAAAAATCCGCATTGTCCAGCGCCATCAAGGTATTGGCTTCTGTGTCGCTGGTCGACCAGACAATCGAGGCCAGCCGGGGGTTGGTAGGCATGGGTAATAATGCCAATGGTCCCTGCGGTCGAAAACGTTGCCAGGCCGTCGCCGCCATTGGCCGCTCAGTGGATACAGTCGCCACCAGCGCCTGATGCTGGTAATCCCATTCACTGGTCGGTAGCCCAACCCATTGCCGCACACGGGAGTGGGCACCATCGGCACCCACCACCAGGCTGGCCAGCAAGGTGTCTCTCTGCCCGCCGCTGTCCTGCCCGCTGCCTCGCTCCAGCACCACCGGCGTCAGGCCGTCGGCCCGACGGCTATCGAGATAACGCACCGGTTGCGTTATCAATGTCACCGCCGGACAGGCAGTCAGTCGCTGCCGCAACCCGGCCAGGGTTTCGCGATTTTCAATAATATGACCGAGACAGGGCACATGTAGATCGGCGGCATCAAAATTGACCTCTCCGGTGCCTTCCGCATCCCACACCGTCATATGGGTGTAAGGCTGACGTCGTGCTGGCCGTATCCATTGCCAGGCGCCGATTGCCGTCAGCAAGTGCTGACTGCGCGCCGTCAGGGCACTGACCCGAAGATCAAAGCTGTCCAGCCCGCTGGCGGCCAAATCCGGCAACGCTGGCAGTAATTCTGGTGGCAAGTCAGGCGGTGTCGCCAAAGCCGGATCAATCAGTGCGACCGTCAGGGCCGGGTTACCACTCGCCAGCGCCGCCGCCAGCGACTGACCCACCAGTCCGGCACCAATAATTACAATGTCATAGCGCATCGGCAGACTCCAACCGGGAAAAGGATTGAGCCGAAATTGGCGCAGACGCAAAACGGGGCGCTGGCTGGCCAAGCCCCATGGCATGCAGTGCCAGCAGGCGGCGCGGTGTGGTCAGGCTGGCCAAGGCCATCAGCCCCGCACCACGTCCCAGCGCCGTCAACTTGCCGGGGTGGGCAAACAAGCGCGGCAAGAGATCACTGGCAATAATCGTATTGCCCTGATCACGCTGTTGCTGCTGGGCGTAATCCAGTAATACGGCCAGATCCCCTAACGGTCGCTTCATTGCCCAGCTTTCCAGCAGTCGTGCGGCCAGGGCAGCAGTATCTCTCAGCGCCAGATTAAAGCCCTGCCCTGCTACCGGGTGCAGACTGTGAGCAGCATTACCCAGCAACACCAATCCACGCCGTACCTGTTCGCAACTGCACACCAGTGCCAGCGGGTAACTGAAGCGCTCGCCAATACGTTTTATACGACCACAGCGGTAGCCAATCTGTTGCTGCAACTGCTCGGCAAACAGCGGATCAGGCAAGGCCAGAATGCGTTCACAATCGTCGGGAGGCAACGTCCAGACCACGGCAAAGTGGCGCTGCTGCAAAGGTAAAAATGCCACCGGGCCATGATCACTGAAACGTTCGTAAGCCCAGTGCAAATGCTCACGATCCATCTCGACCTGAGTCACCAATGCGACACTGTCATACTCTTCACGCTGCTGCCGGATACCCAACTGCTGCGCCAGACCAGAACGACCACCATCGGCCAGCACCAGCAAAGCCGTCGTAATGCTCTCGCCACCAGCCAGCGTCAGCTGACTGCCACCAGAGATCATATCAACCCGCTGGACGTCGGTGTCTGACAACAAGGTTACATTCGGGTAAGCGCCCAGCCCTTGTAGCAGGGCTCGTCCCAGTACGGCGTTTTCAACGATATAGCCCAGAGCTTCGGTGCCCTGCTCACTGGCGTGCAAATGGGTTTGCCCGAAACGGCCGCGATCAGATACCTGAATATGTTGAATCGCACAGGCTCGATCGATCAGCGCCTCCCAGCAACCCATTCGCTGCAGCAACTGACGCGAACCCCAGGCCAGCGCCGTGGCACGGCCATCAAAACTGGGGGGGCGTTCCAGTACATCCTCAGTCCAGTGGATTTGCTGGCGATCGATCAGGGCGATACGCATGCCAGTTTGCAAAGCAGGCTGTAGCAGGTGCACCAGACTGGCGCCGGTCATTCCGGCTCCGAGAATCACCAGATCAAAGGCGGTGGAAGATGAGACAGAGTTGGTCATGAATATGGCTCGCTATTCGGCAGGCAGTACTCTGACGGGCAGCCCGCACCAGGGTCAATAGCCCTCCACGATCCGCCACCCACCAGCGTCAGGAAAATACACCGGGCATTGCCCTCAGTCAGTCAATTGACCCTGCATTCCACCCTGCATCAGGGCTTCAATTTCCTCGACTGTTTTTGGCACTCCGGCAGTCAGTACATCACAGCCATCCGGGCGTACAACCACATCGTCTTCAATACGGATACCGATACCGCGCCAGCGCGCCTCGACGGTCTCGTCATCCGGGGCCACATAAAGACCAGGTTCCACCGTCATGACCATGCCGTTTTCCAACAGCCTTGGCGCGCCATCAATCCGGTATTCGCCGACATCGTGCACATCCATTCCCAGCCAGTGGCCGGTCTTGTGCATATAAAAGCGGCGGTATTCACCGGATTCGAGGAGCTCATCCACGTCGCCAGACAACAGGCCGAGTGCCAGCAGTCCTTCGACCAGTACCGTCACTGCCGCATCGTGCGGATCATTCCAGTGATTTCCGGCCTTGATCCAGTCAAGCGCCGCATATTGGGCGTCCAGAACCAGGTTATAAAGCGCCTTTTGCTCAGCGCTAAAGCGTCCGTTCGCCGGAAAAGTACGGGTAATATCCGAGGCGTAATAGTCCAGCTCACAACCGGCGTCGATCAAAATCAGGTCGCCGTCCTGAATCGGTGCATCGTTGCGGGTGTAGTGCAGAATACAGCCGTTTTCACCGCTCCCCACAATGGAGGGATAGGCTGGCCAGCGGCTGCCCGCCGCCATAAAGGTGCGCATCAACTCGGCATCCAGCTGATACTCGAACATTCCCGGCTGCACCATTTGCATGGCTCGACAATGAGCGGCGGCACTGATATCCGCAGCACGCTGCATCAGGGCGATTTCGGCCTCCGATTTGATCAGTCGCATTTCGTGCAGGATATGATCCAGCCCGCTGAATTCCCGTGGCGGGTGTGAGCCGTTACGTACCTGGGCTTTGATATGGT
The DNA here is from genome assembly GCF_041222825.1 of Candidatus Thalassolituus haligoni. Taxonomy (NCBI): domain Bacteria; kingdom Pseudomonadati; phylum Pseudomonadota; class Gammaproteobacteria; order Oceanospirillales; family Oceanospirillaceae; genus Thalassolituus; species Candidatus Thalassolituus haligoni. The sequence goes on from NZ_CP139482.1 coordinate 4,319,927, forward strand.
TGACCCAGCCCATCAGCTGACGGTCAAAATCCGGGCTGACACCCAGATTGGCGTAAATTTTATCGGTTCCTTCGATCAGCCCCGGCAGGATGTCGTCGATGTCGGTGATCGGGAACGCATCATCCGCACCCAGCACGTCGGGCGCCGCTTCTGGCCCTACCCGTCGTCCGGTCCAGATTTCCTGTTGTTTGATTTTTTCCTGGCAGAAGAGCACGTATTCGCCATGTTCACGGCCCGGAATCAACACCAGCACCGAATGCTCTTCGTCAAAGCCGCTGAGGTAATAAAAATCGCTATCCTGACGAAACAGGTATTCCACATCCCGGTTACGCACATGGACAGGAGCCGATGGAATAATAGCGATGCTGTTATCACTCATTTGCGCCATCAACTGCTGGCGCCGACGAGCGTATTCGGATGCTTCCAGTTTCATACCATCTCCAGATCAGTGCAGGGTTGTCGATGATGAACCTGCAGAACGGTTCATATTGTAAAACACCGTGAGAGCAGCCACGCGGGCGTGCTCAGACAGGTCAAGATACATGCCTTCGTTGCCCGCATCGTCAAGATCGTCAACCTGGGCCTGGGAAAAGGCATCCAGATCACGCAAGACCTCAACAACGTCTTCCGGCAACTGCCCGGCCGAACGTTCTGAAGCACCAAAGCCATCCAGAAAGCCCTTGCTCCACTCTGCCAGACATTCCACCTGCTCGGCGACGTCAGCATCTTCATCACTCGGTAATAATGGACTGTAGGCCATTTCTTCAGCACTGATCACTGCAAGCACCCAGTCATAAAATTCTGGCAACATGTCCGACAGTGGCGGTTCCGGGGCAGCTTCCAGTTCCAGATAATCCGTCGCTTCTGTCAGCCATTGTTTGTGAGTAAGACGGGAACCACTGGCCAGATAACCACTCAACCAGCCGTGCAAGGCCGACGGGGACTGGTAACAACGGGCTTCCAGCCAGATATCCGCTGTGCTGGCAAAGTCAATTTTCATAACAACCTCAATATAATCAATCTGCCCATTCTAACATTGCCATCGTTCGGGTTTCCCGCTTTACAACGAATTGACAGCCTGATTGACCAGCCACTTGGACGGCTCTTATAGTAGTAGCCCCAGTTTGGCTCTGAACCAGAAGGATGTTATGCCAGCAAACGACTTGCCCAGCCTGCAGCAGCGTATCCTGAAATTGCTCGCAATCCATCAGGAACTGCGAGAAGAAAACCAGCGCATGCGCGCAGAAGAGGTGAACTGGCAGTCTGAACGGGCCAGACTGGTACAGCAGAATGAAGCGGCACGCCGCAAGGTTCATGAAATGATACAAAAATTGCAAGTGCTGGAGCGCAACTGTGGCCAATGACCCCAGGATCCTGAATCTCACCATTCTGGAACGTGAATATCGAATCAACTGCCCAGCGGGCGCCGAGCAGCAGCTGCGTGATGCCGCACGGCTGCTGGATCAAAAGATGGTCGAGATAAAAAATGCCACATCAGCCTCGGGCAAGGTGCCTGGCACTGATCGGATTGCGGTTATCGCGGCGCTGAACATTGCCCATCAGCTGCTCGAAATGCAAAGTGAGCTGGATCAGCAAGCCAGTATTTTCGAAGACCTGAACACCCGTCTCGACAGCGCGCTGAATCTCTCGATCCAGCGCGAACTCTGAGCGTCCTGTCGCAGACTTTTCGCAGAGCCACTGATCTCTGATATACTTCACAAACTCCCTGCTGCATTGGCCAGTCGACAAAGACCTCGAGCCGATGACCACAACCCCGGAGGGTTTCAGTCGCTGTTGTGCGCATGTCCGACTACCGGAAAGCCTTATTCAGCGAATGACCCACCACCTTGAACCATTGGGTTCAAGGGCTTTTTCCGACAGCGGTGCGGCGGGGTTCCTTTCCGATTTGCTTCGATTTTTATGAACAAGCATCAGCTTCGCAAGGCCATGCGCCAGCAACGTCGTGCCTTAACACCAAAGCAACAACATCAAGCGGCCTACGGTCTGAAACGCACGCTGTTACAGCCAGGTGCGCTCCTTGCCGCCAAGCGAATAGCGCTGTACCTGGTAAATGATGGAGAAATAAACCCTGAGCAGATCATCAAACAACTGACCCGGATGGGTAAGGCCGTCTACTTGCCCACCCTGCACCCACTACGTCAGGGGGAACTGGCATTTGTTCGCTACCAGGCCACCACCCGCATGAGCACCAACCGCTTTGGCATTGCCGAACCGGATTTCCGTTACAACACGCACCAACAGGCAAAATTTCTGTCGGTGATTTGCTTGCCCTTGGTCGCTTTTGACCCGCATGGCAATCGCATGGGTATGGGGGGCGGCTTTTACGACCGATCACTAGCCTTTACCCGACACGCAGGCAACAAGCCGCGACTCATTGGCTGTGCCCATGAGTTTCAGTGCGTTTCTGCGCTTCCTGCAGAAGTCTGGGATATTCCGTTATCTGCTATTGCTACCGATACCGCGCTGCGAATGTGTCAGCGCTCTAGCGAATAGTGTGTTCCGATGCCAGAACGGCAGACGGACGCTGATTTTCGTTGATTGTCATGCCGGTAATCGCGGCACCCAAAATAACAACCAATCCTATAAAGACCAGTAAATCTGGTTTCTTCATTGAAAGTGACTCCAGCTAAGCTCTACTTTTTATGCTCGTGTTCTACCTGTACGACAACAGGCAGGTGCGGCTACTTTGTCCGTGTTTCAGCAATATTTCTGCCACTTTAGTCACAAGTAATGACTAAAATATTAATTGGTTTCATCTGCACCAAAATAGTTCAACTGTTTTTAAACATTGTTCCAGACGGTAACAGTTTCATCAGTACAAACCCGGAAATCGGCGCTAAGACCCTGACATTGCCCTACTTCGGATCACAGCATAGAGCCGGACTCTGGCGGCCGACAAGCACACATTCAGGTCAATAATTGACTTGCTTCACGGATATTGCCCATTCACAAGGCGCTGTCCCAAAGGCAGGCGACTCCCTGCCCTGTTTTGACACCAAAGCACTACTCCGAAGCCTTGGCAGGCAACACGGCATCCAGACCCGATAACAAGGCACGATAAACTGCCTCCAGCCGCTCTGGAGTTTCATTCACCAGATGATGATGCCCGCCTTCTATCAGCGTCAGCCGCAAGTCGGGAAACAACCGCTGATAAGCCGGTACATTGTAGCCCCAGTCTACCGTTTGATCGGCAGTGCCCTGGATCATGCGTACCGGATAGACTAATGGCTGCTGCCGTTCGATCCAGGCCAGCCAGCGCTTGAGAGCCGTTACCCAGTGCACGCTCAGATGCCGTGATTGCAAAGGATCGCCACTCGCAATAAATTCAGCAAACAGCGGATTATTTCCGCTCAGCGCGAACCGCCGCCGCACCCGGCTAACAAACAAGCGCGCCAGGGCGTGCACCCAGCGGCCACTGCGCCACCCGACCGGCCGCAACAAGGGCGCCAGCAGCCACACTTCCAGCGGCCCGGATTGACCTGCAAGCGGACGTCGCTTGAGCAGATAGCTGGCCAGAATGGCTCCCCCGGTACTCTGCCCAGCAGCCAGCCAGGGCAACGCTGGCAGCTGTTTTTCAGCCTGTTGATAGACATCAAAAAAGACTGCTTCGTACTGGTCAAAATCGTCGATTCTGGCAGGCTCACCGCCAGACAGACCATGACCAGGAAGGTCAAACGCCACCAGATTCAGACGCTGTTCCCGGCAAAAATCAATCAGGCTGCCATACAGCCCAACATGATCGTAATAACCATGCACCAGAATAAGATTGCCTACCGCCTCAGGGCACTCCCAATACTGCACCGCAATATCAAAGCCAGCGCTCGTCAGCTTCCCCATACGGTGCTGGCAGACCCCCTTCTCGGCCAGCCGATAATAATGCCGGTACGCGCTCAGCAATGCCTCGGGAGCCGATTGCTGCCAATCATCACGCCAGTCAGGCAGGGCATTCCGAAGTGGATATGAATTCCATAATTCTCTGGTCGTTTTCTCCACGTCCTTCTGTCCTCCTGCGTACCCGTTGAAAACAACGCTGATAAGCCACAAAAAAAGGCCGCCGAAGCGACCTTTCTTATTACTAACCGATAATCCGAAGATTAAACGGAGTAGTACATGTCGAACTCTACCGGGTGAGTCGTATGCTCTACGCGGTAAACATCTTCCATTTTCAGGTCAATGTAGGCTTCGATCATATCGTCAGTGAAAACACCACCTTCAGTCAGGAACGCACTGTCAGCTTTCAGGCAATCCAAAGCTTCACGCAGTGAACCACACACCTGTGGAATCGCTGCAGCTTCTTCTGCTGGCAGGTCGTACAGATCCTTGTCAGCGGCATCGCCAGGGTGAAGCTTGTTCTTGATGCCATCCAGGCCAGCCATCAGCATGGCAGCAAATGCCAGGTATGGGTTCGCTGTAGGATCCGGGAAACGCGCTTCGATACGCTTGCCTTTTGGCGACGCAACGTAAGGAATACGGATAGAAGCAGAACGGTTACGGGCAGAGTATGCCAGCATGACCGGCGCTTCAAAGCCTGGAATCAGACGCTTGTAGGAGTTGGTAGACGGGTTGGTGAACGCGTTCAGTGCCTTGGCGTGCTTGATGATACCGCCAATATAGTACAGCGCTGTTTCGCTCAATCCTGCATAAACGTCACCGGCAAACTGGTTTTCGCCATCTTTCCAGAAAGACTGGTGCACGTGCATACCAGAACCGTTGTCACCCACGATTGGCTTCGGCATGAAGGTAGCGGTTTTGCCATAGGCAGCAGCAACGTTGTGGACGATGTACTTCATCATTTGCACTTCGTCAGCTTTCTTAACCAGTGTATTAAAACGCACACCGATTTCGTTCTGACCAGCGTTAGCCACTTCGTGGTGATGTACTTCAACGTCCAGGCCGATGGCCATCATGGTGTTACACATGGCAGCACGAATGTCGTGGTGGCTGTCGACAGGAGGAACAGGGAAGTAACCGCCTTTAACGCGAGGACGGTGACCCAGGTTGCCGCCTTCCGTTACAGAAGCCGTCGCCCATGCACCTTCGTCGGAGTTGATCTTGCAGAAAGAACCCTGCATATCCTGACCCCAAGTGACGTCGTCGAACATAAAGAATTCAGGCTCTGGACCGAAGAATGCAGTATCACCCAGGCCTGTAGACTTCAGGTATTCTTCAGCGCGCTTGGCAACAGAACGTGGATCACGCTCATAACCCAGCATGGTGCTTGGTTCGATAATGTCACAACGCAGAACCAGCGTTGAATCTTCAGTGAACGGGTCCATGAAAGGAGTTGTATCGTCCGGCATCAGGATCATGTCGGATTCGTTGATACCCTTCCAGCCCGAGATGGATGAACCATCAAACATCTGACCATTTTCGAAGAATTCTTCATCCACATAGCTGGCAGGAATAGTTACATGCTGCTCTTTACCTTTTGAGTCGGTAAAACGCAGATCAACCCACTTAACGTCATTTTCTTTGATCAGATTCAGAGTGTTCTCTGACATTTTCTTATCTCCAGATGCTGGTTCATATCCGATAATGGGGTCCAACCCCGGCTCGCATGCCCGAAAAAAGAGCAATTCGCGTGCCATTTGGAGGCACGTTGGGAAGAGCACAAAATTCAAGGCATTTTCAAACCTTTAATCGTATTTTTTGCACACTTACAGTGCCAATTAGATTTAAACGAACCATATAGGTGCATTCGAATCGGTTTTTCTGACCCCTGCCAGGCTGCGTGCCCAGTATAGGTTCAAGTGCTCTGTTTCCGAAATCCATGAGCACAGTAATGGCGCTTTTCTTATAATGAAATTGACATGCCGCATCGATCCGAAGTCAGGTATAATCGCCCGCCAATTTTGCACAAACTTTAACCAAGGCTTTTGTTGTGATCAACAATCTCAGAAACATCGCCATTATTGCTCACGTTGACCATGGTAAAACTACCCTGGTCGATAAACTGTTGGAGCAATCCGGCACTCTGGACCGAAAAGACCAGGGTGGCGAGCGAGTCATGGACTCGAATGATCAGGAAAAAGAACGCGGCATCACCATTCTTGCGAAAAACACTGCGATTCGCTGGAATGATTACCGTATCAATATCGTCGACACACCAGGACACGCCGACTTCGGTGGCGAAGTTGAACGGGTGATGTCCATGGTTGACTCCGTTTGCCTGCTGGTTGATGCGGTTGATGGCCCGATGCCACAAACCCGTTTCGTCACCCAGAAAGCGTTTGAGCGTGGCTTGCGCCCAATCGTGGTGATCAACAAGATCGACCGTCCTGGCGCTCGTCCAGACTGGGTGATGGACGAGATCTTTGATCTGTTCGACCGCCTGGGTGCGACCGACGAGCAACTCGACTTCCCGGTTATCTATGCTTCTGCCCTGAATGGTATTGCCGGTACCGATCCGGACGACATGGCAGACGACATGACACCACTGTTCCAGATGATTGTCGACCATGTTACTCCACCACCAGTGGATCTTGACGGCCCGTTCCAGATGCAAATCTCGGCACTGGACTACGACAGCTTTGTGGGTGTTATCGGTGTTGGCCGTATCGCTCGCGGTAAACTCAAGCCGGGCACGGATATTCAGCTGATTAGTGCTGACGGTAAAACCCGCAAGGGTCGCCTGTTGGAAGTCAAAGGTTTCCATGGTTTGAACCGGGTTACCGTAGAAGAAGCTTCCGCAGGGGACATCGTCTGTGTTTCCGGTATTGAAGGCCTGAACATCTCCGACACCCTGTGTGCCGTCGGTCATGTTGAAGCGCTGCCGCCACTGACAGTAGACGAACCAACCGTGAGCATGACCTTCCAGGTTAATGACTCACCGTTTGCCGGTAAAGAAGGCAAGTACGTCACCTCCCGCAACATCAAGGATCGTCTCGACAAGGAGCTGATCCACAACGTGGCGCTACGAGTTGAGCCTGGCGACAGCCCAGAAAAATTCAAGGTCTCTGGCCGTGGCGAACTGCACCTCTCGGTACTGATCGAATCCATGCGTCGCGAAGGCTTCGAAATGGGTATCGGCAAGCCAGAAGTTGTACAACGTGAAATCGACGGCGTTCTGCAAGAACCGTACGAACAGGTTGTGATTGACGTTGAAGATGAACACCAGGGTTCCATCATGGAAGAGATGGGCAACCGTCGCGCCGAGATGACCAACATGGTTCCCGATGGCAAAGGCCGTACTCGTCTTGAATTCATGATGCCAGCCCGTGGCCTGATTGGCTTCCGCTCGCAGTTCATGACCATGACCTCCGGTTCCGGCATTCTGACCAACGTCTTTGACCACTACGGTCCAATTCAGACGGGACTGGGATCTACCCGTCACAACGGCGTACTGGTTTCCATGGTTCCAGGCAAGATTCTGGGCTATGCCCTGTTCACCCTGCAGGAACGTGGTCGTCTGTTCGTATCTCCGGCAACGGAAGTTTACGAAGGCATGATCGTCGGTCTGCACAGCCGTGATAACGACCTGGTGGTTAACCCGACCAAAGCCAAGCAGCTGACCAACGTCCGTGCGTCCGGTACCGATGAAGCCATCAACCTGACCCCGCCAGTGAAACACACACTGGAACAGGCGCTGGAATTCATTGAAGACGATGAACTGGTTGAAGTAACACCTATCAGCATTCGTCTGCGCAAGAAGTTGCTGACTGAAAACGAGCGTAAACGCTCCAAGCCAAAGAAATCTTCCTGATGACTGACGCTTGCATATGCTGTTGATTTAACAGGATATGTTCCACGTGGAAAGCCCGACGAAGCACATTCGCCGGGCTTTTTCTTTTTATGGCAGCTAGCTCAACGCCGTTAGCAGACGCTCTCCCAGATGTTGCCACACCACCTCTACCGCCGGATTTCTTGCACTCTTACCGAGACTTAACCAATGGATCGGTGATGACACCCCTGATCGCCAGCTCTCCAGTACCTCGACCAATCTGCCCTGCTCCAACTCGGCCCTCACCCAGTTCGGATCGCCCCAGATAATACCAAGCCCGCTACAGGCCATCGCCACCAGCGTGCGACCATCATCGGCAGAGTGGGCCTCCGTTATTTTCAGACTGACTTCTTCCCCTGACGCTGCAAATACCCAGTGATCCAGCACCTGGCTGCGGCTGCGAAATAACAGACACTCGTGCTGAGCCAACTCGGCCGGTGTTTGCGGTATACCATGACGAGCCAAATAATCCGGGCTGGCAAAACACCCCCAGCGCTTGGTACCAACACGTTTGGCCACCATGGACGAGTCTGGCAAATTGCCAATACGTAATGCCAGGTCGGCCCCATCAGCAATCAGGTCAACCACCAGATCAGTCAAACGCAACTCGACCACAATCCCCGGATACTCACATTTAAGACCCACCAGCAAGGGCAGCAGATAGCGCTCGCCAATCAGGGTTGAACTGCTGATCACCACCTTGCCCCGCAACACCAGAGCGGCCTGTTGAGTCACATTGGCCACTTGCTGCATGGCAGCAATCAACGGCTGTGCTGCTTCCAGCAATGCCTGACCTTCTGCCGTCAGATGCAGACGCCGCGTACTCCGTTGCAATAACCTCAGGCCCAGTTGGGTCTCCAGCTGGGCCACCCGTTTGCTGACCGAGGAACGCGGCAAGGCCAGTCGCCGCGCCGCTGCTTGAAAGCTGCCTTGCTCAACCACCGTTAAAAACACATACAAATGGGGGAGGTGCCCATAAAGATCATTCATAAACATCACCTGAAAAACAGCCAATACGTCGTCAATTAGAAACAGTAAGACGCTCAATATGCCTCTTATCAGAAACAGGAGTCCAGTCCAGACTGGCGCTATCAGCTATCACACACGGATTCCAGCATGAAACAGATCTTGATTACCGGCGCTACCTCCGGCATCGGCTATTCCGCCGCCAAGAGTTTTCAGCAACTTGGCCATCAGGTCATCATTACCGGACGTCGCCCGGAAAAGCTTGATCAGGCACTGCATTCCCTCAACACCACACACACCGGCAACCCGGTTCAAGGGCTGATATGCGATCAGGCAGTACCTGCAGACATTGAGCAGCTGTCAGCAACCCTGACCGCACAAGGTATCCATCTGGATGCGCTGATACTCAATGCCGGGATTTTTGAGCCACAGCCGTTCGACACCATGACTCTGGACGTACTGGAACATACAATGCGCGTCAATTTCACTGGCCCTCTGTTACTGGCCCAGACACTGAGCCAGCGTATGAAGAATCCAGGCAGTATGGTGTTTGTTTCCAGTATTGTTGTCGGCAAGGCCTTTGCCAGCACCATTGCCTATTCCGCCAGCAAAGCCGCATTTGAAGGTGCCATGGGTGCCATGAACGTGGAATTGGCCGACAAGGGTATTCGAGTGAATTGTGTTCGTCCTGGCGTCACCGCAACTGAAATCCAGGCCAAATCCGGCATGGATAACGACGCCATAGCAGGACTGCAACAAGCCATGTCCCAAACCCCCGCTGGACGTATGTTAGAACCAGCAGATATTGTCCCGGCGATTAAATACCTGGCACTGGAAAGCAGCCTGGGAGCACGGAATGCCACAGTAACCATCGATGGTGGCTATTGCCTTTAACGGATTGTGCGTTAAGGGAGTCAATCCTGGCGTGGGTCTCTGACCCTGCGCCAGCGATTGGCTTTCCGCAGCTCAATCAACCCCGAATCCAGGTATCGGGGTTTGCCCTTCCTGCCTCTCCACTGTTTCACTGTAGCCAGTTAGTGGGTCACGACGGCGGTAGCAGCCGTTGTTTTTGTTTCTGCTGCCAAGCCGCCCCCTAACACCCGATATAGATTAATGCGGTTGGACAGATCCGTCATCCGCGTTGCAATCAGGGATTGCCGAGCACTGTACAGTGTACGTTGTGATGTCAGGGTATCCTGGAAGCTGTCGACGCCCAGCTTGTAGCGGGCCATGGACAGGTCGTAGCTACGCTGGGCGGAGTTCACCCAATCGGTTTCAGCATTCAGCTGATCCTGCAGGGTGCCACGACGAGCCAGTACGTCGGCTACTTCGCGAAAGGCGGTTTGTAGGGTGTATTCATAGGTCGCCAGAGACTTCTGCTGCCCGGCTTTGGCGTATTCAACATCGGCGTCGGTGCCACCAGCGGTGAAGATCGGCAGCGACAAACTCGGGGCAATACTCCAGATGGTAGTGGCACCACCGCTGAACAGGTCGGCCAGTGCCGCGCTGGTCAAGCCACCCGTGGCCGTCAGGCTCAGTGACGGGAAGTAGGCGGCACGGGCCACGCCAATATTGGCATAAGCCGACTTCAGATCGTGTTCTGCCGCCAGTACATCCGGACGCTGCAGCAAGACTTCGGAAGCAATCCCCGCCGCAACCTCGGTCAGCAGCTGTTGGCTGTCTGGCAAGGCAGCCGGTAACAGGCCGGTATCCAGCTCGTGTCCCGCCAACAACCACAGGGCGTTTTTATCCTGGGCGACCTGAGTGGTGTAGCTGGCAATATCGGCACGGGCACTGTAATAGGTGGTTTCGGCACTACTCAGATCAACACGAGAATCGACCCCCAGCGCCAGCCGTTGGCGGGTGATTTCCATGGCTTTGCGGGCGTTCTCTGCCGTTTCTCTGGCCAGTGCCAGCAGGTTCTGATCCGCAGCCAGCGTCAGCCAGGCATTGGCGGTTTCACTGATCAGGGTAATCTGTGCAGCACGGGCAGTTGCAGCGCTGGATAACCAGGCTTCCCGATCCATGGCAGTGAGGTTACTGGCTTTGCCGAACAGATCGATTTCATACGCACTCAGACCGACGGTAGCCTGGGCACTGTTGGCCGTCGTGGCTCCGCCAGAGCTGTTGGCCGTGCGTGCGCGCGCACCGCTCAGCGCCGCATCAATTTGCGGGTATTCTGCCGCTGACTGCCCTTTGTAAGTGGCACGGGCAGCAGCAACGTCGGCCAGTGTGGCACGCAGGTCGCGGTTGTTATCCAGCGCCAGCTGAATCACGTTACGCAGGCGCTCATCCTGAATAAAAGTCTGCCACGGAAGATCGGCCACCCGAGTACGTTCAACGGTGCTATTTCCGGCCAGATTGCTGTCACCATAGGCTTCACCTTGAGGCCAGGAGTCGGCTATCGGCGCATCCGGGGTCTGGTAATCCGGGGCCAGATTGGCGCATCCGGCAAAGAATACGGCCAGCGCCAGAGGCAACAGTCGCAAGGCAGGTCTGATCGGGTGGGTCACGGTTTGCGTCGTCATATCAGACTCCTGCAGCATCAAGGTTGTCATCGTCATTCTGCTGCTGGCGAGCCGGGAACACACCGCGCACCAGTACAAAAAACAGCGGTACAAAGAAGATCGCCAGTACAGTAGCCGTCAGAGTACCGCCAACAATGCCAGAGCCAATGGAGATACGGCTGTTGGCACCAGCACCGGTGGATATCGCCAGCGGCAGGGTGCCAAAAATAAACGCCAGAGAGGTCATCAGGATCGGTCGCAGCCGCAAGAAGGCCCCTTCAATGGTGGCATCCAGTAGCGAAGCTCCTTTCTGATAAGCAGCTTCGGCAAACTCCACAATCAAAATGGCGTTTTTCGACGACAAACCAATAGTGGTTAACAGCGCGACCTGGAAGTAGATGTCGTTCTCCAGACCACGAGCAGTAGCGGCGACAACAGCCCCCAACACCCCCAGCGGAATCACCAGAATGACCGAGAAAGGCACCGACCAGCTTTCATACAGAGCCGCCAGCGCCAGAAACACCACCAAGATTGAAATCGCGTACAGTTGCAACGACTGACCACTGGCCAGGCGTTCCTGATACGACAGACCACTCCAGGCATAACTGACCTTGCCAGACAGTTCTGCGGCCAGTTTTTCCATTTCATTCATGGCATCACCAGAGCTGACACCGTCTGCCGCTGCGCCCTGGATTTCATAGGAAGCCAGACCGTTATAACGGCTCAGCAGTTGTGGCCCAGATGACCAACCAATCGAGCTGAAGGCCGAGAAAGGCGTCATGCTGCCGTCGTCACTTTTTACATACCAGTGCTGCAGGTCTTCCGGCTTTGAGCGGTATTCGGCGTCACCTTGCACATAAACCTTCTTGATACGGCCGTTATCGAGGAAGTCGTTCACATAAGAACCCGCCCAGGCATAACTGAGAGTGCTGGAAACATCCGCAAGCGACAGCCCCAAAGCCACTGCTTTGGACTGGTCGATATTCAGTTTCAGCTCTGGCGTATCGGCCAGAGAACCAAGCCGGACAGCACTGAGCTTGTCGCTGGCATTCGCCTTGGCCAACAGTTCATCCTTCAGTGCTGCCAGCTGTTCACGGCTGGTTCCCGGAGCCGCCTGCAGTTCAAAGGTAAACCCGTTGCTCTGGCCAAGGCCACGAATAGCCGGCGGCGACATGGCAAAAATACTGGCGTCACGAACGGCCGACAGAGTACCGGTTGCCCGGCCAGAAATAGCACTGGCCGAATCTTCCTCACCTGTACGTTCAGACCAGTCTTTCAAGGAGACAAAACCCATGCCGGCATTCTGGCCGCTGCCAGAGAAACTGAACCCGGCAATAGTGAATATCGCATTCACATTGTCCGCTTCCTGATTGAGGTAAAAATCCTCAACCTGCTTGCTGACCTGCAAGGTGCGATTGATCGAAGCGCCAGTCGGCAGGCTGAATTGCACCATGGTACTGCCCTGATCTTCCTCCGGCAGAAAACCGGTAGGCAGGCGTACCAGCAACAGCGCCAAGGCGGCAATAATCAAGCCGTAACCAATAATCCAGCGAATAGGCTGATGAATAAACCGGCCGACGCCCCCTTTATAACCCAGGCTCAAACGGTCGAATGTGCGGTTAAACCAGGAAAAAAATCCGCGCCGGGGCTTATCGGCATCCGATGGCCGGAGCAGGCTGGCACACAAGGTCGGGGTCAACGTCAGCGCCACGATCACCGACAGAATCATCGACGACACGATCGTGATGGAAAACTGGCGGTAGATCACACCGGTTGAGCCACTGAAAAATGCCATCGGCAGAAACACCGCCGATAGCACCACCGCAATACCGATCAGCGCGCTGCTGATTTCTGACATCGACTTGATGGTTGCCTGGCGCGGTGACAACCGCTCTTCATGCATCACTCGTTCGACGTTTTCCACCACCACAATCGCGTCATCCACCAGCAAACCAATCGACAGCACCATACCGAACATGGTCAGGGTATTGATGGAATAACCAAAGATTGCCAGCACTCCGAAGGTGCCCAGCAATACCACAGGCACCGCCACCGCCGGAATCAGGGTTGCACGCCAGCTGCCAAGAAACAGATAAATCACCAGAATCACCAGCACCACGGCTTCGAACAGGGTCATTACCACTTCTTCAATGGACACCTTGATAAAGTCCGTACTGTCCTTGGGATAGGCAACCTGATAACCGTCTGGCAAGGTCTGCTCGTAAGTAGCGATGACTTCCTTTACCCGAGTAGCCGTAGACAGGGCGTTGGCATCCGGTGCCAGCTTGATGCCAATACCGGAAGCCGGGTGGCCGTTAAGCTTGCCTTCAAAGGCATAACTCTCGCTACCCCGCTCAACCCGAGCAACATCCCCCAGGGTGACGATAGCCCCGGTACTGTCATGATTGAGAATAATGGCGCGAAACTGCTCAGCGGTTTGCAAAATGGACTGGGCGGTCACCGTGGCATTCAGTTCTTGAGTCGGCAGAGCGGGCTGGGCACCGATATTACCAGCCGCAATCTGGGTATTCTGGGCCGACAACGCGCTGGCAACATCGGTCGGCATCAAACCATAGGTCGCCAGTTTCACCGGATCGAGCCAGATACGCATAGCATACTGGGCACCAAATACCTGCGTGCTGCCGACGCCTTCAATACGGGCCAGCAGATCCTGCAGGTTGCTGGCGATATAGTCGGAAATATCGTAGGTACTGGAAGCATCCTTACTGTCATAAATAGCAGCGATCAGCAGAAAATCACTTTGCGATTTCTGCACGGTTACCCCTTGGGACTGTACCGATTCCGGCAAGCGCGAAGTAATCTGTTGAATCTTGTTCTGCACCTGCATTTGCGCAGTATCCGGATCCGTACCCTGCTCGAAAGTGGCCGAAATGGTGGCCTGACCAGAGGCTGAACTGGACGAACTGAAATACAACAAGCCATCGATACCGGTCAGCTGTTGTTCGATCACCTGGATCACACTGTTTTCAACCGTTTCTGCGGAAGCACCGGTATAGGTGGTCTGGATGCGCACACTGGGAGGCGAAATATCCGGATACTGGGAAATGGGCAACGTTAAAATTGACTGAGCACCAAACAACATAATGACGATAGAAATGACCCAGGCAAACACCGGGCGCTGGATAAAGAAACTGGCAATCATTTGGTCTCTCCCCTATTGGCCGCTGCTGCGACTGGTCAGACCAAGCTTGATAGACCCATCTTCATTAACCATCGCTGCCACAGTTTTGACGGTACTGCCAGCGGCGACCTTGCTACTGCCTTCGACAATCAACTGATCACCCGCCTCAAGGCCGGAACTGATCAGCCACTGGTTACCGATCGACCGTTCGGTTTCAACAAATCGTTTTTCAACCTGATGCCCCGCAGTCACCACCAGAGCCACGGCATTGCCTTGATTGTCGTGCGCGATCCCCTGCTGTGGCACCAGGATAGCCTGGTTATCCACGGCTTCATTGATTTCGGCACGGACAAACATGCCTGGCAGCAACAGCCCGTCAGGGTTCGGGAATTCCGCCCGCAGAGTCACCGAGCCAGTCGATTCATCCACCGACACTTCACGCACACGCAACTGGCCTTTGTGATCATAACGGCTGCCATCTTCAAGAATCAGGCTCACCTCGGCACTACCAGAATCCACGCCGTTGCGCGCCAGGGTTTTGCGCAAGGCCAGCAAGTCAGTACTCGACTGAGCCATATCCACATAAATCGGATCAAGGGCACGAATGGTTGCCAGCGCCGTATCCTGAGAAGCCGACACCAACGCACCGGGAGTCACACTGGAAATACCGATGCGTCCAGCAATCGGGGCTTTCAAACCCGTGTATTCCAGACTGATACGGGCACTTTCCAAAGCAGCCTTATATTTGTCGATACTGGCGACAGCATCCATATAAGTGGCATGAGCATCATCGGCATCCTGCTGGGAAATCCCCTCGATCTTTGCGAGCTCGGTATAACGCTGATCCTTGAGTTGGGCCGATTGCACGGAAGATTCAGCGCTTCTCAGATCGGCTTTGGCTTCGTTATAAGTCGCCTGATAGCTGGCCGGGTCAATTTGGTACAATACCTGCCCCTTGCTCACGTCTGAGCCTTCCTTGAACAGCCTCTCCTTGATAATACCCCCCACCTGCGGCCGTATTTCGGCTGCCATGGACGCGGTGGTACGGCCTTTGAGCTCCCGAGTAAGCACCACTTTTGCAGTACTGACCGTAATAACGCTGACTTCAGGCGTCATCTCGGCACGAGATGACGAATTCGGTTCTTGCTGACAACCGGACAGCAGGCCACCTACGATCAAGGCTCCGACAACGAGGGGAAGATGCTTCATTACTGATGACTACCTCTAACGAAAATTAGGACAGGTGCGCAATCGCAACGGAGCAACACCAACAATAAATTCTGATAGCCACAGCATAAGTCATTGATGGGTTAAGGCAGGGTTAAGACGGGGTTAACTTAGGAATCCTTACCACCCACGTGAGGCAAGACTGGCTGGCGCCGTGCCAATATTTCAAGCCAGCGGGAACACAGAGACGAATAAGCGCTTACGCGAGAGCCAGCCAATCACGGCTTGGCAAAACGGAATTCAAACATCCTGCAAGGACGTAGACATATGGCGTACAACGCGCCAGACCAAAGAAATTTTCCTGATTGTTAACGCTGCATACCTTGTTGATTAAAAAGGAGATGTTCCACGTGGAAAGCCCGGCTGAGCTTGCACTCACCAGGCCGAATCACTCAGTCGAGCTTGCTGAAAATGACACCAATCAGTTAACAACTGACCGCCAAATTACTCTACGACGAGGTGACGATGGATACTGATATGCGGCTCATCTTGATCACCGACCAGAGCTTTCATGGTTTCAAAGCCGAATGTCAGACTGCTATCCGTTGAGCAGGAAATATCTGCTTCATGCACCGTAAACTCCAGCAGTGTCAGCTTGCTATCGAGCTTGCCCTGCTCGAACCAGGACTCCGTTGCAACAGACCAGTGCTCGGCAACTTTCTCACTGTCGAAAAACTCCTTGATCGAACCGTTCACCTGAGCCCAAAAATTCTCGGTACCATTAGAGATACAAATACGAGCGTTGTGCTCACCACTCAGGTGGCCAAATAGCTCATTATCTTTAGAAGTAAAGAACCAGATATGCTTGCCATCGGCATCCGGCTGCGCCGCCATCGGCACCATAAAAGGAGTGATACCCTCCACCTCCAGCAATACAGCGCTCTCGTGCTGCAGCTGCTCCCGTAATGCTGCTAATGGCTCGTTGTCTACCTTATCGATCAGTTTCATGACTTACTCCTGTTCGTTATTTGAGTGAAAAACCTGAACATAATCTCAAGACCACTGTTATTGCGACTCAGAGTAGCGCTGTTCGTTCAAAGAAATACGGGATGGATGAATCAGGGAGGAAATTAAGCCAGGCCAGCTTTGCTCGCCACACTTAAACCCCAAAAAGACTCAACCCAGCAAGAGGTGCTTGTTTTTATTGAGCAACACCCGCTCTTTGGGATGGGATGCGGGTGGATTGATATCAACCTGCTGGCATCGGTATTGATCAGCCCGGAAAGCGTTCTGTGGACAGAGGATAAACGCCTGGCAAAACTGGCCAAGCATTTTGATATTGCATGGTCTGAACAGTAAAAGCAGACAACATTCGTCCTCTGCCACTTGAAGACAACGCCCGACGTCGAACGTCAGACGGCCCCTGCATCCTTCAGGATCTCGGCGTATTCCGCGCCTTTCTCATGCTGGCTGATGGTGTCCAGAATGGTGTCACCCGCAGCGTTGGTGGCATTCAGGTCGTGACCCTGGGCCTTGAACAGTTCGATATACTGGGCAAACGTGCCGGGTACCATGTAGCGGTAGGCACGGATGGCACCAATATAATCCGAGCTGTCGCCATCGTAGCTGGGGACGTTGAGAAATTCACTCAGTTGGGCTTCGCTCCAGTCACCACCAAATACTTTTTCTTTATCTTTCTTTTGCATGTTGATGCTCCGTCAGACGTCGGCCGTCGAAGCCAGACGTTGAATAGTTAATTCTGTATCCGATGCCATCACTTAACGATGCATCTTTGCTATTACTATCGGGTGTTAGTCAGCTTTGCGGTACTTGATATCCCAAACGCCGTGGCCTTTACCCTGACCCCGTTTTTCAAAGCGGGTCAGCGGGCGTTCGTCCGGGCGTTCAACACACTGGCCGGAGCCAGCAATATTCTCGTACCCTGCTTGCGCATCCATTACCTCGATCATGTGTTCCATATAGTTTTCCCAGTCGGTGGCCATATGAAAGATGCCACCCGGCTTGAGAATACGGCGCAGGGTCTGGGCGAATTCAGTTTGTACAATGCGGCGCTTGTGGTGTTTTTTCTTGTGCCACGGGTCGGGGAAAAACAGTTGGATGGTATCGATGCTGTTATCCGGAATCAGTTTCAGCACTTCAATGGCATCATCCTTGTAGGTGCGCACATTAATAACCCCCGCTTCTTCCGCCAAATTCAGCAAGGAGCCCACACCTGGCAGATGGACTTCCACGCCGATAAAGTTTTTTTCAGGGGCCTGAACGGCCATTTCGACCAGTGACTGGCCCATGCCATAGCCAATTTCCAGTACGGTATGAGCGGCACGCCCAAACACGTCAGACGGAACGATTGGGCCGTCGGCCAATTCCAGACCCCACTCCGTCCATTTGCGCTCCAGGGCCTGTTCCTGACCTTTGGTCAGGCGACCGGCGCGGATCACAAAGCTTTTGATACCACGACGATAGACCGGCTTGTCGTCTGCAGACGCTTGCTCCGCCGCAATTTCATCCCCTTCAGGCAGGGAAGTGGCGGTGTCATTCGGAAGGTTGTCGTTCAGGTTGTTGGACTCGTGTTCTGTCACTCAGGAATGCCTAACGTTAATCAGTGGAAGTAGAAGTCGTCATCGAACGGGCCGCGATAAATAACAAGCCCCAACCAATCAGCCAGCTGACGCCGCCAATCGGGGTGATCATGCCCAGCATGCGAATATTCAACAGCACCATGGCGTACAGACTGCCGCAAAACAGCAATAACCCAAGCACCATAAACAGCGCCGCCCGATTGAGCCAGACCTGCGGCTGCTGCAGTTGCCAAACCCCCAGGCCCAGCAACACGGCGGCGTGCAGCAGATGGTAGTCAACGGCGGTCTGGTAGACTGTCATCATCGGCGGCGTCAGATGGTCTTTGAGGCCATGGGCACCAAATGCACCGAGCGCTACGCCCAGAAAACCGGCGATGGCCGCCAGCATCAACGTCATTCGTGCCTGCATGGGTCGGCTCCGATCAGTAAAATAGCGGGCTATTATAGAGGAGCGAGGGACGCAGGTCAGCTTTGGTGGAGGAATAGCAGGACGTTCAGCCCGCCCAATAGTTCATGACACGGTATTGCAACAAAGCCATTGGCCCATCACCACAGCCCATTGCTATCATGCCCCTTCCTGAAAGTGAGGCAACCGAGTGAAATACAACGACCTTCGCGACTTTATCGACCAGCTGGAAGCGCTGGGTGAACTCAAGCGCATCAGTTATCCCGTCGATCCGCATCTGGAAATGACTGAAATTGCCGACCGGGTGTTACGCGCCGAAGGCCCGGCACTGCTGTTCGAGAACCCCAAGGGTTACGATATGCCCGTGCTGGCGAACCTGTTTGGTACGCCCAAGCGGGTGGCGATGGGGATGGGTGAAAACTCGGTGGAGGCGCTGCGGGAAGTCGGCAAGCTGCTGGCTTTTCTGAAAGAGCCAGAGCCACCCAAGGGCATGAAAGACGCCTGGGAAAAGCTGCCGATTTTCAAGAAAGTCCTCACCATGGGCCCGAGTGTGGTTAAAAAAGCACCCTGTCAGCAGGTGGTGATTGAAGGTGATGACGTGGATCTGGGCAAGATTCCGGTGATGCATTGCTGGCCTGGTGATGTCGCTCCACTGATTACCTGGCCGCTGGTGATCACCAAAGGCCCGCACAAAGAGCGCCATAATCTGGGTATTTATCGCCAGCAGGTCATCGGCAAAAACAAGGTGATTATGCGCTGGCTCAGCCATCGGGGTGGCGCACTCGATTTTCTGGAATGGCAAAAGGCGCATCCGGGCGAACCCTTCCCGGTTACCGTGGCACTAGGGGCCGACCCCGCGACCATTTTGGGGGCCGTCACGCCGGTACCGGATACCCTCAGCGAATACGCGTTTGCCGGCCTGCTGCGCGACAGCAAAACCGAGCTGGTAAAAAGTATCGGTAACGAATTATTGGTGCCTGCCAGTGCCGAGATCGTATTGGAAGGCGTGATCCATGCTGGTGAAATGGCGCCGGAAGGGCCCTATGGTGACCACACCGGTTACTACAACGAAGTCGATCAGTTCCCGGTCTTCACCGTCGAACGCATTACCCACCGCCGCGATCCTATTTACCACAGTACTTATACCGGTCGGCCACCGGATGAACCCGCGATCCTTGGTGTGGCCCTGAACGAGGTGTTTGTACCGATTCTGCAAAAGCAGTTTCCAGAAATCGTCGACTTCTATCTGCCGCCAGAAGGCTGTTCTTACCGCATGGCGATTGTCAGCATGAAGAAGCAGTACCCCGGTCACGCCAAACGGGTGATGATGGGGGTATGGTCGTTTTTACGCCAGTTTATGTACACCAAGTTTGTCATTGTGGTAGACGACGATGTGAACACTCGCGACTGGAAAGACGTGATTTGGGCGATCACTACCCGCATGGATCCGGCACGGGACACCACCCTGATAGAAAACACCCCCATCGACTACCTCGATTTTGCCTCGCCAGTCTCTGGTCTGGGTTCGAAAATGGGGATGGATGCCACCAACAAATGGCCTGGCGAAACCAGCCGCGAATGGGGCACCCCGATTGTGAAAGACCCGAGTGTCGTTGCATATATCGATGACATCTGGTCGGAACTGGGCCTCGACCCGATGGATGCAGAGCCGTGAGTGACGTTCAACACAGCGGAACGGTTACCGTCACCTTTATGCCCAACCAGGTAACCATGCGCTGTCGCACCGATCAGACGCTGATGGATGCCGCCCGTGAACACGGCATCAAGATGAAAACCGCCTGTAAAAACGGCGTCTGTGAAATCTGTGCCGCCGACTGGATCGCTGGCGCACTGGAATTTACCAATCCCATGGGCAGCCAAATACTTGATAAAAACAATCGGGTATTATGCTGCGTAGCAATTCCCAAAACGGATACCCAGATTTTTATGGCCAATGTTCAGCAGCCGGATTTCAAGCACCAGGTTAACCTGGCAATGCAGATTCAGTCAGTCGTCGCACTGAATGACGAAGTGTATGCCGTCGAGCTGCTGGCTCCGGCGGGCAAGGTGCTGGATTTCTGGCCAGGACAGTATTTGATGCTGCCTATCCAGGAGGCCGACGGTGCCACCCGGCAAATTCCCTATTCCATTGCCAGCGCGCCGGGCAGCCTAACCGGCAAAGAGCCACGCCTGCTGGAACTGCATATTGCCAATGCCAGCGATACTGCGGCACGAGTGATTAGCCAGCTGCAAAACAACCCGACAATCACAGTCACCCTGCCAATGGGTGACTGCTTTGTCTCGCCAACACAGTTGCAGGCCTGCGCTGGCAAGCCGGTTATTCTGATCGCGGCCGGTACCGGTTTTGCTCAAATCAAGGCACTGGCCGAAGGGATTCTGGCACTGGCACCGGAGCAGGAAATTCATCTGTACTGGTCGAACCGCAGTTCCGGTGGCTTCTACATGGCCGACTTGCCACGCCAGTGGGATCACGACCACGCCAACCTGCATTTTCACCCGATTCTGGAACAACACGCTGACGACTGGAACGGCCGTGCGGGCTGGATCTATCAGGTGATTCAACACGACTTCAAAGATCTGAATGGCGTCCACGCCTATGCCTGTGGTTCACCGAATATGGTGTACGGCACCCTCGACCAACTGGAGCCGCTGGGTCTTAGCGAAGCCAATCTTCATTCCGATGTCCTGGCCTACGCACCACGGCCACAAAAGGCCTGACAAATAGGGTGACAGCTGGCAGACTCCTGCCGATTTGGCCAACAATGGAGTTCGAGTAACGGCACCGTTGCGGTCTTAACATTCCGACAACCCTGGGCAGTTACTCGACTATGGTGAGCCGAGCATACGCTAACCTGACATCGAAAGAGCAATCATCAAGGAGCATTTATGGACTGGTTAAATCAACTGGGCAATTCAATTTCCAGCGAAGAAATATGGGCAGAATACCTGCTGCCGTGGGGAACCCAGATCATACTGGCCTTGCTGGTATTTTTTATCGGCCGCATGATCGCCAATCTGCTGGTCAAGGCGGTACTCAGCATGATGGGCAAAGCCAAGGTTGAACCTATCCTGACCGATTTTGTGGGTACGGTACTGGGTGCGCTGTTACTGGTACTGGTGATTGTTATCTCACTCTCGCAGCTGGGGCTGGATACCACTTCACTGATCACCTTGCTCGGTGCCGCTGGCCTGGCCGTTGGCTTGGCATTAAAAGATTCGTTGTCGCATTTTGCCGCTGGCGTGATGCTGATTGTCTTTCGCCCGTTCAAACTGGGTGATTATGTGGAAGTGGGCGGCGTCGCTGGTTCTGTTGACCGGATCACTATTTTCAGCACCCGCATGAAAACACCCGACAATCGTGTTGTGACCGTACCTAACGCTAATGTTTTTGGCAACACCATGGTTAACTACTCGGAAGAGTCTACCCGCCGTCTGGATATGGTGGTCGGCATCTCTTACGGCAGTGACCTGCTGCTGGCCAAAAAAATTCTGGTGGAAATGCTGGCCAGTGATGAGCGCGTCTTAAAGGATCCCGAGTTCAAGGTCGCGGTATCCGAACTGGCCGATTCCTCCGTCAACTTTGTGGTACGTCCTTGGGTCAAGGCATCTGACTATTGGGCCGTCAAATGGGATCTGACCGAAGCCATCAAGCTGCGTTTTGACGCTGAAGGCATCGAGATTCCGTTTCCACAAATGGATGTCCATATCAACAACCCGGACTAAACGTCGACTCAGCCGTCAACCTGGCTATAAATACCACCCTCTATGCGACCAATGGCGTAACGCCTTGGTCGCCAAAAACGATCAAGATGTAACCACAATAATAAGAAGGTTACCTCCATGTTTCGTTGCGTTGTATTCGTTGCTTTAGCCCTGTCTACACTCGCCAGCTACGCCGCCGATCCGATTCGGCTGGGGCTGAACTATCCGTCCACTGGTCGTTACAAGGAACAGGGTATCGCCCAGGCCCGTGGCGCACTGATGGCCATCGAAGAGATTAATGCGGCTGGTGGCCTGCTGGGGCGCCCGCTGGAATTACTCACCGCCAATACCGCTTCCAAACCGGAAAAAGCAGTTGAAAATGTCAAGCATCTTGCTGCTCAGGGTGCCTCCATGCTGTTTGGTGGTTCTTCCAGTGCCGTTGCTATCGCGGCGGGCAAAGAAGCGGCACGCCAGGGACTGATCTACTTCGGGACCCTGACCTATGCCAACGAGACCACCGACGAAGAAGGCCAGCGGTATATGTTTCGCGAAACCTACAACGCCTGGATGGCAGCCAAGGCGCTGGCGTTTTATCTCAACCAGAGTCTGGCGGGCAAAAAAGTGTTCTACCTGACGGCAGACTATAGCTGGGGCCATTCGACCGAGAGCTCGTTGCGTAACTTCACCAATACCAAAGACGAAAACATGCACCCCGGCGTGCTGGTTCCCTTCCCACGCCCGAAACAGTCTGATATTGAAAACGCCCTGACCGCCGCAGAACGCTCCGGGGCTGACGTACTGATGATGATCCAGTTTGGTGATGATATGGCGACTGCGCTGAACCTGGCCTATCGCATGGGGCTGAAAGAAAAAATGACGATCGTGGTGCCTAATCTGACGCTGGGAATGGCCAAGTCAGCCGGGGCAGGTGTAATGGAGGATGTGATCGGAGCCGTGCCTTGGTGCTGGCAGGTGCCCTATTTATACGGCTTTGAAAAAGGGAAACAGTTTGTCGAACGCTTTGCCGAGCGCTTCCAGAAATACCCTTCCAGCTCTGCCGCTTCCTCCTACAGTATTGTTTACGAGTTCAAGTCTGCCGTAGAACGGACGGGCAGCCTGAACAGCAGCAAGCTGATCACAGCGCTGGAAAACCACACCTACACCAGTGTCAAGGATCCACAAACCTGGCGGGATTTTGATCACCAGAACCTGCAATCCGTCTATGTCGTCAAAGGTAAACAGCGTGCCAGGGTACTGGCAGACAAGTTTAATGAGGACTATTTCGAGGTCTTGCTGAACATTCCAGGCAATACTGCCGCCAAAACTTATGACGAGTGGGTGGCAACGCGGCAAGCAGCTGGCAAGCCTGTCCGCCTGCAATAGCTCAGCGACAAACCGCCAGCCAACAAGCGGGGAGGTGTTTACCCGCCCGGCTGGCACTCCTGCTGTGCCAGCGCCTTCTGGAAGTAGCGACTGGCACCGACATGATCCTGCTCCTGCACCAGCAACTTGCCCATTTCGGCGTTCAGCTCCGGCAAGCTTTTAAGCTTCAAGCCCATCAGCAGAAATTCCTTGGCACGCTCTGGCTGCTCAATACGTAGCGCCAGCTGCGCCAATATCAGCAGCAGTACCGGATCATTAGGCCGCCCCTGTAACTGCTTTTCTGCGAACAGGAAACGTCGGCGAGCATCAACTCCATTTAATCCGGCATAGGCGATCAACAGTTCATCGCGCCAGACGTAAGTCAGGCCATGGCGCAAATCCGTTTCCGCCTGTTCGTCTTCACCCAGCTCATGCAAGGTTTCAACGTAGTGCAGCAGAATATCCGCCTGGTGACGACAATGGCGTGGCATCGACTGATACAGTTTTTTCAGTGCTGGAACCGGGTCTTTGCCCTGATGACCCTTCGCAGTGCGGTCGATCAACTGCAGATAAACTTTTTCTTCCAGCTCGATAATTTTATTCTGAGGGATTTTACCCGTCTTGCTCAGTACCGGCAGCAACTCATGCAAAGCCACCCAGTCTTCAAGATCCTGATACAGCCGTACCAGCAGCTTGAGTAAATAGCTGTGGCGCGGATAACGATCCCTCAAGCTGACCAACACCGCCAGCGCCTGCTCCTTGTGACCACGGGAGATGAGCAGTTGCGCATGGGAAATCCCCACTGCCAACTCGGCCCCACGGGTACTTTTATTGGCCGCATTCAACAACTCATCGGTGGTGTCGTGCTTGCCTTGCTCATACGCCGCACGGGCAGCAGCCAGGTAGTTGATCAGCGGCATGTCGGTATCGGTAGCTGAACGCGTCAGCAGTCGTTCGGCTCTGGCCCACTGGCCCAACGCCAACGACAACAGCCCACGGGTGGTTTGCTTGCGGGCGCGGGCCGTACGCCGGCTGCGCCGCCATTCATTAAAACGCCAGTCGGATCCCAGCATCACCAGGCTGAAGCGAAACAGGAAATACACCACCACCAGCATCAAGCCCAACAGCAGCAGAAAAAACCACAAACTGGTTTCAATGCTGTAATGGCCCCAGCTCAACAAAACATAGCCAGCATCCTGCCCGGCGAGCGATCCGACCCCCAGTGCGACGACCAGGGTAATCACAAAAAACAGCAACCAGCGCTTCATGGTTGTGCTCCTTGCGAGCCGGGTTCCGCTGGCACCTCAGACACCACCGGAGGTTCGACCGTGTGGGTTCGGGCTGGCTCAGCTGCCGATGTGGTTGTATCGAGCGCCATACGGGCACGCAAGGCCTGCAAGGAACCGCTGATATCCGGGACTGCCGGACTAACCTGCCATTGTTGCAGCTGGCTCAGCAGCTCACGTAACGCCAGCACCGCCTGATCCTCTTTCGGCAGATACTGGCTTACCCAGCGGTTTACCCGGCTGAGGCTGCGATCGTAGAGATTCTGATCACCGCGCAACATGGCCAGTTGTGCCTGTTCCAGCATCAAGCGGGCATTCTGTTGCAGGTAATAGGCCTGTTCCGGTGCCATCGGAATATCAAGGGGGGTTGCCTGACGACGAATACGCACGACCTGGCCAATGCCCTGCTTCAGCTCGCTGAATAACTGCTGATACCAGTGTTGCGGTGCCGTGTCGGTCTCAACCTCGGCAGCGGAGCCTGGCGCTGACGACAAGCGTACTTGCGGTAACCAGTCGATCTGATCAAGTGAATCCTGCATCGCCTGCAAGCGGGCAATCGCACCCACCTTGTCGACACCCGGAACCTGCCGCAGCTGCTGGATTTCAGCAGCAATTTTAGCTCGCACCGCATCGTAAGCCGGATTGCGGGTTTCCAGCAGCACCTTGTCTGCAGCTTCCAGCATCGCGGCGGCACCGCTCACGTCGTGTTCCAGACCCAGGCGCTGGTTGGCCAGACGCAGCAGATATTCCACTTCTGCCAGCAGCCAGTCCTGACGATCCGAACCGGCCAGCTGGGCCAGTCGCTGCTCATTGTGTACCGACTGGTTCGATACCGTCGCCAGTTGCTCTTTCAGGCTACGATTGCCAGCGTCCAGCTGTTGCTGACGTTGGCCCAGGGCACTCAACGCCTGTTGATCAGACTGTGCTTGTTGGCTCAGTCCCTGCAACTGTTGTTGCAGCTGGTCGACCTGTTGACGCTGTTGTAATCCGTACCACACCAGTGCAGCAGATGCCGCCAGCGACAGCAATACCAACAGCACAAGCAGCCAGATGCCACGCGACGATCGCCGTGGCGGCTGGTCGGCCTTGACCGTTTTGCGATTTGGTGCGGGTTCTTCAGGAGCAACATCAGAATCTGCCAGACTGTCTGCCGCCGTCATTTTGTCTGCGGCTGCAGTCGTTGTTTGCGGTTCCAGCGCCAGCGTTTCAGGACTGGACGGCTGATCGGAGCCGGAGCCGCTGCTGTCTGCCGGCGTGCCTGCTGTGTTCTGCTTGTCTTTGTTGTTATCCACGTCTGTCTTCCTGTCACCGCCGCCGCTTGCGACCTGGTTATCGGGTTACAGCTGCGCTGCCAGGCAACTGAGCATATCTTCATCCCGTGCACTGGCGGGTACCAGTACCGGATCATAGCCTTTGGCGCGCGCCGCTGCGGCAATACGTTCGCTGGGCAATATCAACCCGGCGATACGTCTGGCCAACTCTGGCACCTGCCCTTCAATAATATCCAGCGCCTGCCCGCTGCTGAGCAACAGCCACGGACAAGCCGCCAATGCGGTGTCCCAGTCGTCGCTGCTGTACGGCACCGGCTGCCGCTCGTATAGCTCGGCATAGTCAACACGGGCTCCACGGGCGCGTAACTCACTGGCCAGTGTTTCGCGGCCGCCCACTCCGCGCCAGATCAGAATGCGTTGTTCTGCGATCTGCTGCAAGGCGGCTAATGCAAGCAGTCCTTCACTGTCATAGCGGCTGACCGGACACTGGGCATCCAGACCGAACTCGCGCAGTGGCTCGACACTGGCAGGGCCAACGCCGTACCAGTTCAGACCCAGTGGTGGCTGGGGCCAGAATTCATCCAGCCAGGCCAGCCCTTGCCGGGCGGCATTGGCACTGATAGCAATCACCTGCTGATACAGGTCAAGGTCGAGCATACAACTGCGGGTTGCTCGCGCTGCCGGGCTGTCTGCGGCAACCGGTTGAATCGCCATCAGTGGACGATGTAATACCTGATAACCACACTGCTCCAGTGCGCCGATCAGCTGATCAGCCTGACCCTCGGGGCGAGTCACCAGAATCGTCACCAAGGCCTAGCGCACCTCGTGGCCGTAAACGGCCGACAAAATCTCGCCAGCACCTTGGGCCAGTAAATGTTCCGCCGCCAGAATACCAATCGCCTCGGCATCGGCTATCGATCCCTGTTGCCGGGTGGTCAATACGGTACTGCCATCCACCGAACCGACCAGCCCCCGCAAGGTCAGTTGTTCGCCCACACGTTCGGCATAAGCGGCAATCGGCACCTGACAGCCTCCTTGCAGGCGACGATTCAATGCCCGCTCAGACAGTACGCATGCGGTGGTGTCGGCATGGCCCAGCGGGGCAATCAGCGCCTTGGTGGTGTCGTCGTCGCTGCGCCATTCGATGCCCAAGGCCCCCTGACCACCGGCTGGCAGTGACTGTTCCGCCGCCATAAACGCCGTCAGGCGGTCTGCCATCGCCATCCGTAACAGCCCGGCGGACGCCAGGATGATGGCGTCAAACTCACCGCTGTCGAGCTTGCCGAGCCGGGTCTGGACATTGCCGCGCAGCGACCGGATCTGTAAATCCGGTCGCTGCTGTTGCAACTGGCACTGACGGCGCAAGCTCGACGTGCCGACGATGGCCCCCTGTGGCAGTTCGTCAACACTGCGGTAATGGTTGGATACAAAGGCATCCAGCGGATTTTCCCGCTCACAGATGACACCCAGTTCCAGTCCTGGCGGAAATTCCATCGGCACGTCTTTCATGGAGTGCACGGCAATATCCGCCCGTCCGTCCAGCATCGCCACCTCAAGCTCTTTGACAAACAGACCCTTGCCACCGATTTTGGCTAATGGGGTATCGAGAATTTTGTCGCCCTGGGTTGAGAAGGTCACCAGCTCGACTTCAAGCCCGTCATGCAATGCCAGCAGGCGGGCCTTGATATGTTCAGCCTGCCACAGGGCCAGAGGACTTTTGCGGGTGGCAATACGGAGCAGGCGTGCTGACGACATAGTGATCCTTATTCGACGGAAGCGTGACGGTCTGACTGGCAGACCGCCGCGATATCATAAATTTGCCGAATCATACCAGTGCTGGCGCGTCAGCTGAAATTACCCGGATCAGCAAATGCCATTATCGGCCCATTACAGTGACTTCATCACCTTGCGAACTTCTGGTAAATGGCGACGACTGACCGCTACACCAGCATCAAGTCCACGTAAATGGACAAAGTGACCACCACCTTCCAGGGTTTCCAGCCGAACGATACGATCCCGCGCCACCAGTGCACTGCGGTGTACACGGACGAAGCGATCACCAAACTCGTCTTCAAGCTGGCGCAGGCTGTCATCGATCAGGGTTTCGCCCTGCTCGTGGATAGCGTTTACGTATTTCTGGTCGGCCAAAAAGTAGCAGACTTCTTCCACCGGAATCAGCTGCAGCCCCATATGGGTACGAGCAGTCAGATGGCTACGCACCCCAAGACTGGCAATGCGGCGCTGCGCCCGACCGGCCAGGCGCTCTCTGGCCCGATCCAGTGCCCGCTGCAAATCCGCCGGACGCACCGGCTTGAGCAAATAATCAATCGCACTGACGCCAAAGGCATCCAGCGCGTGTTCGTCAAAAGCGGTACAAAAAACCACCAGCGGAGGATGCGCATGCTGCTGTACTGCCTGCGCGGTTTCGAGGCCGCTACGACCGGGCATCTGGATATCGAGTAACAGTACATCAACACCGTTGAATACCAGCCACTCCAGCACAGCATCACCACTCTCCAGCTCAGCCACCAACTCAAAGTCCGGGTGTTCTCCTATCAATCGCGCCAGCCGGTCACGGGCCAGCGGCTCATCATCAACCAGAGCGATGCGATAACTCATGGGTATGCTCTCCAGAATGCGACGGAACCAAGATCCGCGCCTGATATTCATCCGGCAGCTCTGCGGTCTGCAGCCGGGCAGATTCACCAAACAGGGTTTCCAGCCGGGCACGAATATTACGCTGGGCAATGCCGTTGCCTGGCGGGCTGGCACCGGGAAGGCGAGCATTCGCCACCGCCAGCTCCCAGCCACCGGCGACGGCGGTCAGCGAAATACGGATCCAGCCGCCCCCCACCAATGGCTGCACACCATGGTAGACGGCGTTTTCCAGCAAAGGCTGGAGAATCAGTGCTGGCATGGTGATTTCTGGCAGTGGCTCTGGCAATTGCCATTCAACCTCCAGCCGCGACCCCAACCGGGTATGCTCGATGTCCAGATAGCGCTGGCCAAATTCAATCTCCTGCGCCAAGGTAGAGGGCTGGTCATCGGCTTTTAATACCACCCGGAACAACTGCGCCAGATCCAGCAGCATGTTTTCGGCTTTTTCCGGGTCGATCACAATCAATGCCGCCACAGTGTTCAGCGTGTTGAAAAAAAAGTGTGGCCGAATATTCGCCTGCAAGGCCGACAGCCGCGCCTTGAGTTCGGCCTGAGCCTGTATCCGCCACTGACTCTGGACGTAAAAATAACGTAACGCCAACGCCGTCACCAGCGCACTGACCAACGCATTACGGGCAATCCAGAGCCAATCAATACTCCGCAGGCTGGTCGGCCAGAGCCAGTCGGCCATCAAGCTGACACCCAGAGTCACCAGCTGCACCAGCAGCAGCGCCAGTACCGATACCAACAGCACGTTGACCTGCACCAGAACAAAACGTAACTGGCACAGAATCGCGACCGAGAGCAGCGCAACCCACTGCACAAACAGCGACACCAGCCCGAATCGCTCCCAGGAAAACGCCGCCAGGGACGACTCCATCAGCGTCAGAATCGCCACCAGCCCTTCGCTGACCGCCAACAAAAACAGGATCGCTCGGGTGTTGCAGAGATCTGGCAGAAAAAAAGCATCCAGCAAACCGGGATCATGCTGACGACTGACAACGGCGGTAGTGTTCGGCATAACGGACGCCTTTGGCCATGGAATGAGATAAACAGCTGGGAGCCTGTCGGACTTGGAGCACCGACAGGTCGCTAGTCTCGCTTTAGTCACGAGTGACGGCAAGTATCTGCTCCACATTCCGGTTAAACCGTTGGCACGCCGCAGGTATACTCTGCGCCTTGAAATTTTATGTTGCCGCTGGCATCGCCAGCGGCCGACAACGTTTGTGTTTATTTAAGGGGACCACATGACTGATCAATCCACCAATGCCTCGTGGGGCGGCCGTTTTTCCGAGCCAACCGATGCTTTTGTTGCCCGTTACACCGCGTCAGTGGACTTTGACCAACGCATGTACCGTCAGGACATTCAGGGATCGGTTGCCCATGCCCGCATGCTGGCGCATGTCGGCGTGCTGACCAACGCCGAGCGCGACGATATTATTCGCGGCCTGGAAGAGGTTCGGATCGAGATTGAACGCGGCAATTTCAACTGGTCGGTCGCGCTGGAAGACGTTCATATGAACATCGAAGCCGCGCTGACTGCCAAAATCGGTATTACCGGCAAAAAACTGCACACCGGCCGCTCCCGTAACGATCAGGTCGCGACCGATATCCGCTTGTACCTGCGCGACGAAATTGATCTCATCTGCTCCGAACTGACCCGCTTGCAGCAGGGCCTGATCGAACTGGCCAGCCGGGAAGCCGATACCATCATGCCCGGCTTCACCCACCTGCAAACGGCACAACCCGTCACCTTTGGTCACCATTTGCTGGCCTGGAATGCGATGCTGGAACGTGACTATGCGCGTCTGCAGGACTGCCGGAAACGCATGAACCAGTTGCCACTCGGCGCTGCTGCCCTGGCAGGTACAACCTATCCGATTGATCGTTTTTACACTGCCGAACTACTGGGTTTTGATGCCCCCACCGAGAACAGCCTGGATTCGGTTTCCGATCGCGATTTTGCCATCGAATTCACCAGCGCGGCGGCCCTGATCATGATGCATATGTCGCGTTTTTCAGAAGAGCTGGTGCTGTGGGCTTCGGCGCAGTTCCGTTTTATCGATCTGCCGGATCGTTTCTGTACCGGTTCCTCCATCATGCCGCAGAAAAAGAACCCGGATGTTCCCGAGCTGGTACGCGGCAAGACCGGTCGGGTCTACGGCCATCTGGTCAGTCTGCTGACACTGATGAAATCCCAGCCACTGGCCTACAACAAAGACAATCAGGAAGATAAAGAGCCACTGTTTGATACCGTCGATACCCTGCGGGACAGCCTGCGGGCATTCGCCGATATGGCTCCCCACCTGCAAGCACGCCGGGACGATATGCGGGGTGCTGCCAAGCGCGGCTTCTCCACCGCCACCGACCTCGCTGACTACGTGGTGCGCAAGGGCATTCCCTTCCGCGATGCCCATGAAATTGTTGGCAAGGCTGTCGCTTATGGTCTGGCACAGGGCAAGGATCTCAGTGACATGACGCTGGAAGAGTTGCAGCAGTTCTCTGCTGAAATCAGTGCCGATGTGTTTGAAGTGCTGACACTGGAAGGCTCAGTCGCCGCTCGTAACCACATTGGTGGCACTGCGCCAGACCAGGTACGCGCTGCGGCAATACGCGCCAGCCGTGCATTGGCTGACCGCGAAGAAAACCTTGCCTGAAATACCCGGAAGTCTGCCGAACTTAGGGCTGCTCTACTGCAGGAGAGTGGAATCTGGCTCTTTAGAGTCACCAGTATTGACAGGAATCCGCTGGACTCCCGCCAATACTGGCTTCAGTCAACAGCCCTGCCCTCTCAGAAAGTGGCCCGTCAAAAAGTACGGCGTGCCCAAAAGTCCCGTACGTCAATCGATACCGCACACTGTCTGTTTACAGCTGCTGCCGCTTTTTGAACCAGCCTTGCTGCCCGGCAATCGTGACCAGACGGAACACCAGCACGGCATGCATAACGCCGATCAACCCTGCCGGGACATAGTCGTTGACGCTGAACATTTCCCATACCAGCGCCGGTAGTACCAGAATCGGAAACCAGGCAACATAGCGATAGAAGAAGTTTTCGAAACTGGAGATTGCCTGATTTTCCGTCGTTGTTATCTTGTTTTTATTATCTTTTTTCACATCAACCTCTGAAGGATATGCTCTGCTGCGCGGGATGGATTTCAGGCCTGCTGCCTTTATAAAGTGCTGAACAGGCGTTGCTCAGCAAGATCGGGGACAACCCTGATAGTCTGCTAAGGGATCATATTGACAGCCCGATTGCCACTCGCCCTTGGTCGTAGGACGGCTTAACCTGTTATAAGTTTGACTGCTAGACTGATAATAATCGTTTGTTTTGGAGCGGCCGTGCCTTTTCTCCACCTTTGCCTGTTCACGCTGACATTGCTATCTCTGGGTGCCTGTGATCAGCATGCTCCCTTACCCTTGCTACGCATCGGCACCAACGTCTGGCCCGGTTATGAGCCTTTTTATCTGGCCAGGGAAGACGGCTTGCTGGATACCGGGCAACTACGTCTTGTAGAGCTGGCCAGTGCTCCCGATGTAATGGATGCCATGAGACAAGGGCAACTGGAAGGCGCCGCATTGACACTGGACGAGGTCTTGCTACTCACCAGCGAGGGACTGGACCTCACCGTGGTGCTGATCTGCGACCAATCCCTGGGAGCCGATGTGGTTCTGGCCAGGCCAGAGATTCACAGCGTCGCCGAGCTGGCAGGCCTGCGCATTGGCGTTGAGACCAGTGCCGTCGGTGCCTTGATGCTGCAAGCCGCACTGGCATCGACACAGCTCACGCTCAGTGATATCACCATCGTCAACCTGAGGCAGAATGAATATCTTGATGCGCTGGCTGCTGGCCGGATAGATGCCGCTGTCACCTTTGCGCCGTATTCTTTGCAGTTGCTTGCCGCCGGTGCGACTCCGCTGTTTTCCAGTGCCGATATTCCTGGCCAGATTGTCGATGTGCTCGCCGTCAGAACCGAGTTGCTGGCAACCCGACACACCGCCTTACGTGGCCTGGTAAACGGTTTTTTGGTATCAAAACAACGTATTGAACGTGGCGACCCGGCTGCCCTTGATATCATTAACCGACGGCTCAAGTTACCAGCCACTCACATCAAAGATGCCTACTTGGGTCTGACAATGCCCGATCAGGATGAGAATCTGCGACTACTGGCTGGCCCTCGCTCCCGCTTGTCCCGTCACGCCAGTGATCTCGTCAAGCTGATGCAAACCCACCACTTGCTGAAGCCCGGCTCTATCCCGACCCTGCGCACGACGGCGTCCCTGGTCGCAGAGAACGGGCCGTGAGACCTAATGGATCCTACTCCATTCGCCTCATTCTGATGTCCTGGGCCGTACTGGCACTGGGCACGACAGCCATTGCAGTGGCCTACTTTCTTTTTGATGCGACCAACAGTCAGTTCCATGACAGCTGGAAAAACAAGATCGAATACGACCTTGGTGTACTGCAACAGCAGCTGCAACATTCACTGGCCGTAGAAAACACCGCCCTCGCAGACCGATCCGTCAGCTATATGGCCACTCATCGCTATATCACCCGTGTCGATGTGATTCAACATGGATTGATCCTGTTCTCCACTGATCGTGGTCGCATAGGCGCATCAGGGCAACTGCCAACCGTACTCCATAACAGTCGCCCATCGCCAGACAACCAGCAAAAAGAATTGCTCCTGTCAGAACAGGGTAATATTTACACAGCCGCCTTGCCGGTTTATTACCAGAACGGTATCCGCCAGCAGTCCAGAGGACTGCTGGTCGCCTGGTACAACGTTCAGCATGAATATCACCGCATGCTGATCGACCTGGCGCAAAAGCTGGCCCTGCTACTGGGCCTGATCCTGCTCTATAGCCTTGGCCTGAGCCAATTACTCAAACGCCAGGTGCTGGCGCCGTTAACACGCTTGCAGGGCTTTACCCAAAGCTTGCGCCAAGGTGAACTCGGCCAGACGCTGGAACAATGCAGCAGCCGGGAATTTACCGAACTGGGAGATACCTTTAATCAGCTCAGCCGTCACTTGCAGTTATCGATCGCCCAGATTGAACGGCAAAATGCCGTCGACCGGGCCTTCTCCCGTACCTTCCCGGATGTTGCCTTCCTGATTGACCGCGAGGGATACATTCGCGAACGCATCGGCAACCAGCACAGCAACGTGTCAGAGCTATCGCGTAATCTGACCGGTCAACCGGCCTGGGGCTGGATCGAACACGGTCAGGCAGACAGTGTCCGGGCTTGCTGGCTACGTGCCATCAGTCAAGAGTCGGTAGTGATTGAGTCGCTGCAGCATCAGGATCGCTATCTCGAATCCCGCATGACTCCGTTTCGGCTTGAACGCAGCGATGGGCAGGGTGTCGACGGCGTTTTCTGGCTGATCCGCGACGTGACTGAACTGCGCCTGAAACAGCAGGAGGTGGAATACCGCGCTCACTACGACACGCTGACCCGGCTCAGCAACCGGGAGATGGCGCTGGGTCGAGTCAGGGAGCACCTGTCAGCAGCGCGCAAATGCTCTCGCTTTGGTGCCCTGCTGTTTATCGATCTGGACCATTTCAAGAATATTAATGACTCTCTGGGTCACCCTGTCGGCGACGCCATTTTGCAGCAGGCAGCGGAACGATTACGCCTCTGCGCCGGGCCACGAGATCTGTGCGCCCGGCTGGGAGGCGATGAATTCCTGCTGCTGCCCGACGAGCTTTACAGCGATGCCAATGAGGCTGTCGACCAGGCCACCAACTTCGCGAGTGCCTTGCTGGAACAATTCCGGCAACCATTTTTATACAATCGACACAGCTTTCACTTATCGGCCAGTATAGGTATTTCGTTATTTCCTTTTGACCAGCATACCTCGTCAGACCTGATCCGACAGGCCGATACCGCCATGTATTATGCCAAAGCCCATGGACGTAATGGCTGGAGCCTGTATAGCGAGCACATGCAACGGGAAACCCAAAGCAAACTCAGTCTGATCAATGATCTTCACGATGCCATCAAGGCCAGAGCCTTCAGTCTGGCCTTTCAACCACAGCTTGACCATCTCGGGCGCATCATTGGCGCTGAGGTGCTGTGCCGGTGGCAGCACCGGGGCAAGCCAGTGCCGCCCGACCTGTTTATCGCTGCTGCCGAAGAGGCCAACCTGATTGTGGAACTGGGTGACTGGGTGCTGTCAGCCAGCTGTCAGACACTGGCCAGGCTGCGGCAGCAGCATTTACTCCCCCAGGGATTCGAACGCCTCGCCATCAATATCAGTCCGGTACAGTTCCTCAATGCCAACTTTTTTGACCAATTGGTGTTCCATATCGAGGCATTCGATATCCCGCCAAGATTGGTGGAACTGGAAATCACCGAGGGGATTTTTGTCAATGACAAGCAGCTGGTCAAATCACTGATTCAACGGCTGGTACACCACGGCTTTAATGTCTCGATGGATGATTTTGGCACTGGTTATTCCTCCCTCAGTTACCTCCAGAGCCTGCCGATCCAAACACTCAAGATTGATCGCAGCTTTGTCAGTAATATCAACAACTCCGCTGCCGATGCCAATATTGTTGACTACATTATCCAGCTGGGCCATAGCCTGTATCTGGATATTGTCGCCGAAGGTGTGGAAACCGAGCAGCAACGGGAGTACCTTCTGTCCCATGGTTGCACCAAATTCCAGGGCTATCTGTTTAGCAAACCACTGGATGAAACTGCCTTTATCGAGTACCTGACCCCCGATTCTTCATGAAGCTGCCGCTGGTTTATCACTCCAACTACTCCTGTCCCTTCCCCGCAAACCACCGCTTTGTGATGTCCAAGTTTGTGCGTTTGTACGAACACCTGTTGCAGCAGGGATATATCAGCGACAACCTCTACCAACCGGCCATGGCCTCCGTCGCCGACCTTGCGATTGCCCACAGTCCGATTTACCTGCAAGGGCTGTTAGACGATGCCATTGAGGCAAAAGCCTGGCGACGTCTGGGCTTACCCTGGAGCCAGGGGCTGATTGACCGCACCCTGACCGCACCCAATGGCACCCTGCTGGCAGCCCGGCTGGCACTCCAGCATGGCATCGCCAGCCATCTGGGCGGCGGCACTCACCATGCGCATTATGATTTTGGCTCCGGTTTTTGCCTGGTCAACGACCTCGCCTATACCGCACTCACCTTATTGCGACGACGAGAAGTCAAACGGCTGCTTGTGTTTGATCTGGATGTGCATCAGGGCGATGGTACCGCCGCCATGCTGGCGCATGAACCCCGCGCCTTTACCTGTTCCATTCACTGCGAGAAAAATTTTCCATTCCGGAAAAGCCGCAGTGACCTCGATATTGGCCTTGATCAATACCTCGATAATGTTGCCTATCTTGCGATAGTTAGAGAAACATTCGAACGCCTGATTCATGAACAACAGCCAGAGCTGGTGATTTACGATGCCGGTGTGGATGTGTGGGAAGGAGATGAGCTCGGCCACCTGAATGTAACCCTTGAGGGGATTCAGCAGCGTGATCGCTGGGTACTGGAATATTGCCAGCAACGAAGAATACCAGTAGTGACTGTGATTGGCGGAGGCTACGACAAAGATCATCAACGCCTGGCCGAACGCCATGCCAGCGTGGTGAAAACGGCTTACCAGGTATTTGAGCAAAATCAGTCGATACACGCTGTGCAAACAGACAAGTCAGAAACAAAACCAGACGCCTGAACGTCTGGTTTCACAAATGGCGACAGCACGATTTCTCAGAACAACACGTGCACGGCGGCATCAATACCACTGTGGGTAGATTGGGTTTCGTAGGTATTATAGCCATCCGTAGCATCCTGCCAGCTGATGGACTTGAATTTGTAGCCTAACTCAACGTCCAGATGTTCATGGAACTGCCAGATCACACCACCGCCAAAGTTGAATGCCAACCCGGAAAGATCGTCATTATCCGAAAAGTACTGAGCAGAATCCTCAAACGTGTAAGAACCCAAGCCCACCATCAGGTAAGGCTTGATGCTTTCACCCCAGACGAAGTAGTAGTCAACGTCAAAACCGCTGTATGTTTCATCCTCATAGTTTTCATCGTATTCGACATCAATGGAGCCAATAGACAACTCCAGACGATTGGCATAACTCCACTGATAGCCAAGACGTATTGAAGCGTTCGAATAGCTGTAGTCGTACGTCCTGGAGGACGACCCCTGTGTGTACTCTTCTTCGCCACTGCCTGCCAACCCGGCCATGCCGGCACCAATATAAAACTGGCCTGCCATCACAGACGAAGAAGACGCCACCATCAAAGGCAACAAGGATTTTGCAAATATTTTAGGTATCATGACGCTCTCCTGAGCTTTGGGAAAATCATACGGTGCAAACAGGAAGAGGGGCAGCGGGAAGAAAAAAGGGGAACCCGACATCCTGTCAGTCAATAATAAAAAGCCCTCGAATACTCGAGGGCTTAAACGAAAAAAACGGGCAGCTTAATGCTTGCCCAGTTTCTCGCGAATTTGCTGAATGGTACGCAGCTGGGCTGCGGCTTCAGCAAGCTGGGTCAGAGCACGAGAATAATCAAAGTCTGCACCCTGATTTTCCAACGCCTGCTCAGCGTGTTTCTTGGCTTCCAGAGCAGCAGCTTCGTCTATATCGTGCGCACGAACTGCCGTATCAGCCAATACAGTCACACTGTTTGGCTGAACTTCCAGATAACCACCAGAGACGTAAACAATCTCTTCGCTACCGCCTTGTTTGACGATACGAACCGGACCTGGCTTCAGCGGGGTCAGCAGCGCCGCATGGCCTGGCTCAACACCCAGATCACCCAGCAAGCCTGCAGCGACGACGCGCTCGACCAGACCGGAGAAGAGATTCTCTTCGGCACTGACAATATCGCAATGTACAGTGATCGCCATAAGGTATTCCTCAGGTTGAGGAGGTAAAGCCGGAATAGCCCGGCCTTACCAGCCTGAATCACATGTTTTTGGCTTTTTCGACGGCTTCGTCGATAGTACCAACCATGTAGAAGGCCTGCTCAGGCAATGCGTCGTAATCACCGTTCAGGATACCCTGGAAACCACGGATGGTTTCTTTCAGTGAAACGTACTTGCCGGGCGCACCCGTGAACACTTCTGCCACGTGGAACGGCTGAGACAGGAAACGTTCGATCTTACGTGCACGAGCAACCAGCTGCTTGTCTTCGTCGGACAGTTCGTCCATACCCAGAATCGCAATGATGTCCTTCAGCTCTTTATAACGCTGCAGTACACCCTGAACCCCACGAGCGATGTCGTAGTGTTCGTTACCGATAACCAGTGGATCCAGCTGACGTGATGTAGAGTCCAGTGGATCGATCGCCGGGTAAATACCCTTGGATGCGATGTCACGGCTCAGTACCACAGTGGAGTCCAAGTGGGCAAAGGTGGTTGCTGGTGATGGATCCGTCAAGTCATCCGCTGGTACGTATACCGCCTGGATAGAAGTAATGGAGCCGTTCTTGGTGGAGGTAATACGCTCCTGCAGAACACCCATTTCTTCAGCCAGAGTCGGCTGGTAACCTACTGCGGAAGGCATACGGCCCAGCAGTGCAGATACTTCGGTTCCCGCCAGGGTATAACGATAGATGTTGTCAACAAACAACAGTACGTCTTTACCTTCGTCACGGAATTTCTCTGCCATGGTCAGACCAGTCAGAGCCACACGCAGACGGTTGCCTGGGGGTTCGTTCATCTGGCCGTACACCATCGCTACTTTGGATTTGGCTTTGTCATCCAGGTTTACAACCCCGGATTCCGCCATTTCGTAGTAGAAATCGTTACCTTCACGAGTCCGCTCACCCACACCTGCGAATACCGACAAACCGGAGTGTGCCTTCGCAATGTTGTTGATCAGCTCCATCATGTTGACGGTTTTACCAACACCGGCACCACCAAACAGACCGACTTTACCACCCTTGGCAAACGGACACACAAGGTCAATTACCTTGATACCGGTTTCCAGCAGGTCGGTGGAGTTGGCTTGCTCATCGAAGCCGGGCGCTGCACGGTGAATAGAGTAACGCTCTTTTTCACCGATCTCGCCACATTCATCAATCGGACGGCCAAGGACGTCCATAATACGTCCCAACGTCTCGATACCGACTGGTACAGAGATGGGAGCGCCAGAGTTTGTTACCTGAAGGCCACGCTTGAGACCTTCTGTGGAGCCCATCGCAATAGTACGAACCACGCCATCACCCAGCTGTTGCTGAACTTCCAGAGTAGTTTCAGTACCATCAACGGTCAGGGCGTCGTAGACCTTGGGTACGCTGTCGCGTGGGAATTCCACGTCGATAACGGCACCGATGATCTGTACGATACGTCCGCTCATATTCGGTTCCTCTTAACCTTAAAACCTTCGTTCCCCGGCTTATACAGCCGCGGCGCCGCTAACGATTTCCGAAATTTCCTGGGTGATCGCTGCCTGACGAGCCTTGTTGTATAGCAAATTCAGCTCGTTGATCATCTCACCGGCGTTATCTGTGGCACTTTTCATTGCCAGCATACGCGCGGCCTGTTCACAGGCATT
The DNA here is from genome assembly GCF_041222825.1 of Candidatus Thalassolituus haligoni. Taxonomy (NCBI): domain Bacteria; kingdom Pseudomonadati; phylum Pseudomonadota; class Gammaproteobacteria; order Oceanospirillales; family Oceanospirillaceae; genus Thalassolituus; species Candidatus Thalassolituus haligoni. The sequence continues at coordinate 4,359,293 of NZ_CP139482.1, forward strand.
GTTCTCAACCACACCCTGGTATACCTGGGATTCAACATAGCGAACCAGCAAACCTTCAAGGATATCCTTGGCGTCCGGTTCGTAGATGTAGTCCCAGTGGTGTTTCAGTGAATCGTCTTCTTCCGCTTTTAGCGGCAACAATTGTTCCGCGATGGGCTGTTGCGTCATGGTGTTCACAAAGCGATTGTGCATGATGAACAGGCGATCGATCTTGCCTTCATCAAATGCATCCAGCATCACTTTTACCGAACCGATCAGGCTGGCCAGTTCCGGTGCATCACCCAGATGGGTTTTTGCAGCCACAACGTTGCCACCAAAATTGGCAAAGAACAGTGATGCCTTGGCACCCACAGAGCAGAAGTCAACTTCCACACCTTGTTCTTTCCAGTTTTTCGCTTGCTGTGCCACACGCTTGAACAGGTTGTTGTTCAAACCGCCACACAGGCCACGGTCGGAGGAAACCACAATGTAACCAACGCGCTTGATGTCGCGTTCTTGCAGATAACGATGGCGGTATTCAGATGTCGCATTCGCCAGGTGACCGATAACACTACGGATTTTATCCGCAAATGGACGGCTTTGGGTCATGCGCAGCTGAGCGCGACGCATTTTACTAACAGCCACTTTTTCCATGGCTGAAGTAATTTTTTGCGTGCTTTTTACGCTCGTAATCTGCTCTTTAATTTCTTTACCGACTGCCATAATCAAGCTGCCTTACGTTGCGTGAATCCACGCTGGCACGGGATTAGCTCCGTGCCAGCCCCGGACTTACCAGGTCTGAGAGCTCTTGAAAGATTCAATACACTCTTTCAGACCGGCTGCGATCTCGTCGTTAAAGTCGCCTTTCACGTTGATTTTCGCCATCAGTTCAGCAAATTCGCTGTTGGCAAAGCTCAGCAGGGCAGCTTCGAATGGACGGATTTTCGCCACTTCTACGTCGTTCAGGAAGCCTTCGTTGGCGGCATAAATCACCAGACCCATTTCCGCAGTCGACATCGGTGCGTACTGGCCTTGCTTCATCAGCTCGGTCACTGCGCGGCCATGTTCCAGCTGCTTGCGGGTCGCTTCATCCAGATCAGAAGCGAACTGGGCAAACGCTGCCAGTTCACGGTACTGAGCCAGCGCCAAACGAATACCACCGCCCAGCTTCTTGATGATTTTGGTCTGTGCTGCACCACCGACACGGGAAACCGAAATACCGGCGTTCATCGCTGGACGTATGCCAGAGTTGAACAGGTTGGTTTCCAGGAAGATCTGACCATCGGTGATCGAGATCACGTTGGTTGGTACAAACGCAGAGACGTCACCGCCCTGGGTTTCAATGATCGGCAGGGCCGTCAGCGAACCGGTCTTGCCTTCAACACCGCTTACGTTTTTGACGTAATCAGGGTTCACCCGACAAGCACGTTCCAGCAAACGGGAGTGCAAATAGAAAACGTCACCAGGGTAAGCTTCACGACCAGGAGGACGCTTCAGCAACAATGAGATCTGACGGTAAGCCCAGGCTTGTTTGGTCAGGTCATCGTATACAATCAGGGCGTCTTCACCGCGATCGAGGAAGTATTCACCCATCGCACAACCGGCGTATGGCGCCAGAAACTGCATCGCTGCAGGATCGGCAGCACCAGCGGCAACAATGATGGTGTGTTCCATGGCGCCGTGCTCTTCCAGTTTACGAACCACGTTCGCAATGGAAGACTGCTTTTGGCCAATCGCCACGTAGACACACTTAATACCGGTGCCTTTCTGGTTAATGATGGCATCAATCGCCATCGCCGACTTGCCGGTCTGACGGTCACCAATGATCAGCTCACGCTGGCCACGACCGACAGGAACCATGGAGTCAACCGCCTTGTAACCGGTTGGCAACGGCTGATCTACACCCTGACGAGCAATTACGCCAGGCGCAACGCGTTCAACAGGTGCAGATGTGTTGGTCTCAATCGGACCCTTGCCGTCAATCGGGCGACCCAGAGTGTCCACAACACGACCCAGCAGGGCTTCGCCGGTTGGAACTTCCAGGATACGACCGGTACATTTCGCTTTCTGGCCTTCGGCCAGCGATTTGTATTCGCCCAGAATAACCGCGCCTACAGAGTCGCGTTCCAGGTTCATGGCCAGGCCGTAGACACCGCCGTCAAATTCAATCATCTCACCGTACATTACGTCGGCAAGACCATGGATACGAACGATACCGTCGGATACGGATACAACGGTGCCCTCGTTCTGGGCTTGTGAAGTCACATCGAGACTTTCGATGCGTTTTTTGATGACTTCACTGATCTCGGATGGATTCAGTTGCTGCATGCATCGTCCCTCAAACTAGGATTTCATCGCTTCGGCCAACTTTGACAGCTTGCCTGTGAGTGAGCCGTCAATAACCAGGTCGCCTGCACGAATAATAGCGCCGCCGATGAGTGACTCATCGACTTCGCTGGTCATTCGGACATCGCGTTGCAGTTTGGCTTTAAGTGCCTGAGCGAGCTTGTTTGACTGGGTTTCGGTCAGTGCGTACGCAGAGGTCACTACGACATCTACTGCGTTTTGCAGCTGGGCCTTCAACTCTTCATAAAGAGCTGTAATTTCAGTCAACAGCGTCAGACGCTTGTTTTCTGCCAGAACGTGTACCAGGTTTTTGGCTGCGTCATTAAGCTTTTCGCCACATACGTCAATCAAGGCTTGTGCCTGCTGTGCCGCAGTCAGAGAAGGATGTACCAGCACCTTCGCCATCGCAGCGTCGGATGCATAAGCGGACAGCAGGGCCAGATCGTCTGACCATGCATCCAGGGACTTCTTCTCTTCTGCTTCAGCAAACACGGCCTTGGCGTATGGCCGAGCGAGAGTGGTTAATTCAGCCATGGCAACCTCGCTTAGAGTTCTTCAGTCAGTTGATTAAGCAGATCAGCGTGAGCTGATGCATCGACTGACTTGCCCAGGATCTTGGTAGCGCCGGCAACCGCCAGCTCAGATACCTGTTTGCGCAGAACTTCTTTCGCGCGGTTAACCTCTTGCTCAACTTCTGCTTGAGCAGCGGCTACCAGGCGGTCACCTTCAGCGCGAGCGGTTTCTTTCGCTTCGTCGATGATTTGGTTGGCACGCTTGTTAGCCTGTTCGATGATTTCGGCAGCTTTTTCTTTGCTTTCACGCAGCTGGGAAACGGCTTTTTCCTGAGCCAGTTCCAAGTCGCGCTCGGCACGGTTTGCTGCGTCCAGACCATCGGCAATTTTCTTTTCACGCTCTTGCATGGCACCCAGCAGGTGGGGCCATACGAATTTCATGCAAAACCACACGAAAATCGCGAATGTGATGATCTGGCCGATAAGTGTCGCGTTAATGTTCACGCCAGACTCCTCATGTTCGTTGGTTAAGGAAGTTCGTTAAAAAAGGAACGACCCTTAGGCAGCGAACATCAGGTACAGACCCAGACCAACACCGATCATTGGTACGGCGTCAAGCAGACCAGCGATCAGGAACATCTTGCCCTGCAGCATTGGACCCAGCTCAGGCTGACGCGCAGTACCTTCCAGCAGACGACCACCCAGCAGACCAAAACCGATAGCTGTACCCAGCGCACCCAGACCGATCATCAGAGCTGCAGCCAGGAATACCAGACCTTGTTCCATAGTTTTCTCCAAATAGTAGTTAAGTTAGTTAGTAAGTTAATGGTTAAAAATTAATGATCTTCGTGGGCCATACTCAGATACACGATGGTCAACATCATGAAAATGAAGGCTTGCAGAGTGATCACCAGAATGTGGAAAACAGCCCATGCCCACTGCAGTACACCGCCCAGCAGGAACAACGCTCCGCCAGCAGTGAACATCAGGGCAATCAGGATAAAAATCATTTCGCCAGCATACATGTTACCGAACAGCCGCAGCGCCAGAGAGATTGGCTTGGCCAGCAGGGCAACCGATTCCAGAAACAGGTTGACAGGAATAAAGATGGCTTGCAGTACCGGATTTTTGACCTTGAATGGCTGCAGGCACAGTTCACCGGCAAAGCCGCTGATGCCCTTGACTTTGATAGAGTAAAAAATCATCAGACTGAAGACAGTCAACGCCATGCCCATGGTGATATTGACGTCTGTGGAGGGAACCACTTTCATGTAGTGCAGACCAAACAGGCCGAAGATAGAAGGCAAAACGTCAACCGGGATAAGATCCATGAAGTTCATCATGAATACCCAGCAGAAAATAGTCAGCGAGAGCGGTGCTACCAGCGGATTGCGGCCGTGAAACGACTCTTTCACGGTGCCATCGATAAATTCCACGATCATTTCGACAAAGTTCTGCATACCGGTCGGAACCGCTGTCGTGGCACGTTTTGCGCCGCGCCAGAACAGGAACATGATCAGGGCGCCAAGGCCGATAGACCAGCCAAGGGAATCAACGTGCACGGCAGAGAAGCCCATATCGGCGGCTTCTTCCTTGCTGTGAGCCATGGTCCAGGTGTCATGAGACAGTTCGTGCTCATGTGCCTGGCCCTGTTCGTCGACTTCGTGGCGAACGTAGCCCGCTGGCAGTTTGCCATAGGTAAGATTGGTCAGGTGGTGCGAGATATACTCTTGGGAGTTTCCAGCCATCGTTCACTCTCAGTCCATAGTTTATAAATTGGCGACTTTTGCCGAGGCCAGATGCCCCAGCTGCACTGTTATAAATCCTGCAAACAGTGCCAGTACATTCAGATGCTCAACCCGCTGGAAGATGACCATAAAACACAGCGCAGTCAGCAAAAATTTCCAGGATTCTCCCTGGTAAAACGATTGCACGATCCTGGTAGCAGATCGGGCCCCGGTATAGCGGAACGCGCGCCAGACAAAGTAAGCGTTGGGCAGGGCGCAAGTTAACCCTCCCAACAACGCCGACATGGCGGCTACATCACTGTGTAACCAGGCAAGCAGAGCAGAAATCAGCGCCAGGATCAGTTGCAAGATGACGATCCGGTACGCAGGCGGACGCGGTACAGTAGACAACCTGACCTCATTACTTATTGGATTTCTGCTTTGGCCAGTGCAAAAGCGCGGTGATTATATGGGCAAGGTATCCGGCCTTCAACCAGTTACCGGATCTATCTGTAATAAATTGGTCGTAGTGCTTTAGGTGCCCTTCGCACCCTTGACTCGGGTCAATGTGCGCGATTTTTGCCAATAATAAGGCTGACACCCCCTTGCCTTCTCGCTCAGCACCCGTTGGCCACCCTCAGCCCGGTGTGCTCCGGTGACAGAAGACACAGCGGAATCGTCAGGCAGATTACTGAAGGTGGCTCAATATGCCGTCGAGTTCATCCAGGCTGGTGTAGTTGATCACCAGTTTTCCCTTGCCTCTGGCATTATGACGGATCGAGACACTGGCACCGAGGCGCTCACCCAGCATGCGTTCCAGTCGCTCGACGTCCGGATCGGGCACGGCTGCTGGCGCTACGGCTTCAGGTTGTTTTTGTTCATGGCTACGCACCAGCGCTTCGGTTTGCCGTACAGTCAGGCCCTTGGCCACTACCTGATCGGCCGCCAGACTTTGTGCCTGACCATTCAACCCCAATAACGCTCTGGCATGTCCCATTTCCAGGTCGCCATTCTCCAACAGGGTTTTGACGTCTGTATTAAGGTTCATCAACCGCAACAGGTTGGCCACCGTGGTGCGGTTTTTGCCAACCGCCTGCGCCACTTCCTGCTGGGTGAGTTCAAACTCTTGCTGCAGCCGGTGTAACGCAATCGCCTCTTCCATCGGGTTGAGGTTTTCACGCTGGATATTCTCGATCAGAGCCATGGCGATGGCCGCATCATCAGGCACATTGCGAATCAGCGCCGGGATCTGCTCCAGCCCTGCCATACGGCTTGCTCGCCAGCGACGCTCACCGGCAATGATTTCGTAGCGATCCTCCGAACCGGCCAGCAAACGCACCATAATCGGCTGCATCAAGCCCTGGGCACGGATCGAATCCGCCAGTTCTTCCAGCGCTTCCGGCTGAATATCACGCCGGGGCTGATACTGGCCCGGCTGGATCACATCCAGCGGCAGATGGATCAGGTCACCATCTGCCCGCTCCGATGGGAGATCGGCGGTGGTTGGGGCCGAGTCGTCGTCCTGGCCAGCGTGTGACGCTGCCAATAGCGCATCGAGGCCGCGCCCCAGGCCACGTTTACGTTTTGTCATACCTTGATTCCGATCATGTCCGTTTCGAACATCTCTATTCAGGCCGTTACCACCCGGTGACGGCGATTCATTTCTCCGGCCAGCGCCAGATAAGCCATGGCACCACGCGAATTCCGGTCATACAGCAATGCCGGTATGCCGTAGCTTGGTGCCTCGGCCAGACGCACATTGCGGGGAATGACAGTATCGTAAACCCGCTTGCCAAAGTGACTCACCAGCTGCGCTGATACCTCTTCTGTCAGGCTATTGCGCGGGTCGTACATGGTGCGCAACAGGCCTTCAATGTGGAGCTGTGGATTGTAGGCATCCTTGATCGAGTCGACGGTTTCCATCAAGGCACTGAGGCCTTCAAGAGCATAGTATTCGCACTGCATCGGAATCAGCACCGCATCGGCAGCCACCATCGCATTCACCGTCAACATGCTGAGCGATGGCGGACAATCGATCAGTATATAGTCGTAACGCCCTTGTACACTCGCCAGCGCCTTGCGTAACCGCTGCTCGCGTCCGATCACATTGATCAGCTCCACTTCTGCAGCCGTCAGGTCACCATTGGAAGGAATCAGGTCATAACCCGCCTCGCCAGCTGGCACAATGGCTTCTTCTACAGCGCAACGCTGCACCAATACCTCGTAGAGGGAGTTTTCCAGTGCATATTTGTCGACACCACTGCCCATGGTGGCATTACCCTGGGGGTCAAGATCGATCAGCATCACGCGGCGCTTGGTCGCCGCCAGTGAGGCAGCCAGATTCACTGCCGTCGTCGTCTTGCCTACACCGCCTTTCTGATTGGTAATCGCCAGAATCATCGTCTTCGCTCTACAGGGATATTATTGATCAGTCGGTGTACGGTCTGCGCCCGGAACAGCGACCAGCCGCAGCAGATGGCGCTGGCCTTCGACGCCCGGAACCTCGACGATGGCGGCCGATGCCAACGCCACATCAGCGGGTAATGCCTCAAGTTCTTGCTGGGGGTACTGTCCTTTCATCGCCAGGTAGCAACCGCCGGGAGCCAGCAAATGACGGCACCAGGTCACCATATCGGACAGCGAGGCAAATGCGCGGCTGGCAATCATATCGAATGGGACGTCGGGATGATATGCCTCAACCCGGTCGTTCACGATGGTGACATTCTCCAGCCCCAGACTGGTACGGGCCTGAAACATAAAGCGCGTTTTTTTACCGTTACTGTCGAGCAGGGTAAAATGGCACTGCGGATTCAGCGCCGCCAGTACCATACCAGGCAGCCCTGGACCGGTGCCAACATCCAGTATATGGGTAGCAGAACCAAGGTGTGGCTGCACGGCGAGACTGTCCAGCAGGTGTAAATCCACCATCGCGGATGGATCACGGATGGCGGTGAGGTTATACGCCTTGTTCCATTTGTGCAGCAGCTCCAGATAGCCCATCAGCAGATCGGCTTGCTGATGGCTCAATGTGATGTCCAGCTGAGCCGCACCACGCATCAAGCGATTACGCAATCCGGCGGGAAGAGAAGTTGCCATGCTCATATATTCCGTGCCTTGAGTCCTGCCAAACAAAGATGATTCCCGCGCCAAACAACCCATATCGGAACTCTCTGGCGCACGCAATCCTCATACTCACCGGCAACATAACCACATACCAGCCAGCGGGCGGCGGATACTAGCACAAAGTCAGCAGTGAGTTTGAACCTCTTCAGCAACAACCGGCATAAGACCGCAGCGCGGGTACGACTGACTCAGGCTTCCATCCGATGGGCCATATTACGTTTTTTCAAATGAATCATAATCTGACTGATCGCTGCCGGCGTAACACCAGCAAGCCGTGACGCCGCCCCCAGAGTTTCCGGTTTGAGCGAATAAAGCTTCTGCTTCACTTCATTGGACAAGCCACCAATGGCGTCATAGTCGAGGTCATCCGGCAGCAGCGTATGTTCATAGCGACGTAATTGCTCGATATCCTCCAGCTGACGGGCGATATAGCCATCGTATTTGGCCTGGATCTCGACCTGTTCTGCCACGCGCGGGTCATCACTCAGTGGCTCGCCCTTGAGTCTGGCCACCAGCGGATAGGTCAGGGCAGGGCGTTTGAGTAGGTCATGGAGGTTATATTCATGGCTGATGGCCGTTTCACCCAGCTCTGCCAGTGCCTCGGCTGCTGTCGAGCCCGGCTGAATCCAGGTGGTTTTCAAGCGTTGGGTTTCTTGCTCGATCTGCTCCCGTTTTTCACAAAATGCCGCCCAACGCTGATCACCCACAATGCCAAGGTCGCGGCCAATCTCAGTCAACCGCAGGTCAGCGTTATCTTCCCGCAGCACCAGCCGATATTCCGCCCGGCTGGTAAACATCCGATACGGTTCCTTGGTGCCCATGGTGATCAGGTCGTCAACCAGCACACCGATATAGCACTGGTCACGGCGCGGCACCCAGACGTCTTTTTCCAACGCCCGCAAGGCCGCATTCAGACCGGCCAGCAAGCCCTGGGCTCCGGCCTCTTCATAACCTGTCGTGCCATTGATCTGGCCAGCAAAAAACAGATTATTGATACAGCGGGTTTCAAGGCTGTGCTTGAGCTGCTGGGGATCAAAATAGTCATACTCGATGGCGTAGCCCGGACGGGTAATGTGCGCCTTCTCAAAACCGGGGATCGAGTGAATCAGATCCAGCTGCACATCAAACGGCAAACTGGTGGAAATACCGTTTGGATACAGCTCATTGCTGTTTAATCCTTCCGGCTCAACAAACACCTGATGACTGGTCTTGTCGGCGAAACGGGTGATTTTGTCTTCGATCGATGGACAATAGCGCGGACCAATCCCTTCAATCACACCGGCATACATCGGCGAACGATCAAGATTGGCGCGAATAATATCGTGGGTCCGCTCGTTGGTGTGGGTGATGTAACAGCTGACCTGCTGTGGATGCTCGGCCAGCGATCCCATAAATGACATCACCGGCAGCGGCGTATCACCCGGCTGCTCCTGCATCACCGAGAAATCGACACTGCGACGGTCAATGCGTGCCGGCGTGCCTGTCTTCAGTCGGCCAACGGTAAAAGGCATTTCCCGCAAACGCTGGGAAAGCGCTGTCGATGGCGGATCTCCGGCACGACCGCCACTGTGATTTTCCATGCCAATATGAATCAGGCCACCGAGGAACGTCCCCGCCGTCAACACCACCGAGGTGGCATAAATTTTCATATTGGTGTTGGTGACCACGCCACACACAGTACTGCCAACACCATCACCATCGAGAATCAGGTCATCACAGGCTGCCTGAAAAATATCCAGGTTGGGCTGATTTTCCACGATGTTACGAATTGCAGAACGATACAGCGCACGGTCGGCTTGGGCCCGTGTCGCCCGCACCGCCGGGCCTTTACGGCTATTGAGGGTACGAAACTGGATCCCCCCCCGATCAGTTGCCCGCGCCATCGCGCCATCCAGCGCATCAATTTCTTTCACCAGATGGCTTTTGCCAATACCACCAATGGCCGGGTTACAGGACATCACGCCGACCGTGTCCGTGTTATGGGTCAGCAACAGCGTCTTGCTACCGGTGCGAGCCGCTGCCAGTGCGGCTTCCGTACCAGCGTGACCACCACCGACCACAATCACGTCATATCGAACGGGATACTCCACAGACACCTCACCAAATAACAGGAATTTCAAAAACGGGCGCGGATTATAGCAATTACCCCAGTAAGCAGATAGGGCTTTGTACAAAATATGAGCAATACCACTATCCACAGGCATATAAGGTAATCAAACCATTGTGTACAGTGTTATCCACAGCCCCTGGAAAATCATTTTTTATCCTTTTTAATCAAAGAGTTATATTGTTAATAAATAGCTGATAAGTGATTTTTTAGCGGTATAAAAAAATTACCGGGTAAAGGTTACTGAAGGATAGCAACCCGTTACAACAAGGGTTTACCACATTTCCTAACAGGGTTATCCACAGAAAAACCAGCCATTAGATGATGACCAAGGAAGAACATCCAGCCGGATGCCTGCACCATTACTGATCGCTTCAGGCGCTTGCAGGGTGGTCAGAACGAAACAGTGAGGGAAAAGCAGGGGAGGTAGCCGGAAGGCCGCTGCACGATAGGGAACATCTATTTAATCCTGCACGGCTCTGCGCGAGTGTTGCCGTTGTTCAGGGCAAGGCGGCGAATGCCGCGAAATGACGCGTCCTTGTCAAATTCGTCAACACCGCACTGGACGGCGGCAACCCGCGCCCTCCGGGGGCTGCCGGATTAAATAGATGTCACCGAGGTATTAACGACTGTATTCGAGGCGTAATAATTCGCTGTCATCAGCAAAGTAGAATTCAAGCGTACCCGCTGCCGTAATGGCGGCGTAACCATTCACTGTTGCGGTTTTATTAAAAAAATCGCAGCCGGAGCGGTTGTACAGATGCGCTTTCATCAAGGGGTAGATGTTATTCAGCAAAAAGAGCTCACCGTCAAAACTGCAGCTGCCAGCCCCCTGGCCGACAAACTTGGCCTTGCTGCCAAGCTCGGTAATAAACACGCTGGTTGTGCCGGCTTTCCAGGTACCTACGGGCTTCCACAGCGCTGAGCTCTCTTCCCAGCTGCCATCGGCTTCCAGCGTCAGTCCACCAGCCAACTGACTGGTCTCGAACGTACCCACTATTGTGCCATCACTATCACTCTGCTCAACCAATAGGGCATCAACGGCCATACTGGTTGCTGCACCACTGGCTGCCATCTCGCCCTGCGCTTCATTACTGCCGCTGATCGGCCAGGCATCAAGATCCATCGAGATACTGCGCTCGTAACTGATGTACTCAACAGTACCGGTAAAGCCACGAGTGCCATCAAAACCATAGACATTACCTTCGTACATCAACAACCGCACAGCACCCGCCTGGTCAAACTGACCATCCCAGAAACCGTTCAGTGCAATCGCACGATTGTAAGAAGATTCGTAAGGTTGATTACTGCCCTCGGAAACACACCCCGAACAGCCCAGCATTGTAATTATTGTTGTTATCGCGAAAACGCGCATGGCGATGCTCTGTCAATAAAAGAATGAATCATCACAAGGTAGTGGCTTGCCCGATCAGGAAAATTCTCCTGCAGCCAGTCTTTTCATCAAAAAAACACAAAAAAGTCAACAAAGATAGCGATTCGTCCGACTGTTTATGTACAAAACGTGAACTTATGCAGGGAATTGGGGTGATTGAACGGCTCGACGGTTTATTCAACCGCCGTGGTCGCCGTGTCTTCTGTTGTTGTGGTTGTTGCAGCCGTACTCTCGGCTTCCGTTACTGCTGCCGTATAAATCATGTAGTACAGCGAACCCGTATCAAACAGGAAAAACTCCAGCGCCCCGGCTGCCGTAATCGTGGCATAACCCGGCACATTGGTGGCGTTATAATCGCTGCAGTTTTTACGTTCGGTCAGGGTCACGTTATAAAGGTTATATTGCTGGTTGACCGGCTCAATAAAGCCATCAAAGGTGCAGCCACCACTGGCCGCAGAAATGGCTTTCAAACTGGCCCGACTGCCCAACGAAGTGATGTACAGACTGTAGTCGCCCGCCTGCCATTGCCCAGTTACCAGCGCGACACCAGCGTTATTGTTCCAGGTAGCATCGTCCATCAATAGAAAACTGCCGGCACCACGATCACTGTCATAATCTCCTACCAGGGTGTCGCTGGTGCTGGCCGTAGTGTAAACCAGTCCCTCCATCAAATAGTCCACACTACTGCCATCGGCCAGATAGTGGCCTGCCGTGGCATCGGAAGCGGTAATGGCATAAGCGGTCAGATCAAGGTTGGCGATCTGGGTCGAACTGTCGAGGTTGATCGAGCCATAATAGCCCCGGCTTTCATCCAGCCCGAAAATTATTCCCTGATACATCAGTATTCTTAAGCTGCCCGCCTGATCCAACTGACCATCCCAGAAGCCATTCAACGTCAGGGTCTCGGCATTCACCGTCTGCCCCTCCGCATTGGTGACACCATCATCATCGCTGGAAATGGAAATACAGGCCGTCATCAAGGTTGAAAAAACAACTAACAAGAACAAGCGCATGGGAATTGGCTCCGGTGATCTTCTCCAATAACCATAGCAACTCCTGATTTATTCGCCCGGCAGAGTACAAAAGAGGCCATCAAGGCCATGTTTTCGTCATATTTGCTCAAAAAAACGGCATATTTCTGATCCAGGCCATTCTATTGACTCCTAACACCCGATAGAATTTGCACAAGATATATACAGGGAGAACTTGCTGTGAGCGAAACCAGAGATCATCTCAAAACCATTGCGACCGATCAGATCTGCAAAAACAACCTGGCTGCAGCCAGTTTTCGTGAAATGGGCAAGGCGGCTGGCATCAAATCCAGCTCCGTGCACTATCACTTCAAAAGCCGGGATGCCTTGCTGCTGGAACTGGCCACCGACTACCAACATGCTTTTTTTGCTGAACTGCAGCAACGCACAGAGGGAATCACCAGTCCCCGCCAGCGTCTGCAACAGCTCTGTGACCTGTATACGGAACATTTCACCAATAACCGCCAGTGCCTCGCCCAGGCCTACAGTGCCGGAATGAATGAACTGACCGAGGAAAGTCAGACCGCTATCCATGCCTTCTATGAAGCGCTGTTCGACTGGGTACTGGAATGCCTCAGCTCCGCCCGCTTCCTGCCGGTCTCACGGGAAGCGCTGGCACGGGTGGTGGTATCGGCATTGCAGGGCGCACTGGTTGCTGATCGGGTAGGGCAAGACGCCGTACATTTGGCGTCGGTGCGTGAATGGATCGGCACGCTGACCAGTCTGTGATCGTATCTTTCAGGAAGTGAGCCTTCGCTTGCTTCCTGAAAGATACGTAGATGTCCCCAGCAACTGTCCAGCATCCCTGTGGCCATTAAATGCCAGAGAAATCACAGCTTTGGATAAGTTAGTACATACTTGGGCCAGGAGCATCGGCGTGATTCACAGCACAGGGTTCGGCAACTTCGTTATCAGATACTCGTGGTGCCATTCTTGGCGCTGCAGCGTCAGCTTGTTGAGATCCAGCAGCTCAGCACTGGGACGAACGACACCATGATTGTCGACGGTACGCAGATCCGGAATCAGCAGCTCTTCAATTAAATCCCTTTAATAACAGCTAGTTAAATCCATCTGGTTATCCTTTCTTTGCGTTAATACGTACTTCATTTACCAATACAAAAACTGCCAAAAATCTTGCCCAGCAGGTCATCAGCGCTGAATTCACCGGTAATCTCTCCCAGGGCTTTCTGAGCATCGCGCAAGTCTTCTGCCAGCAGTTCACCTGCGGCCAGGCTCAGTAGCTGCTGTTGCCCCTGTTGCAGAGCGGCACGGGCACGCTCCAGAGCATCCAGGTGACGGCGGCGGGCCAGAAATCCACCCTCACCACCGGCCTCAAACCCCATCACCTGTTTCAGGTGCTGACGCAGGGCGTCGATGCCCAGCTGCTGGCGAGCTGAGATTCGTAAGATTGGCAAAGCTCCGCTGTTGTCCAGTCCTGGGGCTTCGTTGGCAAGGTCGATCTTGTTACGAATCACGGTCAGCCTTCCGCTGCGGATCAGTGCGTCGGTTTCGGCGGCCAGGCCCTGTTCGTCATAGAGGGCGTGTAGCAGTTGTTGCGGGCTGTGCTGATCACTACTGGCGTCCATCATCAGCAATATACGATCGGCCTGGCGAATTTCGTCCCAGGCACGCTGGATGCCGATACGTTCTACTTCGTCAGGGGCATCGCGCAAGCCAGCGGTATCCACTACGTGAAGCGGCATGCCGTCGATATGGATATGCTCTTTCAGTACGTCCCGTGTGGTACCGGCGATGTCGGTCACAATGGCCCGTTCATGGCCTGCCAGGGCATTCAGTAGTGAGGACTTACCTGCGTTGGGTCGCCCGGCAATCACCACGGTCATGCCTTCGCGCAAAATAGAGCCTCGGGTCGCTTCTGTCAGTACCTGATCCAGAGCGGTTATGACTTCAGCCAGTTTGGTTGCTACCTTGCCGTCAGAGAGAAAGTCGATTTCCTCTTCGGGAAAATCCATCGCCGCCTCGACGTAGATACGTAATTCGATCAGCTGATCGAGTAATTGCTGTATACGTCGGGAAAATTCTCCCTGCAACGAGCGCAACGCACAGCGCGCAGCCTGTTCAGAGGCAGAATCAATCAAATCGGCAATGGCTTCCGCTTGGGCCAGATCAAGCTTGTCATTGAGAAATGCCCGCTCGGAAAACTCGCCGGGACGGGCCAGACGACAACCTTGTGACACCAGCTCATTCAGTAACAGGTCCAGTACTACCGGGCCACCATGGCCCTGAAACTCAACCACATCCTCACCGGTAAACGAATGTGGCCCTGGAAAGAAGAGGGTAATACCTTCATCCAGAATATCGCCAGCAGCGGCACGCAGTGCGCCGTAGTGTGCATATCGAGGTTGTGGCTGATAGCCGATAATACGTTGCGCAATGGTTTGTGCCGCAGCACCAGACACCCGCACAATACCGATCCCGCCACGGCCGGGGGCGGTGGCAATGGCAGCAATAGTGTCCTGATGGATGGCATGACTCATAGCGGCCTCACAAGTGGGAAAGCAATCTGTTGATGGTATAGCTCGATGGCAATAGATACAAAAACGGGAGCCAGAGGCTCCCGTTTCCGCAGTCGATAACAATCAGCTGTTTTCGATCTGTTTGGTAATTACGTACTGCTGGGCAATGGACAGCAGGTTGTTGACCACCCAGTACAGCACCAGACCAGCCGGGAACCAGAGGAAAAACACCGTCATCATTACCGGCATAAACTGCATTACTCGGGCTTGCATCGGATCTGGTGGCGTTGGGTTAAGGCGCATCTGGACGAACATCGAGGCACCCATTAACAACGGCAGAATGAAGTATGGATCCATCACCGACATGTCGGTAATCCAGAGTGCAAAAGGTGCCTGACGCAGCTCAACCGATTCCATCAGTACCCAGTACAAGGAGATAAACACCGGCATCTGGATCACCATTGGCAAACAGCCACCCAGCGGGTTGATTTTCTCTTTCTTGTACAGCGCCATCATTTCCTGGCCCAGTTTTTCCCGGTTATCGCCGTATTGTTCCTTGATCTGCTGCATCTTCGGGCCAACCTTGCGCATGTTGGCCATTGAGCGATAACTCATCGCAGACGGATAGAAGAACAGGATCTTCACACATAAGGTCAGCAGAATAATGGCAACACCCCAGTTTCCGACAATACCGTGGAAGAAGGTCAGCAGGAAAAACAGTGGCTGGGCAATCCACCATAGCCAGCCATAATCGACCGTCAGTTCCAGGTGGGGAGCAATTTTTTCCAGCTTATCCTGATCTTTTGGCCCGACGTACAGGCTGGCACCGGTCTCACCAACCGACCCAGCTGCTACAACCAGAGGCTGATCATAAAAACCGAAAATATAGTTACCCTTAACAAAACGACCGTTGTAGGTATGAATAGTATCTTGCGGCGGTACCCAAGCTGACAGGAAGTAGTGCTGCAGCATTGCTGCCCAGCCACCTTCCTGCTGGTTCTTGTAAGCCTCGCTTTCCAGATCATCGTAGGTAACTTTTTCGTAACGATTTTCTTTCGTCGTTAACGCTGCACCAAGATAGGCTTGCATGCCCATGCCACTGCCCGCAGATGGATCAGGTGAGTTATCACGCTTCAACTGTGCGTAAAACACCCCTTCCCATGGCTGTGCCGAGCTATTGTGAATCCGATATTGCATATCAATCAGATAGTTACCCCGATGAAAGGTAAATATTTTCTCGACCAGTCCCTTGGCCGTTTCTGTTGACAGCACCACAACGAGCTCATCTTTGCCTTCAGTCAGTGTGTATTCATTGCTTTCAGCACTAAAAAGGGCACCACCGTTGGTGTCGATGCCATCTCGTCCAATAAGGCCACTTTGAGCCACATAGGTACGACGCTGATTGTTTTCCAATAACACGAATGGAATGTCTTTGGTTTCGATCGATGCCGGAAATTCCGGCAACAGTACTTCAGTAACTTCCCCTCCACGAGGGTTGATAGTCACTTGCAACACATCGGTCTTGATTTTAATCAACTCACCTGATGGCGCAGAAACATCACCAGCAGGGGCAACCAAAGGTGCTTCCAGCTGAGGATGTTCGGTATCAGCGGTCACTCCGGTAACGCTGGGCGTATCCGGACCGACAGGCGCTTCAGCCTGAATTGGAGCGTCGATACGGGTTTTTTGTCCGTAGTCGTCGTTCCAGGTGATGAAGAGAAAATAGCTCGAAATGGCCAGGCCAAGGTATATAACCGTACGGCGGATATCCATGTTCAGGGTTTCCGTTGACAACAGTTGGAAGAATGTTTGGGTAAATCAGGTACCAAATCAACGCCGTGATCCCCCCAGGGATGGCATCTGACCAGCCGACGAATGGCAAGCCAGCCACCACGGAAGGCACCATATCGTGTTACAGCTTCAGCTGCATAGGACGAACAGGTAGGGTAAAAACGACACCGGGAGGGTAATAACGGACTGATGGCATAACGATAGCCGGCAATAAGCAACAGCAGTAATCTGGCTGTAAAACTAACGCCGCCGTTTTCTTTGAGTGTTGCCGGACTTGCCATGGGTTGGTCGCTTTAATCGGAACCAGAGGGCATCAATCATCTCACGTATCTGACGGTTGTCCAGTTCGGTAATTCCGGACCGAGCCAGTACGACATAATCGCATGACCCCAACTCATGTTGGTGGTAACGGAATGATTCCCGAATCAGTCGTTTGACACGATTTCGATCGACTGCATGTCGGATCTGCTTCTTGGCTAACACAAACCCCAGACGTGAACGCTGTTGTTGGTTGCCAGAAGCAAGGACCAGCAATTGGGGAGTACTCCCGCGCCGCTCAGTATTATCAAAAACCTGTTTGAATTCGGCTGGCTTCAGCAATCTTGCGTTGCGGCCAAATTTCAAATCTGTCATCGGCAAACTGTGGTCGGGAGCTAGCAGCCCGCTCAGGCGCTCAGACGCTGACGGCCTTTGGCACGACGGCGAGCCAGAATCTGACGGCCGCTTTTGGTCGCCATACGTGCACGGAAGCCGTGACTACGCTTGCG